>JBMOQT010000319.1:0-26643 GCA_049320945.1 Pseudomonadota bacterium
GACGTTCCCCTCTCCCGCAATGGGCTGAGGATTACCCACAACTCAGACGTCATGCAGCAGGCTCCCTCCCCTTCAAGGGGAGGGATGGGGTGGGGATGGGTCATTTCGGCGCCATTGAAACCCATCCCCATCCTGTCCTTCCCCTTGAAGGGGAAGGAACCTACTAAGCACCATGCATAACTTGAAGGCCAATGCATTGATCTTGCTCCCGTAGACGTGGTAGTCCACAGCCTTGCGCGAGAGGGGTCGGGGGATAGGGGGAATGGAGGATGATCATGCCGCCTCCTTCACCACCGCCCCGTGCAGCTTGCGGCGCAGCTCCTCCACGTTGCCCGAGCCCAGGTAGGCGCGGATCACCTCGGGGTTGTTCTGCACCTCGGCGGGCACCCCGTCGGCGATCACCTCGCCGAAGTTGAGCACCACCACGTGGTCGGAAATGTCCATCACCATGCCCATGTCGTGCTCCACCATGAGGATGGTCACGCCCCACTCCTGGCGCACGTCCAGGATGAAGCGCGCCATGTCTTCGGTCTCCTCCCGGTTCATGCCGGCCACCGGCTCGTCCAGCATCAGCACCCGGGGCTGCATGGCCAGGGCCCGGGCCATCTCCACCCGCTTCTGCAGGCCGTAGGAAAGCGCGGCCACCGGCGCGTGGCGGATGTGGTCGATCTCCAGGAAATCGATGATGCGCTCCTCGATGTCGGCACGCAGCCGCACCTCCTCGCGCCGGGCGCGGCCGTAGTAGAACAGGGCGTCGAGCACGCCCGTGTGCAGGTGGCAGTGGCGTCCCAGCTTGATATTGTCCAGCACCGTCATGCCGCGGAACAGGGCGATGTTCTGGAAGCTGCGCGCCAGCCCCAGCTTGGCGCGCCTGGGCGCCGGCAGGCGCGTGATGTCCTCGCCCTGGAACCGGATGCGCCCGGCGGTGGGCCGGTAGAAGCCGGAGATGGTATTGAACAGGGAGGTCTTGCCGGCGCCGTTGGGACCGATCACCGAGGTGATGGAACCGGGCGCCACCTCGAAGGCGACGCCATTCAAGGCCTTCACCCCGCCGAAAGCCAGGGTGATGCCGTCGATCTCCAGAATGGGATTGGCCGGAACTGCGGTCATCTTGTCTCCGATTCCTGTCGCTCACGCGCTGGTTTTCTTCTTCCTCTCCTTCCCCCTGCGGCCGTCGGCTCGCTGTCGTGCCGCACCATGCCGTTCATCAGCAGGGCGATGCACTGATCGGCGATCTCCTGCGGCCCCAGGGGCCCGTCCGGGCGGTACCAGCGCGCGATCCAGCTCAGGGCGCCGGCCAGGGTGAAGGCCGCCATCTTCGGATCGCACGGGGCAAGCGAGCCCTCGGCGATGCCCTGCTGGATCAGGTTGCGGAACTCGGCATCGAGGGCGCCCTTGAGCTTGCGCAACTCCTTGCGGCTCGCCGGCGGCAAGGGATCTTCGCCCACCCGGATGACGCACATGCCGAAATCCATGGTCACGATCTCCGCATACTTGCGCATGGCGGTGGTGAGCTTGTCCAGCGCCGTGCCGCCCGAGGCCCCCGCCTGATCGATGGCCTTGCGCAGCATGTCCAGGCCGATGCGCACGCACTCGAACAGAATCGCCTCCTTGTTCTTGACGTAGTAGTACAAGGTGGGCTTGGTGATGTGCAGGCGCCCGGCCACCTCGTCCAGGGAGGTGGCGTGAAACCCTTTCTCGTTGAACACCTGGGCCGCCGTGCGCAGCACCGCCTCGCGCTTGATCTCGCGCTCCCGACGGCGGTCCTCCACCTTGCTCCAGGGCGACGATGGGTTTGCGCGGCGGGTCATGATGTCGGGGCCATCGCGAATACTAGACGGGCAGGTATGATGCCTACCCGCCAGTAGCACGTCAACCCTGGTTTCAGTCCCCGGTCGGAGCGATGCGGAATTCGAGCACCGCCTCGGTAGCGGCGAGGGTGTCGGACAGGCGCGAGGCGCTGGAGCGGTCGATGGTGCGCAGCACCATGCTGTAGCGGCGCACGCGGCCCTCGCCGTCCAGGCGATAGCTGAAATTGGCAATGCTGAAGCCGTGGCGCTCGATCAGGGCGCGCAGGGCGTCCTCGGTCATCTCGGAGTCCCGGGCAAAGCGCACGTCGAAGTGGTAGAAGGCCTGGGCCGGCATGCGCGTTTCGATCCAGCGAAACACGGACAGCACCCCCAGGGTCAGGACCACCGTCACGGCGAGGGGAAAGTAGAAGCCTATGCCGGCCAGAATGCCGATGGCGGCCGTGATCCAGATGGACGCCGCCGTGGTCAGGCCCCGGACCGAAAGCCCTTCCTTGACGATCACGCCGGCGCCCAGGAAGCCGATGCCGGTCATGATGCCCTGAGCCATCCGGGTGGGATCGAGCCGGATCGACTCGGCGGCTGCCCGCACCCAATAGGCCTCGTACACCGTGACCAGCATGAGCAGGCTGGAGGCGGTGCACACCAGGGCATGGGTGCGGAAGCCCGCCGGCCGGCCGTGGTAGGAGCGCTCATAGCCGATCAGAGCCCCCGCCACCAGAGCCACGATCAGCCGCAGCACCATCTCCCAGTCATCACCGGTCATGCCCGTTCCCGATTGTGCCGGCCGCGCACCAGCCGCCCGGCGTGCCAGGCAAGGATATACCAGTTCAATCAGGCCGGCGGCCCTCAGCAGTAGGCGCCGGCGTAGCCCCGATACGGGTTGCCGTAGACCTGCCGGCCGGCCGCCCGGTGCGCTTCCATGAAGCGCTGGATGTGCCCGGGGCCGGCCCCTTTCAGCATTTCCTTCAGTTCGCCGCCCGGCAGCAGCTGGCGGTAGCGCACCGGTTTTCCGGCGTAGGCCGCGCCTTCGGCGAGATCGAGCGGGATTTCCGTGGGATCGGGAAACACCGCCTCGCCGAATTCCGAATCGTAGCGGCGGCACACCTGCTTGGCCGCGTGCAGGATGCCCTCCACCACATCGCCGAAGCTGCGCCCGCTCATCCTCGCCTGCCACGAGGCGCGCAGGAACAGCAGCTCGTCGGGGTCGACACCCGGGCAGGCACCCTGGTAGGCGGCGGTCAGGCAGTGGTCGCCGGCGGCGAGCAGGCGCTGGGTTTCGTTCGGCTCCATTTCCAGCAGCCGCAGCACCTGGCCCAGGGAGGAGCCCTCCAGATAGGCCTCGGGCGGCTTCTCATAGCCCGGGTCGCCCGGGTGGTGGTGATCGACGCGCAACACCGGGGCGTGGCCCAGCACCGTGCATTCGATGAAGATCGCGGGAGCCTGGGGCGGCAGCAGTGCCGGCAGCGCCAGGCCGCTGCGGGAAACACGCACCACGCCGTCGGCTTCGTAAGCGGTGCGCGCCGTGCAGCGGCTGCCCCGCTTCGCGGCATGGACGAAGGGCCGCGCGGCGCGCCGCAGGATGCGCTCGATTTCGCGCATCTCCGGGTCCTGGGCGCCGAGGACGAACGTCCGGATTTTGTCGACCATGGGCAGACGGGGTGGCAGCTATCGTTGTTAGGCGCCGCCGCCACCCCGCAGGTTCCCGCCGGTCAGCCGCCCACGATGTTGCACGCGATCCAGGCTTCGAAACGTTGCAGGTACTTCGCCAGGAATTCGCGGGTCGACGGATTGACCAGGGCGCCCTGGTCGTCGAAGAGCTTGTCCGCACCGCCGATATAGGCTTCCGGCTGCTGCAGCGCCGGCACATCGAGGAACACCAGGGATTGCCGCAAATGGTGGTTGGCGCCGAAGCCTCCGATGGCGCCGGGCGAGACGCTGATCACCGCGCCCGGCTTGCCGGTCCACACGCTCTTGCCGTAGGGCCGCGAGCCCACGTCCAGGGCATTCTTCAGGGCCCCGGGCACGGAGCGGTTGTATTCCGGCGTCACGAAAAGCACGGCATGCGCCGCCGCGATCCGCTGGCGGAAGGCGGTCCATGCCTCGGGCGGCGCCTCCTCCAGGTCCTGGTTGTAGAGGGGCAGGCCGCCGATGTCGACGAACTCGAAAGTGAGGGAAGGCGGCGCCAGATCAGGCAGGGCGCGCGCCAGCTTGCGGTTCAGGGATTCCTTGCGCAGGCTGCCGATCAGCACTGCGACACGGCGAGAGTCAGGCATAAGAAGCCTCCTGGTCAAAGAGAAAAACCGGAACACCAACGGCTCCAATGAATCAACAATGTGCAGCCCGGGCCATGGCGGTGGCATCGCCGGCCGCAAGCTCTTCCCGCTCGCCCTGGCCTTCCACCTCCACGGCGCCCCGCACCACGTGCAGATAGAGGCTGCGGGCCGGGTCCCCAGCGTAACGCAAGTGGCGTGCCGGAGCGAGGGTGGCGGCACAGATGCCCGCCTCCTGGGCGCTGAAGCCATCGCGCCCTGGAGCCTGGCATGGACTGAAGTGCGCGGCGCGTCCGCAGCCCTTTGCTACACTAGCGCCTCCTTCTCCTTTTGTCATACGGGAGTCTCCATGAACAACAAACAACGTCCGCTCCTCGCACTCCTGACCGCCGCCCTTCTCTGCCTCGCCCCCCTGGCCCGGGCGGAAGCGCCGATGGTGAAGACCCAGGCGCCCGGCTACTACCGCACCGTGGGCGGCCTCAACGACGCCAACGGCCAGCCCGTCTTTCCCCAGGCCAAGGTGCTGGTGCCCAAGGCGGACCACGATTTCTGGCTGTCGGAAAAGACCGCCGCGGCGGCGCCCGAAGGCATGCGGCCCTTTTTCCAGATGGCGCGGGATGCCGCCGCCCCCTACCGAGCGCAGGGCCGGTGGCAGACCTTCACCGAAGGCAGCGAACTGGTGCCGGGCATCAAGGCCGTGAAAGCCCACGGCCATACGCCGGGACACACCGCCTACGCGGTGGAATCCGCCGGCCAGAGACTGCTGATCTGGGGCGACCTGGTGCATGCCCACGCCGTCCAGTTCGCCCGGCCCGGCGTCTCCATCGAGTTCGACGTGGACCAGAAGCAGGCCATCGCCACCCGCCGCGCCATCATGAAGCAGATGGCCGCCAGCAAATCCCTGGTGGCCGGCATGCACCTGCCGTTCCCCGGCATCGGCCGCGTGCGGGACGAAGGCAAGGGCCGTTATGCCTGGGTGCCGGTGGAGTTCAGCCCGCTGCCGGAAAAGCAGTAGGACGGGCAGATACTCCTCACCACGTGTCGATGAAGCGCGCCCGTGGGGATTTCAGGTCCGCACCGGCGGCGGCCGACTGCAGCCCGCGCGTCAGCCAGGCGCGGGTTTCCGCCGGGTCGATGACCGCATCGATCTCGAGCATGGCGGCCATGTTGAGGGCCTTGCCGTTGTCGTACATGGCCGCCACCAGCTTGTTGAACAGGGCGTCGCGCTCGGGGCCTTCGGCGGCGGCTTCCAGTTCCTTGCGGTAGCCTAGCCTGACCGCGCCTTCTATGCCCATGGCGCCGAATTCGCCCGTGGGCCAGGCGATGGTGAACACCGGCGAATGAAACCCCCCGCCCGCCATGGCCTGGGCGCCCAGGCCGTAGCCCTTGCGCAGCACCACGGCGAAGTAAGGCACACGCAGGTTTGCGGCGGTGACGAACATGCGGCAGACATGCCGCACCTGGGCGCGGCTTTCGATGTCGGGTCCGACCATGAAGCCGGGCGTGTCCACCAGCGAGACGATGGGCAGCCCGTAGGCGTCGCACAGCTGCATGAAGCGTGCCGCCTTGTCGGCGGCATCGACGTCGATGGCGCCGCCAAGGTGCCGCGGGTTGTTGGCGATCAGGCCGATCGGGCGGCCTTCGATGCGCGCCAGCGCCGTAAGAATGCCGGCGCCGAATCCCGCCCGCAGCTCCATCAGGGAGCCGGTGTCCACGAGGCCCTGCATCACCGTGCGCACGTCGTAGACCCGGCGCCGGTTCTCGGGGACGGCATGGCGCAGCAGGCGCTGGTCGGGCGCATCCCATGACGGCAGCGCGCCCTGGAAGTAGGCAAGATAGCGGCGCGCCGCGGCGGCGGCCTCGCGCTCATCGGCCACCACCAGGTCCGCGACGCCGTTGCGGCTCTGCACTTCCGTGGGACCGATATCCTCCGGGCGGAAGCTGCCCAGGCCACCGCCCTCGATCATCGCCGGGCCGCTCATACCGATGTTGGAATTGGGCGTGGCGATGATGACGTCGCTGCAGCCCAGCAGCGCGGCATTGCCGGCGAAGCAGCGGCCGGAGACGATGCCCACCAGCGGCACCTTGCCCGAGAGCCGCGCGTAGCTGGCGAAGGTGGGCACGTGCAAGCCCGCCACCACCGGCATGTCGGTGTCGCCCGGGCGCCCGCCGCCCCCTTCCGCGAACAGCACCACGGGTAGGCCGAGCCGCCCGGCGATGTCCAGCATGCGGTCGGTCTTGGCGTGGTTCATGAAGCCCTGCGTACCGGCGAGCACGGTGTAGTCGTAGGCCATCACCACACAGCGCGACTGCTCCGCGCCAAACAGTTCCCGGTTCACCGTGCCGATGCCGGTGATCATGCCGTCAGCCGGCGTGTTACGCACCAGATCATCCAGCGGGCGGCGCCGGCGCTGGGCGGCGATGGCCAGAGCGCCGTATTCGATGAAGCTGCCCGGGTCGCACACCTCGGTGACGTTTTCCCGCGCCGTGCGCTGGCCGGTCTTGCGCCGGCGCGCCACGGCGTCGGGGCGATTCTCGTCCAGGAGATAAGCATGGCGCTCGAGCACCGCCTGCAGGTCGGGGCGAATGGCATCGACATCGATCACCGCCGCTTCGGCCTCGACGGCCGTGGCGACCTCGGCCGGTTCGAGCAGGACGAGGGCCTGTCCCTCCGCCACAAACTCGCCCTCGGCGGCGTGCAGCGAGCGCACCCGCCCGCCCTGCTCCGCCAAAAGTACGGCCTCCATCTTCATGGCTTCGAGGACGGCGACTTGGCCGCCGGGCCGGACCACCTCGCCGGGCGCAACGGACAGCTTCACGACCTTGGCCGCCATCGGGGCGCGGATCACGACGCCGTCGGCGTCGTCCACCGCATCGCCCGCCACGGGAGCCGCGTACGCCGGCGGCGCAGCGGCTTCGGCGGCGGCAAAGCCTTTCGCCTGCTCCAGCAGGGCGGAGAGGTGGCGTTCCACGTAGCCGGTATCCACCTCCTGGCGCTCGAATTCCGGCTGCGCCGCCAGGGCGCGCAGCAACGGCAGGTTGGTGGCGATGCCGTCGATGCGGCATTCGCCCAGCGCGCGCCGCGCGCGGCGCACCAGGCCGGCGAAGTCGCCGCCGCGCACGCTTACGACGAGCTTGGCGAGCAGGGTATCGTAGTAGGGCGAAGGCCGGTAGAACAGGTAGCCGTGGGTATCGACACGCACGCCGGGCCCCCCCGGCAGATCGAAGCGGTTCAGCACGCCGCTGGCGGGCATGGCGTTGCCGCTGTCATCGATCGTTTCGGCATTGATGCGCAGCTGCATGGCATAGCCCTGCGCCGCCGGCGACGCTGCGGGATCGAGCCCCAGCGCGTCGAGGGGCCGGCCCGCGGCGATGCCGATCTGGGTGCGCACCAGATCGACGCCGGTCACCTCCTCGGTGATGGTGTGCTCGACCTGCAGGCGCGGATTGGCTTCGATGAAGAAGAAGGCGCCGCTGTCCGCCTCCACCAGGAACTCGAATGTACCCAGCCCCAGGTAGCCGACGGCGCGCGCCAGGCGTAGCGCGGCATCGACGATACGCCCGCGCAGCTTGCCTTCGAGGCTGGGGCTGGGGGCGATCTCGACGAGCTTCTGGAAGCGCCGCTGCAGGGTGCATTCCCGCTCGCCCAGGGCAACGACCGAGCGACCGTCGCCGACGACCTGCACTTCGATGTGGCGGGCGTGCCGGACCAGCCGCTCGAGGTACACGCCGTCGACACCGAAGGCCGCCCGCGCCTCGGAAGCGCAGCGCGCATAGGCATCGGCCAACTGCGCGTCATCGAAGACGGCACGCATGCCGCGCCCGCCGCCGCCGCCCACGGCCTTGATCATCACACCGGCTTCCCGGTGGGCGGCGAAGAAGGCGTGCGCTTCCTCCAGGCTCGCCGGGCCGGGCGTGCCGGGCACCAGGGGCACATCGCAGGCGGCGGCCAGGGCACGTGCCCTGGCCTTGTCGCCGAACACTTCCAGTTGCTCCGGTGTGGGGCCGATGAAGGTCAGCCCGGCGCCGGCGCAGGCGCGGGCGAAATCGGCGCGCTCGCTGAGGAAGCCATAGCCGGGATGGACAGCGTCGCATCCGGTCTCGCGCGCCGCGGCGATCAGGCGTTCCCTGTCCAGGTAGGCCGCCGGACCCTGGGCGGGCAGTGCCACCGCCTGCGCCGCCGCCCGGACATGGAGTGCGTCGGCGTCGTCGCGGGCATAGACCGCGGCCGCAGCCAGGCCCAGATCGTCCGCGGCGCGCAGGATGCGCAGGGCGACTTCGCCGCGGTTGGCGACAAGGATCTTCTTCAAAACATCACTCCTTCAGCAGCCGCCGCAGCACCTTGCCGGCGCCGGTGGCCGGCAGCGCGTCGCGGAACTCCACTTGGCGCGGCACCTTGTAGGCGGACATGTTCTCCTTGCTCCAGGCGATGATGTCCTCGGCCGTGGGTTTCATGCCCGGACGGGGCACGATCACCGCCTTGACCACTTCGCCCTTCTGCTCGTCGGGCACGCCGATCACCGCGGCCTGCGCCACGGCAGGATGCTTGATGAGCATAACCTCCACCTCCTCGGGGAACACGCTGTAGCCGGACACCTTGATCATCTCCTTGAAGCGCCCCATGAAGGTAAGATAGCCGTCGGCGTCCAGCCTGCCCATGTCGCCGGTATGGACCCAGCCGTCGCGTAGCGTGGCGGCGGTGGCTTCGGGCTTGTTCCAGTAGCCCTTGAACACGCCCGGACTGCGCAGCACGATCTCGCCCATCTCGCCCGGCGGCAGGTCCTGGCCGGTGCCGGGATCGACGATGCGGCACTCGACGCCCGGCGCCGGCTTGCCTTGCGTGCCCCAGCGGATGGCATGGCGCGGCATCACCGTATCCACCGTATGGGTTTCCGACAGCCCGTAGGCCGCCTCCCACGCAGGGCAGCCGCCCGTGAAGGCCTTCCACTTCCCGGCGAGATCCTCGGTGAGGGTGATGCCGAAGCTGGTGACGGTGTTGACCCGCAGCGAGGAAAGATCGAAGCGCTTGGCATCCGGCACTTGCATCAGCGCCACGTTCATGGGCACGATGCTGTACCACCAGGTCACGCGGTAGCGGTCGATGGCCTGGAGCGTGGCGAGCGGATCGAAGCGGTACATCAGCACCGTGGTGGTGCCGGCATAGATCGTGACGTTGATGCCCATCAGCATGCCGGCGATGTGGTACAGGGGCGCGATGGCGAGCAGCACGTCGTCCTGGCGCACCTCGTTACCGTCGGCGGCGACGGCGGTCTTGAACAGGGCGTTGCGGTAGGTGAGCATGGCGCCCTTGGGCAGGCCGGTGGTGCCCGAGGTGTAGGTCATCAGCGCCACCTGGTCCATGTCGGGGTTGGCGCCGGGGGGCGCTGCTTTCCGGTCTGCCAGCACCCGCAGGAAATCCCTGGTGTCGGCGAACTCCTGGCGCGGCACGAGGATCTCGGCCGGCACGTCGATGGCGGGTTCGGCCGGTAGCCAATCGGCGTAATGAACCAGGAAAACATGCTTGAGCGGCGTCCTGCCACGGACTGCCGCCACGACGGGATAGAGATTGTCGGCGGCGACGATCACTTCCGCGCCCAGGTCGCCGAGCTGGTATGCCAGCTCGTGCTCCTTGAACAGCGGGCCGCAGGGGCCTACGACGGCGCCCAGCTTCTGGATGCCGAAATGGGCGATGATGTACTGGGGGCAGTTCTGCATGAACAGCGCGACGCGATCGCCGGCGCGCACCCCCAGCGCCGCCAGCTCGGCGGCGAAGGCATCGCTCAGGCGGTCCAGCTCGCCGTAGCCCAGGGCGTGGCCGTACCAGATATAGGCCGGCTTGTCCGGCTGGCGCCGGGCGTGTTCGCGCAGGTATTCGTGCAGGGGCTTTTCGCCGAGGCGATAGAAAGGCGGGTTCATCGTCGTCTCCCTCATGCTCATGCGCCCGCCGGACGCTGCATCCTGCACTCGGTAGGCAGCGCCAGATCGCGGCCTTCGTAAACCGCGTCGGTCTTGAAGCCGATGTTGGTGCCCTCCATGCCGAACTTCACGGTCTTGCCGTCCACCGGTACTAGGGTGGACACGGTCTGAGGCAGCAGCGCCTGGTGGTCCTCCCTGCGTATCCTCACTTCACCCACGGCCGACGGATAGCTCATGTTCTCCAGCGCCAGAGCGATCTTGAGCGGCTCGGTGGATCTGGCCTGGTTGATGGCGGCGGCGATCAGCCGCGGCGACATGTCGATGCGCGGCGCCAGGAAGGGCTTGTTATAGCGCTTGTGGTAGGCCTCGGCGAGGGATGCGACTTTGGGATTGTCCACATTGGGATGCCATTCGGCCACCCAGGTCAGCCGGCCGATCTTCGCCTGGGACATGGCCACCGCCGTGCCCGGGATGGAGCCGGCACTGTGGTTGAAGTAGCGCACGTTCAGCCCGGCGTCACCCGCTGCCTTGACCAGCAGGTTGAGATCGTTGCCCCAATTGCCGGTGACGATGGTATCGGCGCCGGTGGACTTGATCTTGGCCACGTAGGGCGAGAAGTCCTTGACCTTGCCGATGGGGTGATAGTCCTCCCCCGCCACCTGCACGTCGGGCCTGGCGGCGGCGAGCATCTCCTTGCCGTAGCGGGCCCAGGCGCGCCCGTGGGCGTAGTCCTGGTTGAGGAAATACACCTTCCTGATGTCCCTGGCCTCTTTCATGAAGTTGGTGAGGGCCTTCATCTTCATGGCCGTGTTCGCCTCCGTGGCGAAGTGCCAGAAGCTGCAGCGCGCGCCGGTGAGTTCCGGATCGATGGAAGAGTGGTTGACGATCAGCACTGCCTTGTCCGGGTTGCGTTCATTGTGCTTGTTGGCCGCCTCCACCAGCGCGGCCACCACGGTGGAACCGGAGCCGCCGGTGAAGATCACGCGCGCTCCCGCATCCACCGCCGCCTTGAAGGCGATCTGCGCCTCCTGGGCGGAGAGCTTGTTGTCGAAGGCCAGCAACTCCATCTTGACGCCGTTGAGCACGCCGCCCTTGGCGTTGATGTCGTCCACCGCGAGCTGCAGATGGCGGTGCATCAGCTCGCCGACCTCCGCCAGCGGGCCGCTCAACTGGTCGATGAACGCGGTCTTGAAGATCTCCTGGGCGTGGGCCGTGGCGGCCAGTGCCATGCCAAGAGCGATGGCGATCCCTTTGTGCTGCATGTCTCCTCCTGGGTCTGTGCGGAAAAATCCGGTGTCGCGGGAAAACATAGCACATCCTGATCATTAACGAAACATATGTTCGCTATGCGAAACAACCTTCATGCTGCAGTAATGCACCTGACAGAAACATCGGGACTAGAATGTCGCGCAAACGATGGGCATGGCGGTGAAGCATGACGTTGGGCGCACTGATCGAGACGCACGGGTACTGGGTGCTGGCGGTGGGTTGCTTCCTGGAGGGCGAGACCGTCCTGGTGCTGGCCGGCTTCGCCGCGTCCCGCGGCTACCTCGATCCCTTCGCCGTGCTGGGTGTCGCGGCGGCGGCCGGATTTCTCGGCGACCAGTTCTACTTCTGGCTCGGGCGCCGGCACGGCCCCGCCGTGCTCGCCCGATGGCCCTCGGCGCTGCGGCAGGCCGATAGGGTGCATCGGCTGATGGAACGCTATCACGCGGCCGTGATCATCGGCGTGCGTTTCGCCTACGGCCTGCGCATCGCCGGACCGATCCTGATCGGCACCTCGCCCGTGCCCGGAGTGCGCTTCGCCCTGTTCAACGCCTTGGGCGCCATGCTATGGGCCTTTGTCGTGGCCGGCATCGGCTGGGTGTTCGGCGAGGCGGCCGAGATCGTGCTCGGTGAAATCCGCAATGTGGAAGGATGGCTGCTGCTCGGCCTGATTGTCGCCGCAGCGAGCGTCTGGTGGGTCCGGAAGCGCCGGACGCGCTGAACCGCCCGGCGGCAGGTCAAGCGCCTGGCTCGTCCAGCCCCAGGTAGTAGCGCAGCAGCTCGCTGCGAAAGCGGATTCCCAGGCGCGCAAAGGCGCGGTTGCGATAGGTCTTCACCGTGGGCACTTTCAGGCCGAGATCGGCGGCGATGCCTTCATAACTCATGCCCGCCAGGGCGCGGGCGCAGACATCCAGTTCCCGTTCCGGCAGATCCGGCCGGTGGAAATGAAGGGTTTCGCGCAACCTGGCCACCGACAGGGTGCGAGACGCCGCCTTCAACCCGCGCAGGTTCAAATGCCGGCGCACGGCGGCGAGCAGGGGCTGGGCCAGCGTCTCGAATGCGTTCAGCTCCCGATCGCTGAAATGCTTCTGGCCCCTGTAGCGGTACAGATTGACCGCGAAGACGGCGCCGCCCTCCTTCTGTTCCACGATGGACAGCCGGTCGATCATGCCGAACTGGTGATACACCTTCTCCCGGTGCAGCCGCGACGGGATCTCTTCCGCCGTGACATGACAGACGGCCGGCCCCTGGCTGGGCGGTGCGTCGAGCACCAGGGTGCGGTCCGTCAGATGGGGGCCGGACAAATAGGCCCGCCAGCTGCCGAGGGTGGTGTCGCTCCTCTCACGGCTGCCCGACAGGTACATGAGGGCTGCACGTGCCGATGCGGTAGACCGACCAGTTGCTCGCCGCGGCGGCGCGGGCGGGGCTGCCGCAATCGGTTGCCCGCACCGCCCTCGAGGCCAAGGATGCCGCCGCCCTGCTGAGAGGCGAGGTAGACCGGGCCGTGTCCCGGGGCGTGTTCGGCTCACCCTTCTTCCTGGTGGACGACGAACCCTTCTTCGGCGTCGACAAGCTGGAACTGATCGATCTCTGGCTGGCCCGGGGCGGCTGGTGAGCGGCTGCGCTCGACGCTTCCCATAGAGCGCGTAATCAGGCATCCATCGCCGGCCGGGCGGTCGCGCCGTGCGCGCCGCAGGTGTCCATGATAAGATGCCGCGCGGCTTTTCCGTCGTTTGTCTTTCCATCCTCCGGGCCGGCGGCATTCCGAGTTTCTGTTGGAATCGATCCACGTTTCATGAGCACACTAAGGGCGGCCGTCATCGGCACGGGCTATCTGGGGCGTTTTCACGCCCAGAAATATGCAGCACTGGAAGACATCAAGCTCGTGGCCGTGGCGGATGTGAACCCCGTGCGGGCCCGCGAGGCGGCCGCGCCCTACGGCATTCCGGCCTATACCGATTTCCGGGATATCCTGGAGCAGGTGGACCTGGTGTCCATCGCGGTGCCCACGGAGCACCATTTCGGCGTCGCCAGGGCCTGCCTCGACGCGGGTTTGCACGTGCTTCTGGAAAAGCCCATCACCCAGACCGTGGCCGAGGCCGAAGAGCTGATCCGCATCGCCCAGGCGCGCGGGCGCGTTTTGCAGATCGGGCACCTGGAGCGCTTCAATCCCGCCGTCGTCGCCATGGGAGACATCGTGCGCAATCCCATCTTCATCGAATCCCATCGCCTGGCAAAGTTCAAGCCGCGGGGCACCGATGTAAACGTGATCCTCGACCTCATGATTCACGACATCGACATCATCCTGAGCCTGGTCCAAAGCCCCGTGCGCAGCCTGCGTGCCGTGGGCCTGCCGGTCCTGAGCAGCGAGATCGACATCGCCAATGCCCGACTGGAATTCGACAACGGCTGCGTCGCCAACGTGACCGCAAGCCGCGTCTCCCAGCAGAGCATGCGCAAGATCAGGGTGTTCCAGCCCCAGGCGTACATCTCCGTCGATTACCAGGGGCGGCGCCTGCACGTCCATCGCCGGGTCAGTGAGGCGCTGGAGCCGGGCGGCATTCCCGGCATTCGCACCGAGGAGCAGGACTTCCCCGTGGCGGATCCCCTGATGGCGGAGATTCGTGCCTTCGTGGACGCGGTCCGCAACGGCATCCCGCCCAAGGTCTCCGGAGCCGACGGCAAGCGCGCGCTGGAGGTGGCGCTGGCCATCTCCCGGGACATCGAAGCTGGACCGGCAGCGGTCGGTCTGCGTCGGGAGGACCGGCCGTGACCATTCCGATGGTGGATCTCAAGGCGGAGTACCGCCTGCTCAAGGAAGACATCGATCGGGCGCTCATCGATGTGGCCGAATCGGGTCACTACATTCTCGGCCCGAACGTAGCGGCACTGGAACAGGAGATCGCCGCCTATTGCGGCATGCGCCACGCGGTGGCGCTGGCCTCGGGCACGGACGCGCTGCACCTGGCGCTGCGCGCCGCCGGGGTGCGCGCCGGCGACGAGGTCATCACCACGCCCTTCACCTTCATCGCCACCGCCGAGGCGATCTCCTACATCGGCGCCACGCCGGTGTTCGTGGACATCCGCCTGGACACCTTCAACATCGACCCGGCCCTGATCGAGCCCGCCATCACCGCCAGGACGCGGGCGGTGCTGCCGGTGCATCTTTTCGGCCAGCCGGCCGACCTGGCGCCCATCGCCGAGCTGTGCCGCAGGCATGGCCTGCGGCTGATCGAGGACTGCGCCCAGTCTTTCGGCGCCGAGTACGGCGGCAAGCGCTGCGGCGCCCATGGGGATGCCGGCTGCTTTTCCTTCTATCCCAGCAAGAATCTGGGCGCCTTCGGCGACGCCGGCATGCTGGTCACGGACGATGACCACATCGCCGCTGCGGCGCGCATGTACCGCGACCACGGCAGCCAGCGCCGCTACCATCACTCGGTGATCGGCTACAACAGCCGGCTCGACGAGCTGCAGGCCGCGGTGCTGCGGGTGAAGCTCAAGCACGTGGAGCACTTCAACCGCCTGCGCCGCGAGCATGCCGCCCGTTACAAGGCCCGGCTGGGCGGGCTCGACCTGACGCTGCCGGTGGAGGACGGCAAGGGACTCCACGTGTATCACCAGTTCACCATACGCAGCCGGCGTCGCGATGCCATCCAGCAGGCGCTTGCGGAGGCAAGGATCGCGAGCGCCATCTACTACCCCGTGCCGCTGCATCGCCAGGAGGTGTATTCGGCCCTGTGCCAGGGCCTGTCGCTACCCGAGGCCGAAGCGGCCGCCGCAGAAGTGCTCTCGCTGCCCATGTCGCCGCTGCTTCAGCCGGAGCAGCTGGACGCCGTATGCACGGCGATCGTCCGGGCGCTGTCATGATCCACGCCACCGCGCTCATCGACCCGGCCGCGCGCCTGGGCGCCGGGGTGACCGTCGGCCCCTACGCCGTGGTGGAGGCGGATACGGAGATCGGGGACGGCTGCACCATCGGCGCCCACGCAGTCATTCGGCGCTTCACCCGGATGGGACGGGGCAACCGGATTCATGAGCATGCCGTCATCGGCGGCGAGCCCCAGGATTTCAAGTTCCGCCCCTGCGCGAGCTGGGTGGAGATCGGTGACGACAACGTGATCCGCGAGGGGGTCACCATCCACCGCGGCAGCACGGAAGGAGCCGCCACCCGCATCGGCCACGGCAACATGCTCATGGCTTACAGCCACGTGGCCCACGACTGCCGCATCGGCGACCAGACTGTTGTGGCCAACGGTGCGCTCCTGGCGGGGTTCGTCACCGTCGAGGATCGCGCCTTCGTCTCCGGCGCGGTGACGGTGCACCAGTTCTGTCGCATCGGCCGCCTGGCGATGGTGTCCCAAAGCACCAAGGTGACCCGGGACTGTCTTCCGTTCGTCGTCACCGAGGGGGTGCCCGGGCGGGCGCGCGCCCTGAACACAGTGGGGCTCGCGCGCGCCGGTGTAGCGGATTCGGAGCGCCTTGCGCTGCGGCGCGCCTTCCGGGTCCTGCGCTCGGGCGCCGGGCTGGACGAGGTCCTTGCCCGCCTTTCCGCCCTCGACAGTGCGGCGGTGGCGGAAATGGTGCGCTTCATCCGGGCTTCCACCCGCGGTTTCGCCCACGTCCGTTAGCCATGGCCACCCGCATCGCGCTTGGGCTCGTCTGGCTGCTGCGTTTCCTGCCCCTGCCCCTGCTGGCCCTGGTCGGGCAGGGATTGGGCGTGCTGGCCTACGGGCTGGTGAGGGAGCGGCGGCGCGTGGCTCTCACCAACCTGCGCCTGTGTTTCCCGGCGATGACCGAGGGCGAACGGGCGCGCATCGCCCGGCGCCATTTCGGCGCTTTCGCCCGGGCCCTGGTGGAGCACGGCATACTCTGGTGGTCCTCCCGCCGCCGCATCCATCGCCTGGTGCGCCTGGAGGGCCTGGAGCACCTGGAAGCGGTGCGCGGCCGGCCGGTGATCTGGCTCGCTCCCCATTTCGTCGGACTTGACATGGGCGGGATCCGGCTGACCAGCGACTATCCCCTGGTCTCCATGTACAGCCGCCAGAAGAATCCGCAGGCGGATGCGCTCCTGCTCCACGGCCGCACGCGCTTCGGCAATGCCACCCTGTTCTCCCGGCAGGACGGCCTGCGGCCCGTGCTCAAGGCGCTGCGGCAGGGACTGCCCTTCTACTATCTGCCCGACATGGATTTCGGGCCGCGGGACTCGATCTTCGTGCCGTTCTTCGGTGTGCCCGCCGCCACCATCACCGCCGTGTCGCGGCTGGCGCGCGCCACCGGGGCGGTGATCGTGCCCTGCGTCACGCGCCAGCTGCCGGGCGGGGGCGGCTATGTGACGCGCTTCTATCCCCCCTGGGAGGATTTTCCCGGGCCGGACGTGGAGTCCGACACCCGGCGCGTGAATGCCTTCATCGAGGAGCGGGTGCGGGAGATGCCGGAGCAGTATTTCTGGCTGCACAAGCGGTTCAAGACCCGCCCTCCGGGCGAGGCGCGGGTCTACTGAACCTTGAAACCGCAGTTGGAACCGCCTTCAACGCAAAGATCGCAAAGACGCAAAGGCCGCAAAGAACGATCGACAGCCTCACCCTTTGGGTGTCGGCCATCCTTCAGGATTTCCCTTTGCGTCCTTTGCGTTGCTTCGCGTCCTTTGCGTTAAGTGCGGTTTTCAGGCTGAAAACTCAATACCCGCCCGAATCCTGCATCGCCTTCAGCGCCAGGCCCACCACCAGCAGCACGGGAACGCCGGCAAGGGCGGCGCTGGCCAGCCATGCCCCGGTGCCGGGAACCCGGTTCTTCAGGCGCAGCGGCAGGTACACGATCACGTGGGCCAGGAAGGCGCTGGCCAGGAGCGCCACATGCACCAGGGAGAAACCGGCGTAGCGCTGGGCGGTGAGCAGCAGGCTGCCGAGCAGCAGGACGCTCAAGCCGACCGCGGCCGGCGCGGCTTCGGCGCGGCGGCGCACCGGGCTGAAGGCCAGCCAGGCGAGGACGGCCGAAGCCAGGGCGCCGCCGAGCTGGCCAATGGATTGGCTGGCGTCGATCATGAGCGCCACGGCGGAGCCGCCGGCGACGATGGCGATCACCGTCGGCGCGGCCGCGCCGCCTGGGGCGCCGGCAAGCCAGGACCAGGCGGCGCCGATGGCGATGCCCGCCGCCAGGACATAGGCGGCGATGCTGGGCGCGCTCAGGCTGGCCGCAGCGGGCGCGACAAGGACGCCGGCGGCCAGGGCGGACACCACGAAGCGCGCGACGAAGCCGACGCCGGCCGCCCGCGCCTTGCCCTCGATTGCCCAGGCCGCGGCGCCCCCCAGCACGACGATGGGCGCAATCCAGTCCAGCGCCTGGCGGGGAGCCGCCGACCACTGGGAGCCGTAGACGGTGAAATAGGACGCGATGAAGCCGGCCGCCACGGCGGCAAGCGCGGACGGGCCGGCGGCGCAGCGGCGCAACGCCACCAGCGCGACAAGCGCGACCCCGAAGGGGATGAGCGCGCTCTGCACCAACAGGGGAATGAAGAAAGAGGGATCGGGCATGGCCGCTCCGGAGATGCACGAGCCGCGCCGGTGCGCGCCGGCGCGGCTGCGGCGATTACTGCTTGATGGCTTCGATGTTGATGTTCAGGTCCACTTCGTCCGTGGCCGCCTTCGGGATGCCGTAGCCCATGCCGAAGTCGCTGCGCTTGATGGTGGACCTGGCCGTATAGCCGACGCGCGTGTCACCGCGCGGGCCGGGGCCGGCGCCGATCAGCTTCAGCTTGAAGGTCACGGGCTTGGTAACGCCGAGCATGGTCAGGTTGCCCGCAAGGGTGCCCTCGCCGCCCGCCAGCTTCACCGCGGTGGATTCGAAGGTCATGACCGGGAATTGCACCGCGTTGAAGAAGTCCGGGCTCTTCAGGTGCTTGTCCAGGCCCTCGTGGTTGGTGTCGACGCTGTCGGTCTTGATCGTTACCTTGACCTTGCTCTTCTCGGGCGTGCCCACCACCAGGTCGCCGGCGATGTCCCTGAAGCGGCCCATGAAGCGGCTGATGCCGCCGGCATGGCCGACCTCGAAGTAAGCCATGGAGTGGGCCGGGTCGATCTTGTAATTGCCCGGCTGCGGCTCGGCCGTGGCAGCCATGGCGGCGCCCGCCATGGCGAGGGAAGCGGTCAGGACCTGGATGCTGCGGGTAAAACGAGACATGTAAGGGCTCCTTTGCATACGCGGATGGACGGCGCAATGTATTGGCATCGTTGCCGTTGATAAAGCCGCATCGCGGAAATACACTATTCATCAATAGTGAATAGATGAGCAGGGATGGACGTACTATCAGCCATGCGCGCCTTTGTGGCCGTGGTGGACACGAGGAGCTTCGCCGCCGCGGCCGAGCGCCTGGAGCTGTCCCGCGCGCGGCTCACCAAGATGATCCAGGACCTGGAGGAGCATCTGGGCACGCGCCTGCTCAACCGCACCACGCGGCGGCTCAATCTCACCGAGGCGGGCGCCGCCTATCACGAGCGCTGCGCGGCCATACTCGCCGACGTGGCCGAAGCCGAAGAGGTGGCCAGCCATCTCACCGCCCTGCCGCGGGGCACGCTCAAGCTGACGGTTCCCGTGTCCTTCGGCATCCTGAAGATCGCGCCGCTGCTGGGCGGCTTTCTCGAGCGCCATCCCGAAGTGAGCGTGGACATGACGCTCAACGACCGCAAGGTGGATCTGATCGATGAAGGCTTCGACCTCGCCATCCGCGTCGGCGCGCTGACGGAATCGGGCCTCATCGCGCGCCGGCTGGCCACGGACCAAATCGTCATCTGCGCGGCGCCGGCCTACCTGGAGCGCCACGGCACGCCGCGCGTGCCGCAGGATCTGGCACGCCACGCCTGCCTCAGCTACGCGTACGCCACCACCGGCGACGAATGGCGCTTCACCGGCCCGGCCGGCGAGGTGAGCGTGCGCATCCGCGGGCCCCTGCGCGCCAACAACGGCGACACGCTGCGGCTGGCGGCCCTCTCGGGGGCCGGCATCATCCGCCAGCCCACTTTCCTGGTGCAGCAGGATCTCGACGCCGGACGCCTGGTGCGGCTGCTGGGGGACTACCAGTCCAGCGAACTGGGCATCTATGCGGTGTATCCCACGCGGCGTTTTCTCTCCGCCAAGGTGAGCGCCTTCATCGACTATCTCTCCGCCGCGCTGCAGGAGGGCGCTTCCATGGCATGATGTCCCTTCCCGATTTCGCCCGGAGCTGCCGCCGATGGACATCGACACCTTCATGGAGAATTACAAGCGTGCCTGGGAGACCAGCGACGAGCACCTGCTGGCAGGGCTGTTCGCCGAGGACGGCGTCTATCGCAACACGCCCTTCACCGAGCAGCGCGGGCGGGAGGCGATCAAGGCCTATTGGCAGCGCACCAAGCTGCAGAGCGATATTCACTTGCGCTACGAGGTGCTGCAGCGCCATGCCCGCGGCGGCATCGCCCACTGGCGCACCACCTACCAGGTGACGTCCGAGGAACTGTTCCGCATCTGGGCCGCCTCCACCGGCACCAATCTGCTGGCACGCAAAGAGGGCGATCCCCTGCCGCGCCTTGTGCTCGACGGCATCGCGGTGGTGGAGTTCGGCGCAGACGGACTGTGCCGCGAGTTCCGGATCTGGTGGCACAGCCAGGTAGCGCAGGATTGAGGGAGGAGGTTCAGCGCCCAGGACGCTCCACGGCGACGGTCTTCGCCTTCGCCCGCGCCGGCGGGGGCGCGATATCCTTCAAGGTATAGCGGTCCAGGTGGCCCAGGAAGGCGCGCTGGGCCTCGCTCAGGATGGTCTTCAGGCGGCACCCGGGCAACAGGCGGCAGTCGCCGGCGTAGCCTTCAGCCAGGCATTCCACCACGCTCAAGGTCTCTTCCGTGTCGCGCACCACGTCCCCCAGGCGGATCTCCTCCGGGGGCCGCCCCAGGCGCAGGCCGCCGCCCTTGCCGCGCAGGGTGGTGATATAGCCCAGCCGGCCCAGGTGGTGCACGATCTTCATCACGTGATTTTCCGAGATGTCGTAGCTGCGGGCGATCTCGCCGATGGTGGCGAGCTCCTCTCCCTTCCCCGCCAGGAAGATCAGGACGCGTAGCGCGTAGTCGGTGAAACGGGTGAGTTGCATCGGGCCAATTCCCCAGTAACAAACTCAAGTATAGCGCCAATCCGCTTAAGATGCATTCTTGTTGCATCTTCTAAAAGATGCGCGTAAGATGCATCTACAAACATTCAACCCCTTTGTTCAACCTTCTATTGGAGTCAAGCATCATGCATCCCACGCGCGCACTCTGGCGCTGGTTGGCCATCATCTTCCTCCTGTCCTTTGCCGTCCTGGGCTGGGTGGGCCGGGAGATCTATCTGGCCGCCCCGCCCATCCCCGACCAAGTCGTCAGCCAATCCGGCGAGCGCCTGTTCACCGGCGAGCAGATCCAGCGCGGCCAGGAGGCCTGGCGTGCCGCCGGCGGCCAGCAGCTGGGCTCGGTGTGGGGCCACGGCAGCTACATCGCCCCCGACTGGTCGGCCGACTGGCTCCACCGGGAGGCCCTGGCCCTGCGCGACGCCCAGGCGCAGACACGCTTTGGGGCGAGGTTCGAGCACCTGACGTCCGGCCAGCAGGCCGAGGTGGCGGCCTCCCTCAAGGCGGAAATGCGCCGCAACACCTATGACGCGGCGACCGGCACCCTGACCGTATCCGACGCCCGCGGCCGCGTCATCCGCGACATCGCCGGCCACTACCAGGCGCTGTTCGGCGACGACGCGCGCCTGGCCGAGCTGCGCGAGCAGTACGCCATGTCCAGTGGCGTCCTGGACGAGGCGGCGGACCGCCAGGCGCTCGCGGCCTTTTTCTTCTGGACCGCCTGGTCGGCGGCCACCGACCGGCCGGGCGAGAGCGGCCTGTCCTACACCAGCAACTGGCCCCACGAGCCGCTGGTGGACAACACGCCCACCACCGGCAACGGCATATGGTCTGTCGCCAGCGTGATCCTGCTCATCGCCGGCATCGCCGCCATGGTGTGGTTCCATGCCACGCGCAAGGAAGAGGACGATCCCGCGCCGCCGCGCGTCGATCCCCTGCTCAAGCTCGAGCCCACGCCGTCCATGCGCGCCACGCGCAAGTATTTCTACGTGGTCATCGGCCTGATCCTGGCCCAGGTGGGAATGGGCATCATCTCGGCCCACTACGCCGTGGAGGGCAACAGCTTCTTCGGCATCCCCCTGGGCGAGATCCTGCCCTTCACCGTGAGCCGCACCATCCATACCCAGTTCGGCGTGCTGTGGATCGCCACCGCCTGGCTGGCCACGGGGCTGTACATCTCCCCAGTGCTCTCGGGGCACGAGCCCAGGTTCCAGAAACTGGGCGTGGATGTGCTGTTCTGGGCCCTGATCTTCATCGTCGTGGGCTCCACCGCCCTGGGCTGGCTGGGCACGCTGCAGCGCTCGGGTGTCGAGTTCTCCTTCTGGCTCGGCAACCAGGGCCTCGAGTTCACCAGCATGGGCCGGGTGTGGCAGATCCTGCTGTTCGTCGGCCTGCTGTTCTGGCTGGGCCTGATGGGCCGGGCCCTGTGGCCGGCCCTCAAGAAGCCCTCCGAGAGCCGGGGGCTGATCGCCATGGTGTTCCTGTCGGCCACCTGCATCGGCCTGTTCTACGCCGCCTCGCTCGTCTGGGGCCGGAACACCCACTACTCGCTGGTCGAGTACTGGCGCTGGTGGCTGGTGCACTTGTGGGTCGAGGGCTTCTTTGAAGTGTTCGCGACGGCGGTGATCGCCCTGCTGTTCACCCGCCTGGGCCTGATCCGCGCCGCAGCCGCCAACAGCGCCATCGTGCTGGAGACCATCGTCTTCCTGTTCGGCGGCATCCTCGGCACCCTGCATCACCTGTACTTCACCGGCACGCCCACCTCGGTGATCGCCATCGGCGCCATCTTCTCGGCGCTGGAAGTGGTGCCTCTGGCCCTGATCGGCCTCGAAGGCTTCCGCAACTACCGCCGCAGCCAGGCGGCGCCCTGGGTCGCCGCCTACAAGTGGCCCATCCTGTGCTTCGTCGCCGTGGGCTTCTGGAACACGGTGGGCGCCGGCCTGCTGGGCTTCGCCATCAACCCGCCCATCTCCCTGTACTACGTGCAGGGCCTGAACATGACGCCGGCCCACGGCCACGCGGCCCTGTTCGGTGTGTATGGCATGCTGGGCATCGGCCTGATGCTGTTCTGCCTGCGCGGGCTCAGCGAGCGCGCCGCCTGGGCCGACAACCTGCTCAAGCCCGCCTTCTGGCTGCTCAACATCGGACTGGCGATGATGGTGTTCCTGTCCCTGCTGCCGGCCGGCATCTACCAGGCCTGGGCCAGCATCTCCGAGGGACTGTGGTACGCCCGCTCGCCCGAGGTCATCCACTCGGCGGTGATGGAAGGACTGGTGTGGATGCGCGTGCCGGGCGACGTGGTGTTCGCCGCCGGCACCTTCTACCTGGCCTGGTTTGCCCTGCGCTTGGCTCGCCAGCGGCGCGCCGCCCTGGGGGCAACTGCAACACAACGAGCCTGACGGCCCGGCTCCGGCGCGGCCGGAGCCGGAACTTCACTTTTCACGATGAGGAATCAAACCATGGGTCACGACTGTTCCCTCCCCGTCTTCGCCAACGGCGTCTATGGCTTCGACGCCCGCGGCATCGCCAAGCGTTTCCGCCACGCAGCCATCTTCGGCGCCCTCCAGGCGCTACAGCCGGGCGAGACCATGCGCTTCTGCAACGACCACGATCCCCTGCCCCTGCTGGCCCAGATCCAGCAGGCCTTCGGCGAGCGGGTGGCCATCGAATACCGGTCGAAGGATTTCCAGGAGGTGATCATCGATTTCCGCGTGCTAGCCTGATTTCCCTTCTTTCCCTCCCCGTACCACGCCTCCTCCTGTGGTACCTTAGCCGCCTCGCCCGGGGCGGCTTTTTTTTACGAGGCCGGCCCCGCGCTACTGTTTCTTGGACTGTTCATGCTCGCCCTGAAGCTCACTCTCGTTCCCGCCATCATCGCTGCCCTCAGCATCATCGCCCACCGCTTCGGTCCCACCATCGCCGGCCTGCTTACGGGCTTTCCCGTAGTGGGCGGGCCCATTTTTCTGTTTCTGGTAGCCGAGCGCGGCACGGCCTTCGGCTATCAGGCAGCGGTCGGAACCCTGGTCGGCTTGGTGGCCCTGGGCGTCTATGCCCTGTGCTACAGCTGGCTGAGCCGGCGCTGCAACTGGCTCGCCAGCCTGCTGCTGGGCTGGGCCGCCTACCTGGTGGTGTCGCTGCTGCTGGAGGGCTTCCAGCCCACGCTGGCGGTCGCCTGCCTGATCGCCTTCGCCGTGCCGACGCTGGGGCCACGGCTGTTCCCGGCGGCGCATCCGCCCCAGATCACCCGCGCCCTGCCGCGCAGCGAGATCGTGCTGCGCATGGTCGCGGCGGCCGCCCTGGTGGTGACCATCACCGAGGCCGCGGCGCTTACCGGACCGCGCCTGGCGGGGCTGCTGACGCCCTTTCCGGTGGCCTCCAGTGTGGTGACCACCTTCTCCCACCGGCTGTACGGCGCGGACATCGCGATCCTCATGCTGCGCGGCATGGTCGTAGGCCTGTATGGTTTCGCCGCCTTCTTCGCCGTCTCCGCCGCCCTGCTGCCGGTCGCCGGCTTCGTCCTCGCCGCCGTGGCGGGCTTCACCGCCGCCGTCGGCATCCAGGGCCTGCTCTACCTGCGGGCGGCCCGTGTGCGCAAATAAAAAGCGTATCATTTCGAGTATAAAAACGAGCGCAGCCGGGGCGACCAAGAGGAGGCATCATGCTGGACTTCACCAAGAACCCGGGACGCCCCCTGGTGGCGAGCTTCATCCTCGGCATCATCACGGCGACCGGTTTGCACAGCCTTTTCCAGGACTGGATGGGCAAGGAACGCTATATCCAATATCTGCAGGATCACTGGATCGCCTTTCCCTGGCAGGTGGACGCGCTGGTGGTGGTATGGGCCCTGTGGGCGCTGAACCGGCTGAGCGACAAGGTATTCCACAAGCATGTCGAGGACCGGGTGGCGGAAGCCCTGAGCCGCTTCCCGCCCAGTGTTCCCGGCGACCAGGACAAGAAGGACTGAGCAGCCGCGCAGGCGATACCAGGGCATGGCCTCCCCCCGTCCGGTTCCCGAACACCCCGCCCTGTGGCGCGGCGAAAGCGTCAGCCCCGCCCCGCCCGGGGTGGCGACAGGCTTTCCGGCGCTGGATGCGCTGCTGCCCGGCGGCGGCTGGCCGGCGAACGCCTTGACCGAGATCTTTGCCGCACGTCCAGGCATCGGCGAGCTGTCGCTGCTGGCGCCCACCCTGGCCCGGCTGTCGCGCACCGACCGGCGCTGGATCATGCTCGTCGCCCCGCCGCACCTGCCCTATGCGCCGGCCCTGGCGGCGGCGGGAGTGGACCTGGCGCGCCTGGTGCTGGTGCGGCCGCGCAGCGCCGCCGAAGCACTGTGGGCCGCGCGCCAGGCGCTTGCCTCCGGCAGCTGCAGCGCCGTGCTCGCCTGGCTGGCGGCACCCGGTGCTGCCAGCCTGCGCCGCCTGCAGCTGGCCGCCGAAGAGGCGCACACCGTTGCCGTGCTCTACCGCCCGGCCGGCGCCGCCGCCGCATCCTCGCCGGCGGCCCTGAAACTCTCCCTGGAAGCGGCAGGCAGCAAGCTGGCGGTGCATGTGCTCAAGCGCCGCGGCAGTCTGGTCGCGCAGCCGGTGCTGCTGGACGTGCGCACAGGCATGTCGTCGGCATTGGGTGCCCTGTCCGTCCCGGTGCAGGACGGCCGGGAAGACACCCTGCCACTCCTCCGGCATTCCTGCTGATCCGGGCCGCGCGCCGCCATGCTCTGGATCGCCCTGCATCTGCCCCATCTGCCCCTGCAGGTCTTCCTGCGCGGCGGCGACTGCTCCCTGCCCCTGGCGGTGGTGGAGGAGCGGCGCATCCTGGCGGTCAATGGCGCGGCGGCGGCCCTGGGCGTGCGTCTGAACATGGGCCTGGCCAGCGCCCAGGCCCTGGCGCCGCAGCTGCTCCTGCGCAACCGCGATTGCGCAGCCGTGGCGGCGGCGCTGGCCGAACTGGCCGCCTGGGGCGGCCAGTTCACGCCCCAGGTGAGCATCGATGCGCCCGCCTCCCTGCTGCTGGAAGTGGCCGCCAGCCTGCGCCTGTTCGGCGGCCTGGAGGCCCTGCAGCGCAGAATCGCGGCCGGCTGCGCCGAACTGGGCTTCGCCGCGTCCCTGGCCTGCGCCCCCACGCCCCTGGCGGCGCGTCTGCTGGCGCGCTCGGGCGGCGGGCAGGTGACCGAAGCGGCCGAGCTCGCCGCGGCGCTGGCTCCCCTGCCCATCGCCCTGATCGACTGGGCGCCGGAAGCCCGGGAAACCCTCGCCGCCATCGGCGCCGCCACCCTGGGCGAAGTGCTGGCCCTGCCGCGCGCGGGACTGGCGCGCCGCTGCGGCGCGGAGCTGCTGGCGGGACTGGACCGGGCGCTGGGACGGCGGCCCGATCCGCGCCCGTGGTTCGCACCGCCGGAAAGATTCAGCGCCCGCCTGGAGCCCCTGGCGCCGGTGGAGCACAGCGAGGCCGTGCTGTTCGCCGCGCGCCGCCTGCTCGGGGGCCTCACCGGCTTCCTGGCGGCGCGCCAGGCGGGCGTCGAGCGCTTCGTGCTCACCCTGGAGCATGACGATGCCATCACCTCGCTCACCATTTCCCTGGCCGGTGCCAGCCGCGACGAGGCGCGCTTCGTCACGGTGCTGCGGGAACGGCTGGCGACTCTGGCATTGCCGGCGCCCGTGACCGCCGTGGGCCTGGCGGCCGACGAGATCGTCTCCCTCGCGCCAGTCAGCGCCAGCCTGTTCCAAGACCTGCGCCGGGAACAGGACCAGTGCGTCGAACTCATCGAGCGCCTGCAGGCGCGCCTGGGCACCGAGGCGGTGACGGGGATGCAGGCGCTGCCCGCCCACCGGCCCGAACTGGCCTGGGGCACCTGTGCGCCCGGCGCCGGGCAGCCTGTAGCGCTGCCCGCCCACCCCCGTCCCCTGTGGCTGCTCGACCCGCCCCAGCTCCTGGAGGCGGCCAATGACACGCCCCGCTGGCATGGCCCCTTGACCCTGCTGGCGGGCCCCGAGCGCATCGAGTCCGGCTGGTGGGACGGCAACGATGTGGCGCGGGACTACTACATCGCGCGCGGCGCCCGGCAGGAACTGCTGTGGCTGTTCCGTGAGCGGCGCGCGCCCCATGGCTGGTATCTGCACGGCGTGTTCGCGTGACGGGTGACGGGTGACGGGTGACAATGCGCGGTTTTCACCCGTCACCAACAATGCATCTCGCCCTCGCCCGCCGCATCTCCACCCTCGCCTGGCCCGTGCTCGTCGCCCAGGTGGCCTACAT
>JBMOQT010000319.1:26743-30545 GCA_049320945.1 Pseudomonadota bacterium
GCGTGACGGGTGACGGGTGACGGGTGACAATGCGCGGTTTTCACCCGTCACCAACAATGCATCTCGCCCTCGCCCGCCGCATCTCCACCCTCGCCTGGCCCGTGCTCGTCGCCCAGGTGGCCTACATGGGCGTGGCGGCCGCCGACACCGTGTTCGTCGGCCATTACTCGACTACGCACCTGGCGGCCCTGGCCATCGCCAATGCCATCCAGATCACCGTGGTGGTGGCCTTGGTCGGCGTGCTGCAGGCGGTGGGGCCGGTGGTCGCCCATCATTTCGGTGCCGGCCGGGAACAGGAGATCGCCGCCGCCTGGCACCAGGGCGCCTGGCTCGCCTTGGCTCTGTCGGCTCTGGGCTTCCTGATCCTGCGTCATTCGGCCGTCTGGGTGGCCTGGAGCGGCCCGTCGCCGGAGGTGGCGCAGCTGGCCGACGCCTATCTGCGCATCGCCGCCTTCGCCGTGCCGGCCCACCTGCTCTACCGCACCTTCTATGCCTTCAGCACGGCCCTGGGCAACTCCCGCGCCTTGATGGTCATCACCACCCTCGGCTCGCTGCTCAACCTGCCCCTGTCCTACGGCCTGATCTTCGGCAAGCTGGGGCTGCCGCCCCTGGGCGCCTTGGGCGCGGCCTATGCCTATCTCGCCGTGGCCTGGGCCTCTCTGGCCGCAGCGCTCGCCACCCTGGCGGCGGGCCGCTTCTACCGCAAGTACCGGGTGTTCGCCCGCTGGCCGCGGCCCCGCTGGCCGGCGCAGCGGGAGCTGCTGCGCGTCGGCCTGCCCATGGGCCTGTCGAACCTGATCGAGATCTCTTCGTTCACCTTCATCGCCCTGTTCATCGCCCCCCTGGGCGCCGAGGTGCAGGCGGGCCACCGCATCGTCGCCAACGTGGTGGGCATCGCCTTCATGGCGGCCCTGGCCCTGGGCCTGGCGACCAGCGCCCTGGTGGGGCAGGCGCTGGGAGCGCGCGAACCCGGGCGCGCGCGGGCGACAGCCACGACGGGCCTCGCCCTGGCGGCGCTCCTGGCGACCGCGCTCGGCCTGGCCGTGACCCTGGGCGCCCGGCCCCTGGTGGCGGCCTACAGCGACGACCTGGCGGTGCGCGCCGTGGCCCTGTCGCTCATCGGTTATGCCGCCGTGTTCCACTTCTTCGACGCCACCCAGACCCTGGCGTCCTTCGCCCTGCGCGGCTACAAGGTCACGATGGGGCCGATGCTGGTGCACGCCCTGTGCTTCTGGGGCATCGGCCTGGGAGGCGGCTACTGGCTGGCGTTCCGCGCGGCCGCACCCATGGGTGCCGCGGGCTTCTGGCTGGCATCCACCGCCAGCCTGATGGTGGCGGCACTGCTGGTCGGCGCCTATCTGGCGCTGGTGGCGCGGGCCGTGCGTCAGCTGTGATGGCCCAATAGCCAGGCATCACGCAGCTTGCGCACCGCCGCGGTGGGCTTGTCGGCGGCGGTGAGTTTGCATTCGTGCGCCGGCGCCGGCGCCAGCAGCGCTTCGGTCACCAGCAGCTCGTCGCGGCGGAAGGCGTGGAGGGTCACCCGGTCGCCGGCGCGGCGGCGCGCCAGCAGCTTGTCCAGGTTGCCGGCGGCCACGCGCAGGCCGTCCACCGCCACCAGCACGTCGCCCGCCGCCAGGCCGGCCTGCTGGGCCGGGCCCTGGTCGAATACGGTGATGAGCTTGAGGTCGGCGCCCTCCGCCTTGGTGCGCACGCCCAGGGAGGGCGTCTTGTCCGCGGCCTGCCGTTTCAGCGTCACGCCGAAGCGCGCCAGCAGCCGTTCCATGGGCAGGTCGGAGGTGCCGTGCACCGCCTCGCGGAAGAAGCGCGCCAGCCTGAGGCCGCCCACCTCCTCGGCGATGCGCCGGATGTCGTCCTCCTCCACGCCGCGCCCGGTCATGCCGTGTTCGCGCCACAGGCGCTGCATCACCTGGTCGAGGCTCGCCCTGCCGCGGGTCTCGCTGCGCAGCAGGAGATCCAGGGCGCAGGCCACCAGCGCGCCCTTGACGTAGTAGCTGACGATGGCGTTGGGCGAGTTTTCGTCCTGGCGGTAATACTTGATCCAGGCGTCGAAGGACGATTCGGCCAGGCTCTGCCGGAGGCGGCCCGGCGTGCGCCATACGTTGCTGATGGTCTTCGCCAGCAGGTCCAGGTAGTCCTGGGGCTCGATGACGCCCGAGCGTACCAGGGCCAGATCGTCGTAGTAGGAGGTGAAGCCCTCGAAGGCCCACAGCAGCTGCGTGTAGTTCTCGCGCTCCAGGTCGTAGGGGATGAAGGCCGCCGGCTTGATGCGCTTCACGTTCCAGGTGTGGAAGTATTCGTGGCTGCACAGGCCGAGGAAGCCGATGTAGGCTTCGCTCGGCTTGTCCATGCCCGCTGCCGGCAGGCTGTCGCGGGAGCACAGCAGGGCAGTGGACGCCCGGTGCTCCAGCCCGCCGTAGCCCTCGCCCACGGCGGTGACCAGGAACAGGTAGCGCTCCATGGGCGCGGGACCGCCGAACAGGCCCATGTGCCACTGGCAGATGCGCTTGAGATCGCGCGTCAGCCGCACCAGGTCGCAGTCCTGGCGCCCGGTGATGACGATGTCGTGGGGAACGCCGCCCGCGCGGAACGAGGCGCGCGCGAAGCGGCCCATCTCCACCGGATGGTCGATCAGTTCGTCGTAGTCGGCGGCACGGTACAGGCCGAAGCCCCAGGGCCGGGCGGCGCCGCGTGAGCCCCGCGCCACGGGCAGGGTGGTGGCCACTTGCCAGGGGCCATGGGCCTCGCCCTCGGGGGGACGAATGTCCACCAGGCACGGTCGCTCCTCGCGCCCAAGCGCCCGCAGGAACACGGCGGGGCCGTTGAAGAAGCCGTGGCTGCGGTCCAGATGGGCGCCGCGCACCGACAAGTCCCAGGCATAGACTTCCATGGTCACGGTCAGGGCCCCGGACACGGGCGGCGCCTGCCAGGTGTGCTTGTCCAGCTTACGCAGGGGCACCGTCTGGCCGTTGGCCCGGGCGCTGATGGCCACCACGTGCCTGGCGAACTCGCGGATCAGGTAGCTGCCGGGGATCCACGCCGGCAGGGCGAAACGCTGGCCCTCGGCGTCGGGATCGGCGACGGTGCAGCTCACCTCGAAGATGTGGGCATCGGGATTCCGGGGCGTGATGGCGTAGCGGACGGGGGACGGAGGAGGCATCGCGGCGATCGGGCAAAAGCGGGCATTTTATACGCTGCCGGCGGCCGCGAACCTCCGGGCCATTTTCCGGCCTATAGCAGGGAGGCTTACATAGTAGGAGCGCGGCGATGGGCGAACAGACGATGAAGCGCACCCCCTGGTTCGGCGGCAACACCAAGCCGCTGCGCGAGGGCCGCTACGAGGTGAAGATGGGCGGCCAGCAGTTCATGGCCCTGTTCGAGAACAACACCTGGTACGAACTGGGCACGCCCGAGAGCCCCACCCGGGGCAAGGAACTGCTGGCAGTCGAGCAATGGCGCGGCCTGGCCGCACCGGCCCAGTCCGCCCGGGTAAATGCCTTCTCGCCCACCGCCGGGGTGCGCGAGAAAGTGCTGGTGCCGGGAAACGTGGCGCCGATGGGGCCGAACGGCCCTGGTCGCTCGGAGCCATGAAGCTGACGGAAGTTGCTACAAGTCCTGCAAGACAGGATAATTTTTGTTTCAACGCTCCTTGGAGCTGGCCATGAAGATCTATTCGGCTGTGATTGAGCGGTGTCCTCAAACGGGGCTGCTCGTGGGCTTCGTTCCCGGTTTTCCGGGTGCCCATTCCCAGGGGGAAACACTCGATGAACTCAACCGCAACCTT
>JBMOQT010000319.1:30645-43620 GCA_049320945.1 Pseudomonadota bacterium
GGCCATGAAGATCTATTCGGCTGTGATTGAGCGGTGTCCTCAAACGGGGCTGCTCGTGGGCTTCGTTCCCGGTTTTCCGGGTGCCCATTCCCAGGGGGAAACACTCGATGAACTCAACCGCAACCTTAAGGAAGTGATCACGATGCTTCTGGAAGACGGGGAGCCGGAGCTCGAATCAGAATTCATCGGCGTTCAGAACATTGCTGTTGCCTAGTTCATGGGCAACATCCCTGTTCTGAAGCCCGCTGAGGTTGTTGCCATTCTCAACAAGCTCGGTTTCACCGAAGTCCGGCAACGGGGCTCCCATAAGCAGTTCCGCAATAGTGCCGGTCGTTGCACAACGGTACCATTCCATCAGGGCAGGGACATATCCCCCATCTTGCTACGGCAGATCGCCAAGGACATTGGCCTTACTATCGAAGACTTGCTCAAATACCGTTAGCAGGTGCGGTGCGCCGCTGAACCGGGCTTCATGAGCTTGTCCGCCCTTCTCCGTTAATCAGGACTTTTTGCCCAGCGACTCGTGCAGGGAAAGGATGTTGCCCTCCGGATCGCGGAACCAGGCGGCCTTTTCCGTGGGCAGCACGCACACGTGGTCCCGGGTCTTCAGGCCCGGCAGATCGTAGTCCGCGAAGACCACGCCGCGGCTTTCCAGGTCGCGGATCTCGGCCTCGATGTCATCCACCTGGAAGCTGAGAGCCGTGTGCTGGGCCGCCCGGGTGCCCTCGGGCTTGGGCACCAGGGCCAGGGTGGCGCCGCCGCCGCAGCGGAACACATACCTGCCGTTGGGCTGGACGCCTTCGGGCTGCAGGCCCAGTTTTTCCTGGTAGAAGCGCCGGGCGCGCTCCATATCCACCACCGGCAGAATGGTCGTCGCGGGGGCGTGGGTAAGCATGTATTTCTCCTGAAGCAAGATCCCGTAGATATCCATTTATAGGCCAAAGCCCGCCTGCCCGCCAAGAAACAACGGCAATGCGCCTTGCCCTCATTACTGTATTTTTATACAGTCAATGAATGAACCCCGGCTACGCCGAACTGCACTGCCTGTCCAACTTCTCCTTCCTGCGCGGCGCCTCCCATCCGGAAGAGCTGGTGGAGCGCGCCCGGGAACTGGGCTATGGCGCCCTGGCCCTCACCGACGAGTGCTCCCTGGCGGGGGTGGTGCGTGCCCACGAGGCGGCGAAACAGCTCGGCTTCAAGCTGATCGTGGGCAGCGAAATCGCCCTGGCCGACGGCCCCCGGCTGGTGCTGCTCGCCGCCGACCGGGAAGGCTACGGGGACTTGAGCGAGCTCATCACCCGCGGGCGGCGGGCGGCGAAGAAGGGGCAATACCGGCTCACCTGCGCGGACATGGGAGAGGCCATGCCCGGCTGCCTGGCGCTGCTGGTGCCCGGGGACACGCCCCGGGACCTGGACCACGCCCGCTGGCTCGCCCGGCATTTCCCCGGCCGCGCCTGGCTGGCGGTGGAACTGCATTGCGGCGGCGACGACCGGGCACGGCTGGCGCGCCTGCTCGAACTCGCCCGCGCGGCCGGGCTGCCGGCCCTGGCCGCCGGCGACGTGCACATGCATGCGCGCAGCCGCCGCGCGCTACAGGACACCCTCACCGCCATCCGCCTGGGCACCACCGTCGCCGCCGCCGGCCACGCCCTCTTCCCCAACGGCGAGCGCCACTTGCGCAGCCTGCCGCGGCTCGCCCGGCTCTATCCGCCCGAGCTGCTGGAGGAGACCCTGAACGCCGCCGCGCGCTGCACTTTTTCCCTGGACGAGCTGCGCTACGAGTATCCCGACGAGCTGGTGCCGGCGGGCGAGACCCCCGCCGGCCATCTGCGCCGCCTGACCGAGGAGGGCCTGGCGCGCCGCTATCCCGGCGGCGTGCCGGGCGACGTACGCCGGCAGGTGGAGCACGAGCTGGCCCTCATCGCCGAGCTGCGCTACGAGCCCTATTTCCTCACCGTGCATGACATCGTCGCCTATGCCCGCGGCCAGGGCATCCTGTGCCAGGGCCGCGGCTCGGCGGCCAACTCGGCGGTGTGTTATGCCCTGGGCATCACCGAGGTGGACCCGGCCCGGGGCAACATGCTGTTCGAGCGCTTCGTCTCCAAGGAACGGCGCGAGCCGCCGGACATCGACGTGGACTTCGAGCACGAGCGGCGCGAGGAGGTCATCCAGTACCTCTACCGCAAATACGGGCGCGAGCGCGCGGCCCTGGCCGCCACCGTCATCACCTACCGGCGCAAGAGCGCCCTCAAGGACGTGGGCAAGGCCCTGGGCTTCGACCTGGACCGCCTGGACCATCTCAGCCGTCACCTCGCCTGGTGGGACGACCCCCAAGCGCTGGCCGAGCGGCTCAGGGAGACGGGCTTCGATCCGGCGGCGCCGGAGGTGAAGCGGCTGCTGGCGCTCGCCACCGCCCTGTTGGGCTTTCCGCGCCATCTCTCCCAGCACGTGGGCGGTTTCGTCATCTCCCGCGGCCCCCTGTCCAGGCTGGTGCCCATCGAGAACGCCGCCATGCCGGCGCGCCCGCGGAGGGCGGAGCAGTGCCTGCCGGCGGAGCCGGTAGGTGCGACCCCGGAGCGGGCGGAAGGCGCGCCGGGAAATCCGCGGGCGATACGCGCGCCTACGCGGTCGCATCCCCGCGATGCGGGGCCCCTGCTCCGCGCTCCGGCGCGCACGGTGATCCAGTGGGACAAGGACGATCTCGACGCCCTCGGCCTGCTCAAGGTGGATGTGCTGGGCTTAGGCATGCTCTCCGCCATCCGCCGCGCCCTGGCCCTGGTATCCCGGCGGCGGGGCGCGACCTTCACCATGCAGGACGTGCCCGCCGAAGACCCGCAAGTGTATGAAATGCTCGGGCGCGGGGATTCCATCGGCGTGTTCCAGGTGGAGTCGCGGGCGCAGATCTCCATGCTCCCGCGCATCAAGCCCAGGCAGTTCTACGACCTGGTGATCGAGGTGGCCATCGTGCGCCCGGGGCCGATCCAGGGCGGCATGGTGCATCCCTACCTGCGCCGGCGCGAAGGCAGGGAGGAGATCACCTATCCCTCGCCGCAAGTGCAGGCCGTGCTGGAACGCACCCTGGGCGTGCCCATCTTCCAGGAGCAGGCCATGCAGCTGGCCATCGTCGCCGCCGGCTTCACCCCCGGCGAGGCGGACCGGCTGCGCCGCTCCATGGCGGCCTGGCGCCGGCGCGGCGGCCTGGAGCAGTTCGAACGCCAGCTCATCGACGGCATGTCGAGCCGCGGCTACTCCCTGGAGTTCGCCCAGGCCATCTTTCGCCAGATCCAGGGTTTCGGCGAATACGGCTTCCCCGAGTCCCACGCCGCCAGCTTCGCCTTGCTGGTCTATGTGTCCGCCTGGCTCAAGCGCCACGAGCCGGCCGCTTTCCTGTGCGCCCTGCTCAACTCCCAGCCCATGGGCTTCTACTCACCTTCCCAGCTGATCCAGGACGCGCGCCGCCATGGCGTGGAGGTGCGGCCGGCGGACGCGGCGGCGAGCGACTGGGATTGCACGCTGGAGGGAGCCGCCGCCCGCCTGGGCCTGCGCCTGGTCAAGGGCCTGGGCGAGGACGCGGCCCGGCGCATCGTCGCCGCGCGGCAGGCGGCGCCCTTTGCCGATGTGGACGATCTCGCCGCGCGCGCCGGGCTGCAGGCGCGCGAGCTCAAGGCCCTGGCGGCCGCGGGGGCGCTCGCCAGCCTCGCCGGCCATCGCCGCCAGGCCTGCTGGCAGGCGGCCGGCGCCCTGCCCCGCCCGCCGGTGCTGCGCGGCGCGCCCCTGAACGAAGCCCTGCCCCGGCTGGCCGCGCCCGACGAGGCCGAAGACCTGGTCGCCGACTATGCCGCCCTGGGCTTTACCCTGGGCCGCCATCCGCTGGCGCTGCTGCGCGGTCCCCTGGCGCGCCGGCGCTTCCTCACCGCCGCCGAGCTCAACGCTGCACCCGACCGCAAGCTCGCCCGCGCCGCGGGCCTGGTCACCTGCCGCCAGCGGCCCGATACCGCCAGCGGCGTGGTGTTCGTCACCCTGGAGGACGAAACCGGCGTGGCCAACGTCATCGTGCACAGCCACCTGGTGGACAAGCAGCGCAAGGAGCTGCTGGGGGCGCGCCTGCTGGGCGTCTATGGGCAACTGCAGAGGGAAGGGGAAGTGGTGCATCTCATCGCCAAGCGGCTGGTGGACCACACGCCCCTGCTGGGCCGCCTGGTCACCCGCAGCCGCGATTTTCACTGAGCCTTACCATTCCTCTTCCGCCTCGGCCTCGCCCAGGGTGAAATAGAACACGGCGCCCTCCCCCAGCCGCGCCTCGGCCCATATCCGGCCGCCGTGACGGTGCACCAGGCGCTGCACCGTGGCCAGGCCGATGCCGGTGCCCTCGTACTGGGAGGCGCTGTGCAGGCGCTGGAAGGCGCCGAACAGCTTGCCGGAATAGGTCATGTCGAAGCCCACGCCGTTGTCGCGCACGAAGAACACCCGCTGCCCTTCCCGGGTGATGGCACCGAAGGCGATCGACGCCTCCTCCCGGGTGCGGGTGAACTTCCAGGCGTTGCGCAGCAGGTTGCTCAGGATCACCTTGGCCGCCATGGGATCGGCGTTGGCCCGCAGCCCGGGCTGGATCGACCACTGCGCCGTCCGCTGGGGATGCGCTTCGCATATCTCCCGCCGGATTTCCTCGGCGAGCCGCGACAGGTCGACCGGAACCCGGTTCATGGCCGCCCGCCCCAGGCGCGCCAGCTCGATCAGGGCGTCGATCAGGTCACCCATGCGTTCGGCATTGGCGCGGATGCGGTCGAGCAGGGCGAGGCCCTTGTCGTCGAGGCGATCGCCGTAGTCCTCCTTGAGCATCTGGCTGTAGCCGTCCAGGGCGCGCAGGGGCGCGCGCAGGTCGTGGGACACGGAATAGCTGAACGCCTCCAGCTCCCGGTTGACGTTGTTCAACTGGGCCGTGCGCTCCTGGACGCGCTCTTCCAGCGACTCGTTGAGCCGGCGTATTTCCGCTTCGGCACGCTTGCGCTCGCTGATGTCCATCACGGCCGCCAGGGCCCCCGCGTAGCGGCCCTGTTCCATGATGGGACTGGCGGCCAGGACAGTCAGCAGGCGCGAGCCGTCCTTCCTCAGGAACTCGAACTCGTGGGTCTCGGCAATGCCCTGGCTGCGCCGTTCCATGTTGCGCCGGCAGATCTCGGCGCCGCGCTCGTCCATGAAGGAAAAAACGGACCGGCCCAGCATCTCTTCCACGGTGCAGCCGAGCATGGCCGCCATGCGCGGATTGGCGAAGGTGGTGCGGCCCTCGGCATCGATGGCCCACACCCCTTCCTGCAGATTCTCCAGCAGCCTGCGCAACTGTTGCTCGCTCCCCTGCAGGGCGGCCTGGGCGCGCCGTTTGGCGAGAAACATGCCCAGCTGCCGGGCCAGGCTGTCCAGCAGGGCAGCCTCTTCCTTGAGGAACAAACCGTCGCCGGAGACGGGCGTGCCGGGGCCATAGACCACTTCCACCGTCCCGGCCGGGCGCCCTTCTACCAGCAGCTGCGCCGTCAGGGGCTCGGACCCGGGCGCGAAACCGGCGCTCCGGTATTCTTCGCCGCCGACGACGATGCGCGCGCCGGCGGCGGCCGGAAACTGCAGCGCGGCCGGCAGCAGATCGGCGATGCCCTGCAGCACCGCCGCCACGCTCAAGTCGTCACCGGCGGTCAGGCGCGAAGCGGCGTACAGGAATTCCAGTTCCTTGATGCGCTCTCCGTAGTCGCGCCGCAGGCTGTCCAATTCGCCGCGGATGCGCTGCAGCTCCGATCCGCCCCCGACGCGATTGCCCATTGCCAGCCCCCTCCGCCCATGGGCCGCTTGCCCACGGGCGAAGCATGGCATTGCTCAGCGGTTCACGTCCACCACGATGCGGCCGCGCACCTTGCCCGCCAGCAGCTCGGGCGCCTTGGCGATGGCCTCGCCCAGGGCGATTTCGGCCGTGATGGCATCCAGCTTGGCCGGGTCCAGCTCGCGCGCCAGGCGCTGCCACGCCTCCAGGCGCTCCGGCCTGGGGCAGTAAACGCTATCAACCCCGGCCAGGGTCACGCCGCGCAGAATGAAGGGCGCCACCGTCGACGGGAAATCCATGCCCTGGGCCAGGCCGCAGGCGGCCACCACGCCCCGGTACTTCATGCTGGCGCACACGTTGGCCAGGGTATGGCTGCCCACCGTATCCACGGCGCCGGCCCAGCGCTCCTTGGCCAGGGGCTTGCCGGGGCTGGAGAACTGGGCCCGGTCCACGATTTCCGCCGCTCCCAGGGACTTCAGATAGTCCGCCTCTTGAGCCTTGCCGGTGGACGCCACCACGCGATAGCCGCGCGCCCCCAGCAGCGCCACGGCCACGCTGCCCACGCCGCCGGAGGCGCCGGTGACCAGGATCTCGCCCATGTCCGGCTTGAGGCCGTGGCGCTCCAGCGCCATCACGCACAGCATGGCGGTATAGCCCGCCGTGCCGATGGCCATGGCCTGGCGCGGGGTGAACGCGGCCGGCAGGGGGATCAGCCAGTCCCCCTTGACCCGGGCCTTCTGGGCCAGCCCGCCCCAATGCACCTCGCCCACGCCCCAGCCGTTCAGCACCACGGCATCGCCGGCCTTGAACTCGGGATGGGAGCTCGCTTCCACGGTGCCGGCGAAATCGATGCCCGGCACCATGGGGAAGCTGCGCACCACCGGCGACTTGCCGGTGATGGCAAGAGCATCCTTGTAGTTCAGGGTGGAATAGGCCACGCGCACGGTCACGTCGCCCTCGGGCAGCCTGCCCTCGTCCACTTCCTGCAGCTCGGCCCGGTAGCCGGCGTCATCCTTGGTGATCATGATGGCTTTGAACATGGTGTCTCTCCTCTTAGGTGACGGGTGACGGGTGACGGGTGACGGGGAGACGCTTCAGGTTTTCGTCACTCGTCACTCGTCACCCGTCACCATTTCAAAAAACGTGTCGGCGAACAGATCCAGGGGCGCGGTGCTGCGGGTCAGCTTGGCGCGCAGGATGGCGCCCTCCCAGCCGATCCAGAAAAAGGCGGCCAGCCGCTGGGCGTCGGCGTGGGCCGCCAGCTCGCCCGCCGCCTTGGCCTCCTCCAGGCAGGCGGCCACCCGCCCCTGCCAGCCGGCGAACACCTGGTCCAGGCGCCGGCGGAACGGATCGTCGCGCCCGCTCACCTCCTGGCCCAGGGTGCCCACCAGGCAGCCGCGGCGGAAGCGGTAGCGCAGCATGCCGGCTTTGCCTTCCGCCACGAAGGCGCGCAGCCGCGCGAGCGGGCTGCGGCCGGCGTCGCCCAGCAGGCGGTCCAGCTTGCGGGCGAAGTAAGCGGCGTAGTTGTCGATCACCGCCAGGCCGAACTCTTCCTTGCTGGCGAAGTAGTGGTAGAAGGAACCCTTGGGGATGCCCAGGCGCTTGAGCAGCGCATCCACGCCGGTGCCGTGGAAACCCTTTTCCGTCAGCAGCTCGGTGCCGCAGCGGATCAGCGCCGCGCGCGTGTCACCGCGGCCGGCGTGCACGCGCGGCGGGCGCCCGCGCGGGCGGGAGATGGCCGGGGGATGGGCTGGGGCGCGAACGGCGGACGGCATGGCGTTATTATTAGACCATCCGGTCTATTAAATCAACCCGCCAGCGCCGCGCCAGCAGCGCCTTGCGTCCCTCCTCCGCCAGCAGCAGCAGTAGCGCCCCCGGCACCATGTAGAGCCACGCATCAAAGCGCAGCGGCGCCGTGCCGAACAGCCAGTTGCCCGAGGGCGTATAGACGATCCACCCGAGCAGGGCCAGTTCCACGGCCACACCCGCCCACAGCAGGCGGTTGCCGCCCAGGCCGACGGCGAACAGGGAACGGCGGGGATGCCGGCACAGGAACACGTTCACCACCTGGGCGAGCACGATGCCCGCCAGGCAGGCGGTGGTCGCCTCCCGGTACAGCGCCCCGCCCGCCGTCTCGCCGTAGCGCCAGCCGCTCGCGTCCAGTACGAAGAAGAAGGCGGCCATGGCCAAGGCCGCCTCCAGCAGGCCCAGGAACAGGTAGGCGCGCAGCACCAGGGGCCGGTCCACCAGGTGGGCGCCGCGGGCGCGCGGCGGCCGGCGCATCACCTGGGGATCGGGCTTCTCCGCGCCCAGGGCCAGGGCCGGCAGCATGTCGGTGCCCAGGTCCACCGCCAGGATCTGGATCACCGTGAGGGGCAGCGGGATCTTGAACAGCACGAAGGCGAGGTAAGGGATGATCTCGGGGATGTTCGAGGTCAGGATGTAGGTGAGGAACTTGCGGATGTTGTCGAACACCGCGCGCCCTTCCTCGACGGCATTGACGATGGTGGCGAAGTGGTCGTCGAGCAGGATGACGTCGGCCGCCTCCTTGGCCACGTCGGTTCCCGCCAGCCCCATGGCGATGCCCACGTCCGCCCTCTTGAGCGCGGGCGCGTCGTTCACGCCGTCGCCCGTGACGGCCACCACCTCGCCCTTGCGCTGCAGGGCTTCCACCAGCAGGCGCTTCTGCTCCGCCGCCACGCGGGCGAACACCACTTCCTCGGCATCCAGGGCCAGCTGCAGCTCCCCCGCCGCCATGCGCCGCAGGATGTCGCCGGTGACCACCAGGGGCTCGCCCCGCAGCAGTCCGATCTCCCGGCCGATGGCCACCGCCGTGCGCGGATGATCGCCGGTGACCATGATCACCCGTATGCCCGCTTCACGGCAGCGCGCCACCGCCTGGGCCACTTCGGCGCGGGGCGGGTCCTCGAGCCCGACCAGGCCCAGCAGGGTCAGGCCGGCTTCCTGCTCCGGCTCGTCGTCCGCCAGCTCATGGCAGGCGAAGGCCAGCACGCGCAGCCCGGCCGCCGCCATGTCCTCGGCGCTGCGCCGATACACCTCCCCCGTCGCCTCGTCCAGCGCCAGGCGCCGCCCCTGCAGCCAGACGCCGTCGCACAGGCCCATGACGCTTTCGGGGGCGCCCTTGCAATAGAGCACGCGGCGGCCATCGTCGGCCACAATCACCGACATGCGCCGGCGCTCCGCCTCGAAGGGGAATTCGCCCAGCTTGCGCCAGCCGGCGGCATCAAAGCCGGCCCGCGCCGCCATCTCGATGAGGGCCACTTCCAGGGGATCGCCCACCCATTTCCCGGCGCCGTCCGCCTCGCCGCGGACGGCGCTGTGGCACAACAGGGCGGCGCGCAGGAAATGCTCCGGCGCGCCGCGCAAGTCTTGAGCGTCGGCGGCGGCAAAGCGCCGGTCGAAATAGACATGCCGCGCCGTCATACGGTTTTCCGTGAGAGTGCCGGTCTTGTCGCAGCAGATGACGGTGGTGGCACCCAGGGCCTCCACCGCCGGCAGATGGCGCACCAGCGCGCGGCGCCTGGCCATGCGCTGGGTGGCCATGGCCAGCGACAGGGTGACCGTCGGCAGCAGGCCCTCGGGCACATTGGCGACGAGGATGCCGATGCCGAACAGCAGGCTCTCCCAGAAGGACAGACCGACCGACTGGCCGATGAAGAAGAACGCCACCGCCAACAGCCCGGACAGCAGCGCCACCAGCCGGGAGAGGCGCGCGATCTCCCGCTGCAGGGGCGAAGGCGCCACGCCCGCGGTCTGGGTGAGATGGGCGATGCCGCCGAACTCGGTGTGCATGCCCGTGGCGTACACCACGGCCCGCCCCTCGCCCGAAAGCACGGTGGTGCCCGCCAGCATCAGATTGCGCGCCTCGTCGGCGCGGCCTGCGGCGTCAGATTCGGCGCTGCGCGCCTTGGGCACCGACTCGCCGCTGATGGTCGCCAGACTCACCCGCAAGCCATAGGCCTCGATCAGCCGGCAGTCGGCCGGCACCCGGTCGCCCGCCCCCAGCAGGATCACGTCGCCCGGCACCAGCTGCGCCGCGTCCACGGCGACGAGGTTGCCGTCGCGCAGCGCTTTCACGCTCGGCGGCAGCAGCGCGCGCAGCGCCGCCACCGCCCGCTCGGCACGGTATTCCTGCCAGAAGGAGAAGGCGCCATTGATCAGGATGACGCCGACGATGGCCACGCCCAGCCGCAGCATGCCCTGGCCCGGGCTGACTGCCTCGGACACGAAGGACAGCAGCGCCGCGACCCACAGCACCAGGGCGAAGAAGTGGGTGAACTCCCGCGCAAAGCGCAGGGCCAGGGGCGGGCCGCGCAACTCCTCCACCCGGTTGGGGCCGAACTCCGCCAGGCGCCGCCGCGCCTCGGCCGCCGCGAGGCCGGTGCGCGCGCTGCGCAGGCCGGCCAGCACCTCATCTACGCTGCTGGCGGCGATGCGCATGGGCTATGTTCGCGCGCCTGGCCCGCGGCTAAAGCCCGCCCGGATCGATCCGGCCGTGTTGCGCGTCCCGTTGCAGCCGCGTGCCCAGGGCCGCGCAGCGCTCTTCGGCCTGGGCCAGGATGGCCTCGGTCTCCGCGGCCACGGCGGGCCGCACGCGCATCCCCTCGATGACGACCGGATGCAAGTGCACCGCCGCCAGCGTGCCCGCGGTCAGTTCCAGCTCGAACAACAGCTGCCGGTCGTTGCGCCAGCCCGGATCCACGTAGTAGTCGTCCACCAGGTTGCCGACGCCGTAGAGGATGGGGCAGCCGCGATAGACGTCCACACCGTGGAACACGTGGGCGCCATGACCGAAGACGATGCGGAAGCCCGCGTCTATGGCGTCGCGCCCCAGCTGCACGACTTCCGGCGACGGCTGCGCCGTCCAGTTGGGCCCCCAATGTACGGACAGCACGGGCCAGTCCGCACCCGCGTCGCGCAGACGCCGCACGTCGTGGGCGAACATCGCCAGCGCCCCCTCCCGGTCCTGCAGGTCCAGGTAGGCGATGCCCGGATGCCTCTCACCCGCGGCGAAATCGGCCTGATGATTGCACCAGGCCACCATGCCCAGCGTAATCCCCTGCCGGCGCAGGAAAGCCGGCGCCCGCGCCGCCTGCCAGTCCGCGCCGGCACCCGCATGTCCGATGCCGCAGCGGTCCAGCACGGCCACCGTGTCACGCAGACCGCTGGGGCCGAAGTCGAGCACGTGGTTGTTGGCCAGGCTCACCATCGAAACGTTGACCTCGGCCAGCCCCTGGGCCGCCGCCGACGGCGCGCCGAAGTAATAGGTCTTGGGCACGCCCTGCCATTGATCGGCGCCGTCGGTCAGGGCGCATTCCAGATTCGCCACCACGGCGTCGGCCGCCTGCAGCAGCGGCGCAATGGGCGCCACGGGATAGGCGGGACCGTGCCGGGCGATAGCCTCGGCCACGTTGCGCCCGAGCATGATGTCACCGGCGAAGATCACGCGCGCGGAGCCGGCAGCCGGCATGGCCCTATCTCGCCTGTACGAAGGGGTAGCGCTGTCTCACCTCCCGGGTGATGAACGCCAGGCCGCATTCGTTGCCCAGCGTTTCCCCCAGGAGGATGTAGTCCGGGTCGCTGAAGGACACGGCAAGCCGCAGGCCGCGCGCGTCGGCAAGCTCGAACAGCCGGTCGGCGACGGCCCGCTCCACCGCGACGCTGTGCACCTGGCCGACCAGGCCGCGGCGCTCCAGGCGCACGTAGCAGGTACCGCGCTGCATGCGATCGAGAAAGCCCGGCAGGCGGGCGGACCACTGCTCCACCAGGTCGTCGGGGGTGAAGGCAAACACGCACTCCACCGGGATGGCGCGCACCACGTCCTCCATCCACGCGACCTTCGCTTCGCGGGCGTCCACCAGCGCATCCAGGAAGCCCTTGGCATCCGGCACCTGCCCGGCCAGCACATCGCGAAAGGCCGTGCCATGAAAATCCCCCAGGCGGCGCAATTCGCCCAGCAGCGGCGCGACCCGCTGATGATCGGGGCGGACGGTGACGATGACGTTCCAGGGGCGCATGGTTTCTAGTCGCTGCGCATGTCCAGTGGCCAGCGCGGCATCAGGTAATCAAGCACGTTGCGGTTGAAATCGTGCGAGAAGTAGCGCCACAGGGCGGCGCCTTTCTGCATCTTGTTCAGCCGCTGGGGCTTGATGGCCACGTCCCCGCAGGGCAGCTCCATCTGCCGGTAGGCTTCGACGTCCTGGTCCGCGCGCGGGTCCCCGGCGAAGAACAGCCACTCGTTGCAGAAGGCGTCCTGCAGCCGGTCCAGCTCCGGAACGAGATCCTGGCGCACGGGCACCGGCCGGTCGAGGCCCGGCTCGCTCCTGGCATAGTCGAAGCGCCAGCCGCCCTGGATGTCGCTGCCTTCGGTGGCGAAGAAGGCGGTCGGCTGGCGCGAATAGAAGTTCTCCAGCTGGAAGAACGCCGCGCGATGCCCGGAGTCGGCAGCGCCGATGAACCAGCCGTACACGTCCCTGTCTTCCTCGAAGTAGAACAATGCGCACAGCAGGCCCGCCCCCCGCGGCGCGAATGCCAGATAAGCCTGCGGCGTGCCTTTCATGATGTCCCTCTACGCGAAGCGATGCTTGCCGACGCTGACGCGCTTGGCCTGGGGGCCGTCATCGGCCAGTTCTTCGATGAACTGCACCTCGGTGCCGATGCCCAGGCGATCGAAGTCCACGTCGGTTAGGTTCTCACTGCTGAAATAAAACTCGCGTCCATCGCCCGTGCGGATGAAGCCGTAGCCTTCCTGGCCGTACAGCCGGACGATCTGTCCATGCTCCGCCACGGGATGGGATTTCACGTCGCCGCGGCGCAGCCGCGCCTCGTCCTCCAGCTTGCGGCGCATGTCGTCGAAGGCATCGCGGATGGCCACATATACGTCCTCGGCGGCGTCGCGATTGACCACCAGTTCCTGGCCGGGAACGGTGAGGTCGAGGCGCACGTTGTACAGCCGGCCCTGCTGCTTGTGGCGGGTCACCACGGCCACGGCGACGCGGCAGGCGATCACGTCGGGATGGAAGTTGTCGAGCTTCTGCGCCCGGTTGCGGATGGCCGTCTCGATGGCCTCGGAGGGCGCCAGTCCATGGAAGGTGATTTGCAGCGGAAGTTTCATAGGCAGCTCCGATTTTCCGGATGGGCACAAGGGC
>JBMOQT010000320.1:0-2358 GCA_049320945.1 Pseudomonadota bacterium
ATACTAGACGGTATCAACGGCACCGATTGGCAACATGCGCCGGCAGTTTCCCGGCGACGGACAAGGGATGGAGAGGATGGACGGCGCTTCCCAGTTGTCGCCCTGGCGCAAGACGCGGGACCGCGACCAGGAAAGAAAGGCGAAGCGCGAGGCGGTGCTGCGGATGGCGGCGCGCATGTTCAACGAGAAGGGCTTTCACGCCACGTCCCTGGGCGAGGTGGCGCAACGCCTGCACGTGACCAAGCCAACTCTCTACTATTATGTCAAGAACAAGGACGAGATCCTGTTCGAGTGCGTGCGCATCGGGCTGGAGATGATGCAGGCGGCCATTGCCGAGACGGGGGCGTCCGGCGGCCGGGCGGTGGACAAGCTGGTGGCTGCGGCACGCAAGTACGTGGAGATCGTCACCATGGACTTCGGCATGTGCCTCATCCGCGTGGGCGAGGATCCGCTGCCGCCGGAGAGCCGCCGGAAGCTGCGCAGGTTGAAAGCGCACATCGACCGCGAGTTCCGCGGGCTCATCGAGCAGGGTGTGGCCGAGGGGTCCCTGGCGCCGTGCGATCCGAAGATCGCCGCCTTCACCCTGGCCGGCGCCCTCAGCTGGATAGGCCGCTGGTACCGGCCCGACGGCCCGATGCCTCCGGAGGACATCGCCCGGCAGGCCATCGGGGTGTTGATGAACGGCCTGGCGGCCAGAAACATAGCGCACCCGTCCGACGCGGAAGCAGCGGAAGGCAGCGACGCACGACTAGCTCATACTGTCGGGCCTAGGCCCGAGCCAACCAAGAGGAGGAAATAGAGATGGGTATGGGGTTTAATGGAAGACGGCTGTTCACGGGGCTGGCCTTCAGCCTGGCCGCGGCTGGCGCCTTGACTGCGCCGGCTCCGGCGCACGCCCAGGAGACGTTCAAGCTGGGCATCGTGACCTTCCTGTCGGGTCCGGCCGCCGAGAGCTTCGGCGTGCCGGCGGCCAACGCCGCGAAAGTGATGGTCGACGCCTTCAACAAGGGTGCGGCGCCCAAGCCTTACGACAAGCGCGGTTTCGGCGGCGCGACGGTGGAAATCGTGCTGGTGGATGAGGCCGGCGGCGCCACCAAGCAGGTGCAGGAGCTGCGCAACCTGTACCAGCGCGAGAACGTCGATGCCGTGATCGGCTACGTCAGCTCGGGCGACTGCCTGGCGGTGGCGCCCGTGGCCGAAGAGATGAAGAAGTTCCTGGTGCTGTTCGACTGCGGCTCGCCGCGCATCTTCGAGGAGGCAGCCTACAAGTACGTGTTCCGCACCGCCTCCCACGGCGCCATGGACAACGTCGCGCTCGCGCGCTATCTCAAGGCGCGCAACGTCAAGGCCGACACCATCAGCCTGATCAACCAGGACTATGCCTGGGGCCACGACTCGCGCGCCGATTTCGTCGCGTCGATGCAGCAGCTGTACCCGAACCACAAGATCGCCGGAGACCTCCTGCCCAAGTTCGGCGCCGGCCAGTACGGCACCGAGATCTCGGCCCTGAGCCGGCAGCCCGCCGACATCATCTACTCCAGCATGTGGGGAGGAGACCTGCAGGCCTTCATCCTGCAGGCGGCGCCGCGCGGCCTGTTCAAGCGCAGCCAGCTGGTGTTGAGTGCCGGCGACCACGTGTTTCCGTCCCTGGGCGACAAGGTGCCCGACGGCACGATATTCGGTGCCCGCGGCGCCTATGGCATTCTCGCGCCCAAGAGCCTGCTCAACGACTGGTTCTGGAAGACCTACCAGGACGCCCATGGTCCCGCTGCGGTGGTGCAGGCGAGCTACCGCATGGCCCAGGCCCTGCTCGGCGTGAAGCTGGCCGTGGAGAAGGCGATGGCCAAGACCGGCGGCAAGAAGCCCTCCGCTGAGGAGATCGGGGCGGCCCTGCGCGGTTCGGAATGGGACTCCCCCGGCGGCAAGATCCAGATGGCGCTCGCCAATGGCCAGCAGGCGATCCAGCCGATCGCCATCGGCCGCACCCGCTACGACGCCGCCAAGAAGATGGTGGTGGCCGACGACATCCAGTTGTTCAGGGCGGAGTGCGTCAATCCGCCCGCCAACACGAAGAGCGTGGACTGGATCAAGGCCGGCTTCCCCGGCGCCAAGTGCGATTGACTTTCTAGTCTGACGTCATAAAGGAGCGCCCCGTGGACCTCGTTTTGACAATCGGCATCGACGCCCTGGTCTATGCGTCCTGGGTGTTCATCGTATCCCTGGGCCTGACGCTGGTCTTCGGGGTGCTCAAGATCCTGAACATGGCCCACGGCAGCATCTACGCCCTGGGCGCCTACGCGGCGGCGAGCGCCGTCGCCTTGTTCGCATCCCTGGGTCTGGCCCCGGCCATGTCCCTGG
>JBMOQT010000321.1:0-2320 GCA_049320945.1 Pseudomonadota bacterium
GCCGCCGTGCTGGGCGGCATCGGCAACCTGGCGGGCGCCATGGCCGGCGGACTGCTGCTGGGCATCATAGAGGCCCTGGGCGCCGGCTATATCGGCGATCTCACCGGCGGCTTCCTCGGCAGCCATTACCAGGACATCTTCGCCTTCTTCGTGCTCATCACGGTGCTGGTGTTCCGGCCTTCGGGGCTGCTGGGCGAGCGAGTGGGAGAGCGGGCATGAACACCAAGAGCAACTTCATGAGCATTCCGGGGCCGGCCTGGCTGGGCGTGGCGCTGGTGGGCGCCGCCCTGCTGGTATTGCCCTACGTGGCGGGGATGGCGGGCACCGCCTGGGTGCGCATCCTCAACTTCGCCATCCTGTACGTGTTCCTGGCATTGGGGCTCAACATCGTGGTGGGCTTCGCCGGCCTGCTGGACCTGGGCTATATCGCCTTCTACGCCGTGGGCGCATATGTGTACGCCCTGCTGGCGTCGCCGCACTTCGACATCCATTGGCCGTTCTGGGTGATTCTGCCCCTGGGCGCGGCGCTTGCCTGCGTCTTCGGCGTGCTGCTGGGGGCGCCGACCCTCAAGCTGCGCGGCGACTACCTGGCGATCGTGACCCTGGGCTTCGGCGAGATCATCCGCATCTTCCTCAACAACCTGAACGCGCCCATCAACGTCACCAACGGCGCCCAGGGCATCACTCTGATCGATCCCCTCAGCGTGGAGGGATTCAAGTTCAACACCACCAGTGCCCTGTTCGGGATCACCATCACGGGGCCGCAGAAGTACTACTATTTCCTCGTCGTCGTGGCGGTGCTGGTGGTGATCCTGAACCTGCGCCTGCAGAACTCCCGCATCGGTCGGGCCTGGGAAGCCATCCGCGAGGACGAGATCGCCGCCCGTGCCATTGGCATCAATACGCGCAACGTCAAGCTGCTCGCCTTCGCCATGGGGGCGAGCTTCGGCGGCATCGCCGGCGGCATGTTCTCCGCCATGCAGGGTTTCGTTAGCCCCGAGAGCTTCAGCCTGCTGGAGTCCATCATGGTCCTGTCCATGGTGGTGCTGGGCGGCATGGGCCACATCCCGGGCGTGATCCTGGGCGCGGTACTGCTCACCTTCCTGCCGGAGGTGCTGCGCTACGGAGTCGAGCCGGCCCAGCGCTTCCTGTTCGGGCGTTCGGTGATCGATCCCGAGTCCCTGCGTATGCTGATCTTCGGCTTGGCGCTGGTGCTGGTGATGCGCTTCCGGCCCGCCGGCCTGTGGCCTTCCCGGTTGCGCAAGCGCGAGCTGACGACGGAGGTGACCCCATGAGCGACTTCCTGCTGGAGACCCGGGGCATCAGCAAGCGCTTCGGCGGCGTGCAGGCCCTGGCCGACGTCAGCTTCGGCATTCGGCGCGGCGAGATCTTCGGCTTGATCGGCCCCAACGGCGCCGGCAAGACTTCGCTGTTCAACGTGCTCACCGGCCTTTATGTACCCGACAGCGGCGAGGTCATATTCGACGGCCAATCCCTCAAAGGCCTCAAGCCCAACGAAGTGGCCGAGCGCGGCATCGCCCGCACTTTCCAGAACCTGCGCCTGTTCGGCAACCTGTCGGCGCTGGAGAACGTCATGATCGGACGCCACGTGCGCACCCATGCCGGCGTCTTCGGCGCCATCTTCCGCAACCGCGCCACCCTGGAAGAGGAGGAGGCCATCGAACGGCGCGCGCACGAGCTGCTCAAATACGTGGGCATTGAGCGGCGCGCCAACACTTTGGCGAAGAACCTTTCCTACGGCGATCAGCGCCGCCTGGAGATCGCCCGGGCGCTCGCCACCGATCCCAAGCTGCTGGCCCTGGACGAGCCGGCCGCGGGCATGAACGCCACCGAGACCGCAGCGCTGCGCGGCCTGATGGAAGCCATCCGCAGCGACGGCATCACCATCCTGCTCATCGAGCATGATGTGAAGCTGGTGATGGGGCTGTGCGACCGGGTGGCGGTGCTCGATTACGGCCAGAAGATCGCCGAAGACACGCCCGACAAGGTGCAGCGCGACCCCAAAGTGATCGAAGCTTATCTGGGAGGCGCAATTGCTTGAAGTCAGGAATCTGCACGTCGCCTACGGCGGCGTGAAGGCGGTCAAGGGCATCGACCTGGAAGTGGCCGAGGGGGAGACGGTATGCCTGATCGGGGCCAACGGCGCCGGCAAGACCACCACCCTCAAAGCCCTGGCGCGCGTGGTGCCCGGACAGGGCGAGATTCGCTACCGGGGCCAGGACATCCTGCACTGGCCATCCTACAAACTGGTGGGCGAAGGCATGGCCCTGGTGCCGGAGGGCCGCGGCGTCTTCAGCCG
>JBMOQT010000322.1:0-2254 GCA_049320945.1 Pseudomonadota bacterium
TCTCCTTGTCCGGATCCTTGGTGCGGCAGAACAGCAGCGACTGGGGCTGGGCGCCGCCCACCAGGATCAGCACCGCCTCGGGCTCGGTGAAGCCCGTCAGGTAGTAGAAATAGCTGTCGTGGCGATAGGGGTAGTGGGAGTCCCGGTTGCGCGCACGCTCCGGCGCCGTGGGCACGACGGCGATGCCGTCGCCGATTGCTGCCAGCAGGTGCGCACGGCGCTCGGCATAGGGCAGGAAGGTCATGGTCGTCTCGCTGTTGGGGTGTTCAGTTGCGACTGTGCAGGCTCTGGTCCAGTTCCGCAAGACGCTGGGGCGTCCCGATGTCCAGCCAGCGTCCGTGGAACAGCTCGCCGCTGACTTTTTCCGTCCTCATGGCCTGGCGCAGCAGGGGCGCGAGCCTGGCCTTGGCCCCCGCCGGCACCGAGTCGAACAGGGCCGGCGCATAGATGCCGATGCCGGAGAAGGTGTAGCGGGGTGCTCCCTCGTCCAGCACCCGCGCGCCCTGGAGGGCGAAGTCGCCGGCGGGATGGTGTTGCGGATTGGGCACCAGCACCAGGTGGGCGAGCAGGGACCGGGCGGCCATGTCCTCGGCGGCAACGCGGGCCCGGGAGAAATCGTACTCGCAGAAGATGTCGCCGTTGACCACCAGGAAGGGGGCCCCACCCAGCAAGGGCAGCGCCTTGGCGATGCCGCCAGCGGTCTCCAGGGCCTCGCCCTCGGGCGAGTAGCGGATGCGTGCGCCCCAGCGCGCGCCGTCGCCCAGGGCCTGCTCGATCAGCGTGCCCAGGTGGGCATGGTTGATGACAACGTCGTGCAGGCCGGCGCGCGCCAGGCGTTCGATATGCCACACGATGAGGGGCTTGCCGCCGGCCATGAGCAGGGGCTTGGGCACGCGGTCGGTGAGAGGACGCATGCGCTCGCCACGGCCCGCCGCCAGGATCATGGCTTTCATGTCAGAAGGTATACGCGGACCGGGGCCTGATGTTCTCCAGCTCGTCGAACAGGCGCAGCAGCGGCGTGAGCGCGCCGTAGCGTCCGGCCACCGCCCGCACGTAGGCGACGAAGCGCGGCGTGTCCGCCAGGTAGCGCGGCTTGCCGTCCCGGTAGTTGATGCGGGCGAAGATGCCCAGCACCTTGAGGTGGCGCTGCAGGCCCATCCACTCGAAATCCCGGTAGAACTCGGCGAAGTCCGCCGTCACCGGCAGGCGCGCGCGCTTGGCCTTCTCCCAGTAGCGCACGGTCCAGTCGAGCACACGCTCTTCTTCCCAGCTGACGAAGGCGTCGCGGAACAGCGACACCACGTCGTAGGTGATAGGGCCGATCACCGCGTCCTGGAAATCCAGCACGCCCGGGTTGGGCGAACTCACCATGAGATTGCGCGGCATGTAGTCGCGATGGACATACACCGTGGGCTGCGCCAGGTTGGCGCGCACGATCAGGGAGAAGGTGTCCGCCAGGGTCTGCTGTTGCTGCGGCGTGAGCGTGACGTCCAGGTGTCGTGCCACGTACCAGTCCGGGAACAGGGCTAGTTCGCGCCGCAGCAGCGCGTCGTCATAGGGCGGCAGCGCGCCCGGCCGGGTTGCCAGCTGCCACTTGACGAGGGCGTCGACGGCGTCGCGGAACAGCCCGTCGGCGTTGCTCTCGTTGAGCACGTCGAGATAAGTGGTGCTGCCCAGATCGCTCAGCAGGAGCAGGCCCCGCTCCAGGTCCTGGGCCAGGATCTCGGGGGCATGGATGTGCGCCTCTTTGAGCAGGGCGGCCACATGGATGAAGGGACGGCAGTCCTCGTGTGCCGGCGGCGCGTCCATGACGATGAACGTGCGGCCGTCGGCGAAACGGATACGGAAATAGCGCCGGAAACTGGCGTCGGCCGAGGCGGGAGCCAGGGCATAGGGCTGCCCGGGATAGAGGTGGGACAGCCAGTCGTCGATGAGCTGCAGGCGCTCCAAGTGATCGCTCCGGAGAAGGGTCGAATGGTAAGATTGCGAAATTTTAACATCGCGGCGCCCGACGCCCTCTTGCCTGCGGGGCGGCCGGAGCGGGCACAAGAAACTGAACCCATGCCTTTTTCCTTGCGCGGGCGGCTAGGGCCGCTGGTGTTGTGCTGCGTGTCGGGAGGCGTGCTTGCGGCGGAAAATCTGCCGCCGTTGCGCGTCGATCCGGCCCTGCTGGGCCAGGGGCGTCCGCCGGCACCGGCCAGGGCGGAACAGCCCGCCGCGCCCGAGCCCGCGGCGCAGCCGGCGACGGAGGCGC
>JBMOQT010000323.1:0-2230 GCA_049320945.1 Pseudomonadota bacterium
ATCAGCAAGGCCTGTACGTCATTGCCTTGGCGGAAGCCCAGCCGCAGCACGCCGAAGAGATCAGAAGCATCCTGCGCCGGCTGGTGGAAGCCACCCGGCGCGAGGCGGGATGCCTGAGCTACGAGTTGTTCTGCGACAGTGCCAACCCGGCGCGGGTGAATACCATTGAAGTATGGCGCGACGCCGCGGCCTTCGAGGCCCACATGGCCGCTCCCCACACGACAGAAGCCCTGGGCGCCCTGCAGGGCAAGCTGGCCGGAGCGCCGGAGATCCGCGTGCTGAGCAAACTCGCCTGACTCGGTATCCCGAGATGAAGCATCCTTCCACGCCGCTTCGCGGCGAGAACCGCATCCGCTGCGCCTGGTGCGGCGACGATCCACTGTACCAGGCCTATCACGACCATGAGTGGGGCGTGCCGGTGCACGACGATCGGCTGCTGTTCGAATTCCTCATCCTAGAAGGAGCCCAGGCGGGCCTGTCGTGGCTCACCATCCTGCGCAAGCGTGAGGCCTACCGCCGCGCCTTCGACGGCTTCGACGCGGCGCGCATCGCGCGCTATGACGAGGGCAAGCGCGCCGCCCTGCTTGCCGACCCGGGCATCGTGCGCAACCGGCTCAAGATCGACGCGGCGATGGTCAACGCCCGCGCCTTCCTGGCGGTGCAGGAGCAATACGGCTCCTTCGACGCCTATGTCTGGCGCTTCGTCGGCGGCGAGCCCAGGATCAACGCCCCGCGCAGCCTGCAGGAAGTGCCCGCGCGCAGCGCCGAGTCCGACGCCCTTAGCAAGGATCTGGCCAAGCGCGGCTTCAAGTTCGTGGGCTCCACCATCTGCTACGCCTTCATGCAGGCGGTGGGCATGGTGAACGATCACACCACGGATTGCTTTCGCTACCACGAAATGGCAACCTGAGCTGCGGAGGTTGCACCCATGTCGAATCAGTCCGGCGTAAGCAAGAGCGATTGTCACGGCCTTCCCGCCGTGCGCCTGTCGTCGCCCGACGGCGCCAGTGCCGTCGTCACCCTGCACGGCGCGCAGGTGGTGTCCTGGATTCCCGCCGGTGGCGAGGAAAGGCTTTATCTCAGCGAGCGCTCGCGCTTCGAGGCCGACGCCGCCATTCGCGGCGGCATTCCCGTGATCTTCCCCCAGTTCGCGGCCGAGGGCCCGCTGCCGCGCCATGGTTTCGCCCGCACCGCCGAGTGGACGCTGCAACAGAGCAGCAGCGGCGCCGACTTCGCCGGAGCCGTGTTGCGCTTCACCGATACGGCCCGGACGCGCAGCATCTGGCCCCACGCCTTCGCCGCCGAGCTCACCGTGGTGGTCGGCGCCGATCGCCTGGACGTGGAACTGGAGGTGGAGAACCGGGGCGGCGATGACATGCGCTTCACCGCTGCCCTGCACACTTATCTGCGCGTTCAGGAAGTGGAGACCGTGCGGGTGGACGGCCTGCGCGGCCTGCATTACCGGGACCAGGCGGCGGGTGGGCGCGAGGACCAGGAGTCAGCCGAGGTCCTGACCATCGACCGGGAGATCGACCGCATCTATTTCGACGCCCCCGCCACGCTGCTGCTGCGCGAACCGCGGCGCAGCCTGTCGATCCACGGCGAGGGCTTTCCCGACGTGGTGGTGTGGAATCCCTGGGACGAGAAGTGCGCCCAGCTCGCCGACATGCCCGCCCTGGGCTTTCGCCGCATGCTGTGCATCGAGCACGCGGTCATCGGCCACCCGGTGCGGCTCAAGCCCGGCGCCGCCTGGTGGGGACGCCAGTCGCTCCAGGCCTATTGATGGACCAGCCGCTGGACGGCCCGCTGCGCGCCCCCCTGTCGCGGCGCGCCTGGCTACGCCTGCTGGGCGCCGGCGCCGTCAGCCTGTACCTGCGCCGCGCCTACGGCGCACCCGCGGTCGCTCCGGGCGATGCCCGCGCCAGCCCCATCGACCGCAGCCTGGGCGAGACGGCGCCGCGCGCCTTCTCGGGCGACCAGCCGGAACGGCCGCACCGCGCCCTACGGGACAAGGGCACCTATCTGGCGGCCCGCGGCGGCCTGCCGCCGCCGGAAAAGTCTGTGCCCCTGGTGGTCGTCGGCGGCGGCATCGCCGGCCTCACCACCGCCTACCTGCTGCGCCGCCACCGGCCGGTGGTGCTGGAGCAGGCGGCGCGCTTCGGCGGCAATGCGCGGGGGGAATCCTGGCGCGGCCTGGACTATGCCATCGGCGCCGCCTACTTCACTGCGC
>JBMOQT010000324.1:0-2229 GCA_049320945.1 Pseudomonadota bacterium
GAATTGTGCGTTGCTCATGGCATTCTCCGGTTCGAGGCAAGGGTGGCAGGGGCCTGCTGCTTTCACCTTAGCACAGGGCCTGGCACGCGGCTGGGAATGCCAATGGGGTGGGCGGTGGCGCCGCCGGCAGGAGCAGTTCGCGCAGGCCCATGGGCTGCGGCAGAAAGATGCGCTGGTCCATGAGGCGCGGCGGCGCGCGCAGGATGGGCTTGAACTCCATGTGGGCAAGAATATCCCGCTCCAGGTCGATGCCCGGGGCGATTTCCACCAGCTCCAGCCCCTCGGCGGCCAGCCGGAACACGCAGCGTTCGGTGACGTAGAGCACCGTCTGGCCGCGCCGCGCGGCGTGGACGCCGCTGAAGGTGCGGTGCTCCACGTCGCGCACGAACTTGCGCGTGGCCCCTTCCGCCAGCAGCCTGAGCCTGCCCTGGTCCACCGCTACCTGCAGCGCGCCGGCGGTAAAGGTGCCGACGAACACCACCTTTTTGGCCGACTGGGAGATGTTAATGAAGCCACCGGCTCCCGCCAGCTTGGGGCCGAACTTGCTGACGTTGAGGTTGCCGTGCCGGTCGGCCTGGGCCAGGCCCAGGAAGGCCACGTCCAGGCCGCCGCCGTCGTAGAAATCGAACTGGTAGGGCTGGTCGATCACCGCGTGGGTATTGGTGGCGGCGCCGAAGTTGAGCCCGCCCGCGGGCATGCCGCCGATCACGCCCGGCTCGGCGGTGAGGGTCATGAGGTCGAGCACGTTCTCTTCGTTGGCCACGGCGGCGATGCCCTCGGGCATGCCGATGCCCAGGTTCACCACGCTGCCGGGCGCCAGCTCCAGGGCGGCGCGGCGGGCGATGATCTTGCGCTCGCTCATGGCCATGGGCGCGATGTGGGCGGTGGGCACGCGCAGCTCGCCGGCGAAGGCAGGGTCATAGGGTACGGCGAAGGTCTGCATGTGGTGCTCGGGGCGCTCGGCCACCACCACGCGATCCACCAGCACGCCCGGAATCTTCACCTGGCGCGGGTTGAGGCTGTGGCGCTCGGCGATGCGCTCCACCTGCACGATGACCCGGCCGCCGCTGTTGTGGGCCGCCATGGCGATGGCCAGGGCCTCCAGGGTCAGCGCTTCCTTCTCCATGGTGACGTTGCCGTCCGGGTCGGCGGTGGTGCCGCGCACGATGGCCACATCGATGGGGAAGGCCTTGTAGAACAGGTATTCACGCCCGCCCACGGTCATCAGTTCGACCAGTTCCTCGCGCGTGCCCTCGTTGAGCTTGCCGCCGCCGTGGCGCGGGTCCACGAAAGTGCCCAGGCCAATGGCGGACAGATGCCCCGGCTTGCCGGCAGCGATGTCCCGGAACAGGTGGGTGATGACCCCCTGGGGCAGGTTGTAGGCCTCGATGCGGTTGGCCATGGCCAGCTCCTGCAGGCGCGGCACCAGCCCCCAGTGGCCGCCGATCACGCGCCGCACCAGGCCCTGGTGGCCCAGGTGGTTGAGCCCGCGCCGCTGGCCGTCTCCCTGGCCGGCGGCGTAGACCAGGGTCAGGTCCCGGGGGCTCGGGCAGCCTGCGGCGCACGCCGCCAGGAAGCGTTCCTCCAGCGCCGCGGCGATGCCCTCGGCGAAGCCGATGCCGACGAAGCCGCTGGTGGCGACGGTGTCGCCGTCCCGGATCAGCTGCACCGCCTGGGCGGCGCTGACGATCTTGCCCTCGGGTGCCATGGCTAGAGCGTCACGCCGCCCGACACTTCGATGACGGCGCCATTCACATAGCTCGCTTCGTCGGAGGCGAGGAAGGCCACCACGTTGGCGATCTCCTCCGGCTGGCCCAGCCGGCCCATGGGCACTTCCTTGGTGATGGCGTCCAGCACCTTCTGGGGCATGGAGTTGAGGATGGGCGTGGCGATGAAGCCCGGACACACGGCGTTGGCGCGGATGCCCTTGCGTCCCAGCTCCTTGGCCCAGGTCTTGGTCATGCCGATGACGCCGGCCTTGGTGGCGGCATAGTTGGTCTGGCCGAAGTTGCCATACAGGCCCACCACCGAGGACATGGTGATGATGGAGCCGCTGCCCTGTTCCAGCATGGTGTCCACCACCGCCCGGGTGCAGCGATAGACGCCGGTGAGGTTGACGGCGATGACCTTGTCCCACTGGTCGTCGCTCATGTTCTTGAGCTGGGCGTCCTGCACGATGCCGGCGTTGTTGACCAGGGCGTCGATGGGGCCGAAGTAGGACTTCACCGA
>JBMOQT010000325.1:0-2189 GCA_049320945.1 Pseudomonadota bacterium
CCAGGCGCCCGGGCCGGGCGGCGGACGGCGGCGGCGCCGTGCCGGCGCCCTCCTCCAGCACACGACGCTCCAGGTCCTCGCGCGCATGGGCATACTGGGCGTCGTCGATGCTGCCGGCCGCCCGGTCCGCCTCCAGCTCGCGCAACTGGTCGCGCAGCACTTCGATGTTGGTGGCGGATTCCGCGGCGGGCCGCGGCCGCGCCGACAGCAGCGGCGGCAGCACGAACAGCAGGGCGCCGGCCACCAGCAGGCCGGCAATGATCCAGAAGGCGGTCACGGCCTGCCCTCCTTGCCATCGCCGAGCAGCGCCGCCGCCCGGGCGCGCTGGGCCTCGTCCAGGGGCCCCTGAGCGACCAGGGCGGCGCGGGCGCGCAGCCTGCGCACCAGCAGCACCACGGCCGCCGCCAGCAGCAAGAAGGGGCCGGCCCACAGCAGCACGGTGGTGGCCTTGAGGGGCGGGCGGTACAGCACGAAGTCGCCGTAGCGCTCCACCATGTAGTCGATCACCTGGCGCTCGGACAGCCCGGCGCGCAGCTTCTCGCGCACCTGGTTCTTCAGGTCGATGGCCAGCTCCGCGTGGGAATCGGCCAGGGTCTGGTTCTGGCATACCAGGCAGCGCAGCTCCTCGGCCAGCGCCATCACCCGCTTCTCCAGCACCGGATCGTCCGTGGCGGGCGCGGCTTCGCCGCCGAAGCAGGGCACGGCCAGCGCCATGAGCAGGGCCAGCAGCAGATTACGCATCGTTCAGTTCCTTGATGAGGGGCAGCAGCTTCGTCTTCACCGCCTCGGGGGTGAGCGGGCCGATATGCTTATGGCGTATCACGCCCTGCTTGTCGATGACGAAGGTCTCGGGCACCCCATACACTCCGTAGTCGATGCCCACCCGCCCGTCCAGGTCGTGGGCCGACAGCATATAGGGATCGCCGAACTGGCGCAGCCAGGCGATGCCGTCGTCGCGCCGGTCCTTGTAGTTCAGGCCGTAGATGGGCGCCGCGTTGAGTTTGGCGAGATCCATCAGCACCGGATGCTCCTGGCGGCAGGACACGCACCAGGACGCCCACACGTTGAGCAGCCACACGCGTCCCAGCATGTCGCGGGGCGTGATCACCTTGTCCTGCTCGTGCAGCTGGGCGACGCGAAACAGGGGCGCCGCCTTGCCGATGAGGGGCGAGGGTACTTCGCGCGGGTTGAGCCGGAGGCCGATGCCCAGGAACACCACCAGCACCGAGAACAGAGCCAAGGGCAGCAGAAACTTCTTCATGTCTTCCTCATGCCTGAGCAACTGCCGTCGCCGTGCGGGTCTGGCGCGCCCGGGCGATGCGGTAGCGCCGGTCGCTGGCGGCGAGCCCCCCGCCCAGGGCCATCAGCAGGCAGCCGCCCCAGATCCAATTCACGAAAGGCTTGTGGTTCACCCGCACGATCCATTCCTCGGGGCTCACCGCCTCGCCCAGGGAGACGTAGAGGTCGCGCAGGATGCCGCGGTCGATGGCCGCTTCCGTCATGGGCATGCCGCTTGCCGTGTACAGGCGCTTTTCGGGATAGAGCACGCCCAGCCGGGCCTCCCCGCGCGTCACCTCCACCGTGGCGCGCGCCGCGATGTAGTTGGGGCCGCGCAGCTCCTGCACGCCGCCGAAGCGGAAGGTGTGGCCCGCCACGGTGGTGGTGTCGCCCGGCTTCATGCGCACGTCCTGGCTGGTCTCCAGCCCCTTCACCACCGTCACGCCCAGGGCGAACACGCCCACCCCCAGGTGCGCCAGCAGCATGCCATAGTAGGCGCGCGGCTGGCTGCGCAGGCGCGCCCACACCGAGCCGCCGGCGGGCTGGCGCAGGCGCTCAACGAGATGCCAGCTGCTTGCCAGCACCACCCAGGAGGCCAGCAGCAGGCCGAACAGCATCAGCGCCGACCGGGCGCCCAGGGCCGCCGCCAGCACCAGGGCCAGCACCACGGCCGCGGCCGCTGGCCGGCGCAGGCGCGCGAAGATCTCGCCCAGGCGTGCCGCCTTCCAGCGCACATAGGGGCCCACCGCCAGCAGCACCGCCACCGGCGCCACCAGGGGCACGAACACGGTCTCGAAGTAGGGCGGGCCGACGGAGATCTTGCCCAGCCCCAGGGCGTCCAGGAACAGGGGATAGAGGGTGCCCAGCATCACCGCGCCGGCGGCCACCGCCAGCAGCACGTTGTTGATCAG
>JBMOQT010000326.1:0-2182 GCA_049320945.1 Pseudomonadota bacterium
AGACTGAGGTCGCCGTGAGACTGGCTGTGTCCTTGGGCGCCCTGATTGCGGCGTGTGCGCCCTTGAGCCACGCTGCAACCATCGTGGCCACGCCCTTCGACTACCGGGCCGCGGTGTCCCGGCTGCAGCCGGGCGACGAGCTGAGGCTGCAGCCCGGCCGCTACCTGCACGGCCTGTCGATCCACGGCCTGAACGGCCTGCCGGGACAGCCCATCGTCATCGGTGGGCCCCGCGCCGGCGAGCCCGCGGTGTTCACCGGCGTGGCGGGGCGCAACACGGTGAGCATCAAGAACTCCTCCCACGTGGTGATCCGCGACCTGGTCCTGGATGGAGGTGGGTTGCCGGTGGATGGCGTCAAGGCGGAGGGCACGTCCCGCTATGCCCATCACATCACCCTGGAGCGGCTGACGATCGTCAATCACCACCACAACCAGCAGATCGTCGGCATCTCCACCAAGTGCCCGGCATGGAACTGGGTGATCCGGGGTAACACCATCGTCGGCGCCGGCACAGGAATGTACCTGGGGAATTCCGATGGCAGCGCGCCCTTCGTGGCCGGGCTGATCGAAGACAACCTGGTGCGGGACACCATCGGCTACAACCTGCAGATCAAGCACCAGAAGCAACGGGTGGGCCTGCCGGGCCTGCCGGTCGAGGCGGCTGTGACCATCATCCGCCGCAACGTGTTCTCCAAGGAGCGGGGCAGCAGTGCCGGGGCGATGGCCCGGCCCAACGTGCTGCTGGGGCATTCCCCTCCCGAGGGACCGGGCCGGGACGACCGGTACCTGGTGTATGGCAACCTGTTCTACCAGAATCCCGACGAAGCGCTCCTGCAGGCCGAGGGCAATGTGGCCGTCTATTCGAACATCTTCCGCAACGATTTCGGCGACGGCCTGCACTTCGTCCCCCACAAGGGGCGGCCCCGGGAGATCCTTGCCGCATACAACACGGTCGTCGCGGCAGGGCGGGGCATCCAGGTGGCGGGCGCCGATCCGGGATTTGGCCAGAGGGTGTTCGGCAACGCGGTCTTCGCGGCGCGGCCGCCCGAGGGCTGGGCGCCGGAGGGCAATTTCGTCGCACCCCGGGAGGCGGCACCGGAATGGCTGGCGGCGCCCCTGGCCGCGCCGGGGCACATGGACATGACGCCGCGCAAGAGGTGGCCTGCGCCGGCCGATGCATCCTCGGTCGCGATGCCGGGCTTTGCAGATTTCGAACTGGATTATTACGGCCGGACCAGGGCTGCGGACGACCTGGGCGCGGTGGCGGCGGGCGCGCCGGCGCCGTGGCTGTTGGATCTCGTCTCTCGGCCCTGGAGCCGGGTTCTTTCCCCTTCGGAGGACAGGTATGGACGCGGCACCGTAAGGCTTTCCAAGTCCCGATAACAGTTCTTGAAATGCTATGCTCAATACCACGATTCACGATTTCGATTATATAGGAGGGCGCATGGGAGAGTTCGATCGCATCACCCAAGACCCTGACGTAATGGGCGGCAAGGCGTGCATCCGCGGAATGAGGGTCACGGTTGGAATGATCGTCGGCCAGATCGGCGCGGGTCGCACCGTCGAGGACATCCTTGCCGACTACCCATACCTGGAGCGCGAAGACATCATGCAGGCGCTGCGCTATGCCGCTTGGCGGGCTGAGGAGCGCGAAGTCGTGCTGTCTGGCGCATGAAGCTGCCGGTCGATATGAATCTGTCGCCGCGCTGGGTGAGCGTGCTCGCCGGCGCCGGCATCGAGGCGGCGCACTGGTCAACGGTCGGTGCGGCAAATGCCACTGACGCGGAAATCATGGCGTATGCCCGTGCCCAGGGCTACGTGGTGCTGACGCATGACCTGGATTTCAGCGCGATCCTCGCGGCAACACACGGCGACAAGCCCAGTGTGGTGCAAATTCGCGCCGAGAATGTCAGCCCGGACGTGATCGGCAGGGCGGTCATCAACGCCTTGCAACAAATGGGCAACGAGCTGGACGAGGGTGCATTGCTCACGATTGATCCGAATCGCGCGCGCTTGCGGCTTCTGCCGTTGCGTCGGGAGTAGATCTTGCGTGCCTGAAAGCGAGCGCCCCGTTGCCGCTCAGGCCGCCCGTGCCTTCTCCGGCCATTCGCACACGTCGTAAAGCACGCACTGGGAGCACTTCGGTTTCCGGGCGAGACAGGTCTCGCGGCCGTGGAGGATCA
>JBMOQT010000327.1:0-2161 GCA_049320945.1 Pseudomonadota bacterium
ACCTACCTGCTGCGCCGCAGCGCCGAACCCTCTGAGCCCATGAAGCGGTTTCTGCAGCGCGCCCGCGAGGAGTTCCTGCCAAAGGGAGATGAACCGGCCTCGTGACGTTGAGCGCTCGGGTACATTCGCTACTGCTGGCTGTCCATGGCTCGCACTGGACTTGCTCGGAGCGCGCGTTGACCAAGCGTGGTTTTCAGTCCATAATTATGTCCATCTCGGTTCGCCGAGTGCGGAAAACTCGTTATCAATCAACGAGTTGGGAACACGATGATGTTCCCATCGCCCGCTCCAAAAACCAAGGGGGATTCGCAAGAGTCCCCCTTCGTTTTGCTGTCACGCCGGCAAGTAAGGGCCGGGGTTGCGCGGGGTCTTGGCCTGGGGCTTGCGGGTCAGCAGGGACAGGACGGTGGTGGCTCCCCGGGCGAGGGCTCGGCCGGCGGCCGCCAGGTACTCCCCCATGGCCTCGCTGCGCAGCCGGCGCGCTTCGGCGATGTGGCGCTCGATTTCCGCATAATCTCTCATTTCCATCTCCTTGTGAGTTCATGGGCGCGGTGCGGCGCTCTTGCCTTTTGGGCCCGATACCGCGGCCGCATGCCCACTATATGTCTTATGCTGCGCCGCAACAAACGACTTATAATTAGCCGACGATTTAGAAAAACTATCTCATGGCCTACCGCCTGCCGCCTCTGACTTCCCTGCGGGCCTTCGAAGCCGCCGCCCGGCACATGAGCTTCAAGAAGGCGGCCGAGGAATTGCACGTGACGCCGGCGGCCGTGAGCCAGCAGATCAAGGCCCTGGAGGATTACCTGGGGGTGGCCCTGTTCCGCCGCCTGACCCGGGCCCTGGAGCTGACCGACGATGCCCAGGCCATGCTGCCCAAGCTGCGGGAGGGCTTCGAGTGCCTGGCCGCCGCCGTGGAGCGTACGCGCCACCACGGGCCCAGGGGCACCCTGGTGCTGAGCGCGCCCCCGTCCTTCGCCGCCCGCTGGCTGATGCCGCGCCTGCAGCGCTTCACCGAGGCGCACCCGGAGGTGGACCTGCGCATGTCCAGCAGCCTGGGCACCATAGACCGGCCCGAGGGCGAGCCGGTTGGCGACACGGTGGATCTGCGCGAGCAGGCCTCCGACGTGGAGATCCGCTTCGGCAGCGGCCGCTACCCGGGGCGGCGCACGGACCGCATCTTCGGCGTGTCCTACGTGGCGGTGTGCAGCCCCGCCCTGCTGCGCGGCAAGCGGCCCCTGCGCACCCCGGCGGACCTGGCGCGCCACACCCTGATCCATGACGACACCATCCCCGACCTGCGCGAGCGGCCGAGCTGGGAGGAATGGCTGAAGGCCGCGGGGGTGAAGGGGGTGGATGCCACGCGCGGGCCCCATTTCAGCGACGCCGGCCTGGCCCTGGAAGCAGCCATGGACGGCCTGGGCGTGGCCCTGGCGCTCAAGCCCCTGGTCAGTGCCGATGTGGCCGCGGGGCGCCTGGCGGTTCCCTTCCCGGTGGCCGTGCCGTCGCGCCATGCCTACTACCTGGTATCGCCCCTGGCCATCGCCGAGCGGCCGGCGGTGGCCGCCTTCCGCGAGTGGCTGCTGGCCGAGGCGCGCGCCGACAAGACGCGGCGTCAGCCACTTCTTGCGGCGCAGGCTAACCTGCGCAGCAGGTTAAGGCCGCATAGTGGCCGGCCGTAGCCACAACGGCGAGGCGCCCCAGGCCGGCGCCCGTCAGAGGTCGCGCAGCGCCCGGTAGCGGCCGGCGTGGTAAATCAGGGGCTCGCCCGGGGCGCGGGAGAAGCGCTCGACGAAACCGATGAACACCAGGTGATCGCCGCCCGGGTGGCGGATCTCGTTGCGGCACTCGAACCAGGCGCAGCAGCCGTTGAGCAGGGGTGCGCTGCCCAGGCCCTCGCACACTTCCAGCCCGGCGAACCGGTTGCCCACGGGCGAGGCGAAGCGCTGGGACAGGTCCGCCTGGTCCAGGGCCAGCACATTCACCGCGTAGTGGCTGGCGCGCCGGAACACCTCCAGGTTGGGCGAGTCGAGGGACAGGCTCCACACGATCAGCGGCGGCTCCAGGGACACGGAGTTGAAGGAATTGACCGTCAGCCCGACGTATTCGCCGGCCGGGGAGCAGGCGGTGACCACGGTCACGCCCGTGGCGAAGGCGCCCA
>JBMOQT010000328.1:0-39949 GCA_049320945.1 Pseudomonadota bacterium
TCTTCACGCAGCGTCTCGGGTTGTTGGTTATTGCCTTCGCTCATGGTTATTTCCTCAGACGCCTTGTTTCAGGCTCGCTTCGATGAATTCGTCCAGATCGCCGTCGAGCACGGCCTGGGTGTTGCCCACTTCCACGTTGGTGCGCAGGTCCTTGATGCGCGACTGGTCCAGCACGTAGGAGCGGATCTGGTGGCCCCAGCCGATATCGGTCTTGGCGTCCTCCAGCTTCTGCTGCTCGGCCTGGCGCTTGCGCAGCTCGGCCTCGTACAGGCGCGACCTGAGCATGGCCATGGCCTCGGCCTTGTTGCGGTGTTGGGAACGGTCGTTCTGGCACTGCACGACGATGCCGCTGGGGATGTGGGTGATGCGGATGGCCGACTCGGTCTTGTTCACGTGCTGGCCGCCGGCGCCCGAGGCGCGGAAGGTGTCGACGCGCAGATCGGCGGGGTTGATCTCCACTTCGATGGAATCGTCCACCTCCGGGTAGACGAACACGCTGGCGAAACTGGTGTGGCGGCGCGCGCTGGAGTCGAAAGGCGACTTGCGCACCAGGCGGTGGATGCCCGTTTCCGTGCGCAGGTAGCCGTAGGCGTAGTCTCCGGTCACCTTGACGGTAGCGGTCTTGATACCCGCCACCTCGCCTTCCGACTGCTCCAGCACCTCCGTCTGGAAGCCCCTGCGCTCGCAATAGCGCAGGTACATGCGCAGCAGCATGGAGGCCCAGTCCTGGGCCTCGGTGCCGCCGGCGCCGGCCTGGATGTCCACGAAGCAGTTGTTGGGGTCCGCCGGGTTGGCGAACATGCGGCGGAATTCCAGGGCTGCCAGCTGCTTGTCCAGCTGGGCGACGTCGGACTCGATGCTGATCAGCGTGCCGTCGTCATTCTCGCCGCTGGCGAGGTCGAACAGCTCGCGCGCGTCCTTGATGCGCTGGTCCAGGTCGGACAGGGTGAGGACGATGCCTTCCAGGGATTTCTTCTCCTTGCCCAGTTCCTGGGCGCGGGCTGCATCGTTCCAGACGCCCGGGTCTTCCAGGGCCTGTGTGACTTCCTTCAGTTTCGACGCCTTGGCATCGAAGTCAAAGATACCTCCGCAGCTCAAGCTCGCGCCCGGCGAGATCGGCGAGACGGTGGTTTATGGCGTTGAGGCGTTCCGCTTCCATTGCTGAATCCGAAAAAGCGGAATTATACCGCCCGGGGGCGGCTCTACGGCAGGGGTGGTTTTACGGCAGGAGCGGCAAAGGCATATTCGCCCTCGCCGCTACCAATGCCAGGCCTACTGCTTGCCGCCTCCCTTGGCGTGGCCGTTGGCGGCGCCGTGGCCATGGCCGCCTGCAGTGGTCACGCCCGAAGCTGCGGCTGCTCCATGGCCATGGCCCAGTCCGGTGGATACGCCGCCTCCCGGCGTGGTACCGCCTGCCGCAGTCACGATCTTGGGGCCTTTGCCCGGAGAGCCGGCCGATCCCGCCGTGGCGCCGGAGGCGGTTACGATACCCTTGGCCTTGCCATGACCGCTTGCGGCGGACGTCTGCCCGGCGGCGCTGGTGATGCCCGTGGCAGTGGTGGCGGCGGGCGCTGGCATGGTGCCCGACTTGAGCCCGCTCATCACCGAGCCCAGCTTGTATCCCAGGGAGTTGGCGATCTGGCCCCAGCCCATGCCGTCGGCGCGCATCTGCAGCACGCCCTGCAATTGCGTCGTCTGGGCTGCCGTGCCGGTGCCGTTGACCAAGGTGCCGCCCATGAGGGCGGCCTCCAGCTGCGTCGGCGTCGGCTGGGTGATGCCCTGGGCGGCGAGTTGCGCCTGGGCCAGTGCCAGGGCGATGCGCACGTTGCCGTAGCCCATGGGCTTGGTGGGCGGGGTAAAGGTCACGGCGCTGGTCGCCCCGGTGTTGCTGCCGGTTCCGGCGGGGGAGGTGAGGGTGATGGCGTTGCCCGTGCGCAGCCCGTTGACCAGCGCCGCGGCGTTCTCGGTCGAGCCGGCGAAATCGCTGAAGGTGGACACCAGTTTCCCGGTGACGGTGCTGCTGGATGCCGGTGTGCCGGTCGAAACGGCGGTAGTGGTCGTCGTTTCCGTGCCGGCCGAAACAGCCGTGGTGGTGGTCGTTTCCGTGCCGGCCGTGGTCTGCGCGAAGGCGGTTCCGAGGGCGAGGGCCAGGGCGCTGGCGAGGACGTTGCTGAACAGCGTTTGTTTCATGGTGTTCTCTCCTTTCAGCTGCTGCCGAGGGCTTTTTCCGTCTGCACGATGATTTCCACCGCCGTGGCGGAGTCCACCAGCAGGCCTCCGTCCTTGCGTGCCACGGCGCGCATGCGGGTGGTGGCCGGGGTCAGGGCCTCGAACTCCAGCTCGATGTTGCGGTCCGCCGCCCTTGCCTTGACCACTTCCCCGATGTCGGTCTTTTCCGTCGTTTCCACCTTGATCGCCATGCGCTTTAGCGCGACCAGCGCGGCCTTCTTCACTTTCGGCAGGGGTTCCGTAAAGGTCTTATAGGTCAGGCCGCCCAGTTGGTGGCCGGCCCCGACGCCGGCCCCCACTCCGAGCATGGTTATGGCAACCGGCTCGCAGGCGGTAAGCACGACGGCGGCGACGAGGAGCGAGAAACGCGCCGGCAGACCCTTCTTGTATCCGTTGGTCATGGCGAAATGAGCCGTTTGGTAATTCTTGCAACTCAACTCTAGAACAAGGGGGCGTCCAGCCGCAACTGTCTCAAGAGCACGACAGTAGCACGGATAGACCTGCAGCCTAAAGAGGCTGCAGGTGTTCGATCACCAGCTGCACGCTCTGCATGCCGTTGTACTCGTTGAGGGCCAGGCGGTAGGCGGCACGCACCGCGGCGCCGGCGCTGTCGCGGAAATTGAACTGGATGGCGTCGAAGCGCGCAGCGCCCTTGCGCAGGGCGAGCTTGAGGTGCTTGTCCTTGAGCACGCGCTGGCTGTCCACGGCGAACTCGTCGCTGAACAGGGGTGCGGGAAAACCCTGGCCCCAGATTTCGCGGTCCAGGAGCTGCACGTATGGCGCCGACATGTAGGCGGCTTCCAGGGCGCCGTCGGTCTCGACGGTGCGCTGCAGGTCGGCGGGCGTGAGCAGGCTGTGCACGGTCTCTTCGAACAGGGTGTCGAAGCGCGCCAGGTCCCTTTCCCGCAGTGCCAGCCCGGCCGCCGCCGCATGGCCGCCGAAGCGCAGCAGCAGGTCCGGCGCGCGCTTGGACAGCAGGTCGAGGGCGTCGCGCAAATGCAGGCCCGGGATGGAGCGGCCCGAACCGCGCAGGATGCCGTTGCCGGCGTTCTCGCGCGCGAAGGCGAACACCGGGCGGTGCAGCCGGTCCTTCAGGCGCGAGGCGATGATGCCCACCACGCCCTGGTGCCAGCGCGGATCGAACAGGGACAGGCTGGCGCGCTCGCCGGCAGGAATGTCGTCGATGAGTAGCAGCGCCTGATCCTGCATCCGGCTTTCGATGGCGCGCCGCTCGCGGTTCAGGTCGTCCAGCTGCTGGGCGATGTTCAGCGCCCGCGCCAGGTCGTCGGTGATCAGGCATTCTATGCCCAAGGCCATGTCGGCCAGCCGGCCCGCGGCGTTGAGGCGCGGACCCAGCACGTAGCCGAGATCGAAGGTGCCGGCCTGGGCCGGGTCGCGCCCGGCGATGCGCAATAGGGCGCGCAGCCCCGGCCGCATCTTGCCCTGGCGGATGCGCGCCAGCCCCTGGGCCACCAGCACCCGGTTGTTGTGGTCCAGCCGTACCACGTCGGCCACGGTGCCCAGGGCGACCAGATCCAGGTAGTCGGACATGCGCGGCTCGGGCCGCTGGGTAAAGGCGCCGCGGCGGCGCATCTCGGCGCGTAATGCCAGCATCACGTAGAACATCACGCCCACGCCCGCCAGGTTCTTGCTGGGGAACTCGCAGCCCGGCTGGTTGGGATTGACGATGCAGTCGGCCTCGGGCAGGACGGCGCCGGGCAGGTGATGGTCGGTGATCAGGGTTTGTATCCCCAGGGCGCGGGCCGCCGCCACGCCGTCGACGCTGGCGATGCCGTTGTCTACGGTGATGATCATGTCGGGCCGGGAGCCGGCCGCCAGGCGCACGATCTCCGGCGTCAGGCCGTAGCCGTACTCGAAGCGGTTGGGTACCAGGTAGCTCACCCGGGCGCCGAAGGCGCGCAGCACGCGCACGCCCAGGGCGCAGGCAGTGGCGCCGTCGCAGTCGTAGTCGGCGACGATGAGCAGGCGGCGCCCCGCCTCGATGGCGTCGGCCAGCAGACGGGCGGCGCTGTCGGCACCCTTCAGCAGGGCCGGATCGAGCAGGGCGGAGAAGCCGTAGTCCAGATCCGACAGGGCGCTGACGCCGCGCGCGGCATAGAGGCGTGCCAGCAGGGGATGGACGCCCGCGTCGATCAGCCTTTGCGCCGCGCGCGGAAAGCCCTGGCGCAGGACGATGCGTGCCATCAGTCGGCTCCTGCGACGGCCAGCTGCTGCGGCGCGAGAGGGCGGCGCCACAGTTTTTTCCACAGGTCTTGCCGGGTTACCGTCCATTCGACGCAGCCCTCGTCGCCCAGGGCGGTCAGGCGCAGCGAGCCGACGACGCCGCGCTTGAGCACCTGCAAAGCGGGCACGAACCAGTCCTGCTCCAGCCGCGAAAGCCGCTGGCGCCAAGCGCCGCTGTCCCGGTTCTGGGCGGCGCCGGTCAGATCCTCCAGGATCACCAGCGTGTCCTGGGACGATATCTCCGCCTCCTGCAGCGCAGGTGGGACGGCGGCGGCCGTGACCCCGGCCAGCCGGGCCAAGCCCCGGGCGACGGGGTGGGACGAGAGAATGCGCCGCGCCGGCGCTCGTGCCGCCGCCGGCAGGATTCCGGCGCCCCAGAACCAGACGCTGTTGGCTGTGGCGCGCCCGGCGGCGGCGCGCCGCTCGTTGATGACATCGGCGTGCAGCAGGGTCTGGATCTCGTTGAGCAGGCGCAGCCACTGCCGCGCCTCCTCACCCTTGGGGAGGAAGGGCTCCATCTGGCGGCCGCGCACGAAGTCGAGGGAGTGGGTGGCAATGCGCGGCAATCGGGGCAGGCGCAGAGCCCAGCGGTCGGGCCGCTGCAGCACGAATTCCCCCACGTCGGCGAAGTGGCTGTTGAGGGCGGCCACCAGGCCGCGGGCTTCGTCTTCCGAGAGATCGAGTTCGTCGTGGGCGCCGATCACTACCGTGTCGCGCACCAGGCGCAGATGCACCGGATCGGCACAGATCCAGGCATGGGCGCCGGGAGAAAAACCGTCGGCCAGCAGGCGCAGGGCCGCGCTGGGCGGTTCTGCCTCGCCCAGGCCGAAGGCCGAGGCCAGCCACCGCTCCAGGGTCAGCGCCGCGCGCCGCTGGGCGCGGCCGCGTGCGCCCAGCGTGCCCAGCGCCGGCAGGCGTAGGCCTTGCACCGCCTCGTTGACCGAGACGGCAGGCCACAGCAAACCGGGTAGCACGACATGGAACTGCACGGGAGGGAGCGGCATCGCGGCATGTTAACATAGCGCCCCATGCCCTTCGAACTACTCATCGGCCTGCGCTACACCCGCGCCAAGCGCCGCAACCACTTCATCTCCTTCATCTCGCTGATCTCCATGTGCGGCATCGCCCTGGGTGTCGCCGCACTCATCGTGGTGCTGTCGGTGATGAACGGCTTCCAGCAGGAGCTGCGCAGCCGCATCCTGGGCGTGGCTTCCCATGTGCAGCTGACCGGGGCCAATGGCGAGCTGGCCGACTGGCAGCAGGTGGCACAGCGGGCGCAGCAGCACGGGGACGTGGTGGCGGCGGCGCCCTTCGTCTCCGCCCAGGGCCTGCTGTCCTTTGACCAGGTAGTGCGCGGCGCGGGCATAAGGGGCGTGGTGCCGGAACTGGAGGACCAGGTGGCGGACTTCAACCGCCATATGCGCGCTAGCAGCTTGTCGGCGCTGCGGCCCGGGGAGTTCGGCATCATCCTGGGCGCTGAGCTGGCCCAGGCGCTGCAGGTATTCGTGGGCGACAAGGTGACGCTCATCGCCCCGCAGGGGCTCGTCACCCCGGCGGCGGTACTGCCGCGGCTGAAGCAGTTCCGCGTAGTGGGCATCTTCGAGGTGGGCATGTACGAATACGACTCCGGCCTGGCGCTGATCCACCTGGAGGACGCCCAGAAGCTCTATCGCCTGGATGATCGGGTGTCGGGCGTGCGCCTCAAGATCCGCGACCTGTTCCAGGCGCCACGGGTGGCGCGCGAGCTGCTGAACGTGGTCAACGCCGACGTCTTCGTCAGCGACTGGACGCGCAGCCACGCCAACTTCTTCCGCGCCGTGGCCATCGAGAAGACCATGATGTTCATCATCCTCTCCCTCATCGTCGCCGTGGCGGCCTTCAACATCGTGTCGACTCTGGTGATGGCGGTAACCGACAAGGAGGCCGACATTGCCATCCTGCGCACCCTGGGCGCGGCGCCGGGCAGCATCATGACGGTGTTCATCATCCAGGGGGCGCTGCTCGGCGTGGTAGGGCTCGGGCTGGGGGTGATCGGCGGGCTGCTGCTGGCCAATAACCTGGACGTGGCGGTGCCGGCGCTGGAGCGCCTGCTGGGCATGCAGCTGTGGAACAAGGAGATTTACTACATCACCGAGCTGCCCTCGGAGGTGCTGTGGAGCGACGTGGCGTCCATCGTCGGCCTGTCCTTCGTGCTCACCCTGGTGGCCACCCTCTATCCCAGTTGGCGCGCCGCACGCGTCAATCCGGCGGAGGCGCTGCGCTATGAGTGAGGTGGTCCTGTCCTGCCGCGGCCTGAAGAAGACCTACATCCAGGGCAAGGTGGACGTGCCGGTGCTGCTCGGCATCGATCTGGACGTCATGCGCGGCGAGCGCATCGCCGTGGTCGGCGCCTCTGGCTCGGGCAAGAGCACGCTGCTGCACCTGCTGGGCGGGCTGGATGCGCCCAGCGCCGGCAGCGTGCAAGTGCTGGGGCGGGACCTGACGCGTATCGGCGACGCGGAGCGCGGGCGCCTGCGCAACGAGGCCCTGGGTTTCGTGTACCAGTTCCATCATCTGCTGCCGGAATTCTCCGCCCTGGAGAATGTGGCCATGCCCCTGCTCATCCGCCGCATGCCACGCCAGGAGGCGGCCGAGCGGGCGGCCCGGACCCTGGCGGAAGTGGGCCTGGGGCATCGGCTGGAGCATCGGCCGGGCGAGCTGTCGGGCGGCGAGCGCCAGCGCGCCGCCATTGCCCGCGCGCTGGTGACCGAGCCGGCCTGCGTATTGGCCGACGAGCCCACGGGCAATCTGGACCGGCACACGGCGGCGGCAGTATTCGATCTCATGCTGAGCCTCAACCAGGCCCACGGTACCAGCTTCGTCATCGTCACCCACGATCCCGAACTGGCGGCGCGCGCCAACCGCATTCTCACCCTGCGCGACGGACTGGTTCATTCCGATCTGCGGAATTGAGCTTTGCATAAATGAGTGACAGTGAGCAAAGCTCAATCCCTCACCCCCAACCCCTCTCCCGCTTCGCGGGCGAGGGGAGCGTCGTGACGGAAATGGGTGTCACCCATTTCCGTAAAGCTCGGTAAGTTCCCTATCAAGTATTGCCTCGCCCTGCCGTTAGGACAAACGGGAGAACCATGTCGCCCCGCTTTGGCTTGAGGTGAGAAACAAACGATGAAGACTGTCCTGGCGCCCGCCGTGGCGTTGATGAACCGCCTGAGGTACCCCTACAAGTTCGCGCTCATCGGCGTGCTGGCCATGATCGCCGTCGCCTACCTGCTGATCACTTTGTCATTCAATCTGCACGCGGGCGTCAACCTGGCGCAGCGCGAGTTGGCGGGGGTGCGGGTGGTCAAGCCGCTGCTGGGTTTCGTGCAGCTGGCCCAGCAGCATCGCGGCCTGGCAGCGGGCGTGCTGGGCGGCGAGCCCACCTGGGAGCCCAAGGTGGCGGAGAAGGCCAAGGAGGTGGAGGCCGCCATCAGGGCCGTGGATGGGGCCATGACCGGCGACGGCACGGCCTTCGGCGTGGCCGAGCCTTGGCAGGCGATCAAGGGCAAGTGGGTGGAGCTGGCCCAGGAGTGGCCCGAGCTGACCGGTCCGGCCAGCTTCCTGGCGCACACCGACCTGATCGGCGAGGCCCTGGCGCTGGTGAGCCAGGTGGGCGACGCCAGCGGCCTGGTGGTGGACCCGGCCCTGGATTCCTTCTACGTGGTCGATGTGGCCGCGTCGCGCCTGCCCGAGACTCTGGAATACCTGGCACGCGTGCGCGGCAGCGGCACAGGCATTCTGGCGCGCAAGTCGGCGACCGAGGACGAGCGTTTCGATTACGGCGGCCGCGTCGCGGTGCTGGAGAAAATGATGGCACGCCTGCGGGAGAATCTGACCCGGGCCGGCAAGTACAACGGGGGCATCAAGGCCGAGCTCGATCAATTCCTCGAGAAGTTCGCCGGTGTCAGCGGCGAGGTGCTGCAGATCGTGCAGCGGGAGATCGTCACCGGGCGCCCCGTCAGCGAGGCCGGCGTGTTCTTCGCCAAGGCCACCGATGCCATCGACATCGGCTACGGACAGCTCAACACGGTCCTGCTGCCCACGGCGGAAAACCTCATCACCGAGCGCATGCGCCGCCTGGAGGCCCAGTTCCACGTGAGCATCGGCATCGCCGTGGTGGCGGCGCTGGTGGTCGCCTACCTGCTGGCCGCCTCCTATATGGCGATCACCGGCACCATCAGGGAACTCACGACCGGCACCGACCGGCTTGCCTCGGGCGATCTCGCCGCCCGCATCGAGACGCGGGCGCGCGACGAGCTGCGCCTTGTGGCGGAGCGCTTCAATGCCATGGCGGCGAGTTTCGCGGAGCTGATCCGCAGCATCCAGGCGGGCGCCGCCAAAGTATCGGCCTCGTCGGCGGCGCTGGCGCGCTCGGCCGGGCAGGTGTCGGGCAGCTCCGGGCAGCAGAGTGAAGCGGCATCGAACATGGCGGCAGCGATTCAGCAGATGACCGTCAGCATCGACGAGATCAGCAAGAACGCCGAGACCGCCCAGGAAGTGTCTGAACGCTCGGGCCGGCTGTCGGCCGACGGCGGCGGCGTAGTGCAGGAGACGGTGCGTGAGATCAACGGCATCGCCACGGACGTCTCGGCCTCGGCCAGGATCATCGAGCGCCTGGGCGAGCAGTCCGACCAGATCACCGCCATCGTCAAGGTGATCAAGGACATCGCCGAGCAGACCAACCTGCTGGCTCTCAATGCTGCCATCGAGGCGGCGCGTGCCGGGGAGAGCGGGCGCGGCTTCGCCGTGGTGGCCGACGAGGTGCGCAAGCTGGCCGAGCGCACCGGCAACTCCACCCAGGAGATCGCCGCCATGGTGGCGGCCATCCAGAAGGGTACGGCGGAGGCGGTGGCTGCCATGCACAGCGGCGTCGGGCGCGTGAGCGGCGGGGTGGAACTGGCCCATCGCGCCGGCGAGTCCATGCAGCGCATCCAGGAGGGGGCGGGTCAGGTGGTGCACACCATCCACGAGATTTCCCTGGCCCTCAAGGAGCAGGGTGTGGCCAGCACCGACATCGCGCGCAACGTGGAGCGCATCGCCCGTATGGCCGAGGAGAACAGCGCTGCCGCCGCGGCTGCGGCGCGCACCGCCCAGGAGATGGAACACCTGGCGGCGGAACTGAACTCGGCCGTGACGCGTTTTCGCGTTGCCTAAGCGGCACGTTCAGCCGGCGGCCCGGCGCTGCCGGCGCTTGCGCCAGGCCCACACCAGGTAGTAGCGCCAGGCGATGCGCACCGCCACGTAGCCGGCAGCGGCCAGCAGGCAGGCCAGCAGCACCAGTCCCAGTACTAGGGGTTTGCCTAGGGCCGCCATCCACCGCGCCAGCTCCTCTACCCAGGTGACCAGGCCGGCCACGCCCCATTCGGGCGGCGCCACGAACTGGCCGCCCGTGCCCAGGGCCAGGCGGCCCAAACCGTAGGCCGCCACGTAAAGGGGCACGATAGTGAGGGGATTGGTGTAGAGGGTGGTGAGCAGGGCCAGGGGCAGATTGACCCGCAGGGCCACGCACAGAATGGCGGCGCCTGCCATCTGGAAGGGGCCGGGGATCAGGCCGCAGAACAGTCCCACGGCGACGGCCCCGGCCGCCGAGTGGCGGTTGAGATGCCACAGGCGCGGATGCAGCAGCGTGTTGCGGAAGGGGGCCAGCCAGCGCTTGCCGCATACGGCCTCGTGGTCTGGCAGGTACTTGCGAAGATGACGGCGCATGGATCCCCTTGGCCGAATTCTAACGGAAACGGGGAGGGCCGGACGTCGTAGAATCGCCCCATGCGCTTGTCAATCCTCGCCTTCGCCCTCGGCGTCTGGCTGTGCCAGCAGCAGGCGCAGCTGCCCGACGTGACGTTGTTGCTGGCGCTGGCGGGTACCGCCGCGCTGCCGGCGCTGGGCGCCGGTCTTGCCGCCCGGCGCGGGGCCCGGCCGGTGTTGGCGGCCGGCGCCGCGCTGATCGCGGGTTTCGTCTGGGCGAGCGTCGCCGCCCATTGGCGCCTGGCCGATGCCCTGCCCGAGGAAAACGAGGGGCGTGACGTGCGCCTGGTCGGCGTGATCGCCGATCTGCCCCAGGCCTTCGAGAACGGTGTGCGCTTCCAGTTTGCGGTGGAAGGGGCAGACGCCGCGGTGCCCTCGCGTCTGCTGCTGGCCTGGTACCAGGGCCGGGGCGAGGTGGAGGAGGGCGCCCAGGCGCCCCAGCCGGTGCATGCGGGCGAGCGCTGGCAGCTTACGGTGCGGCTCAAGCGGCCCCACGGCAACCGCAATCCCCATGGCTTCGATTACGAAGCCTATCTGTTCGAGCGCGGCATTCGCGCCACCGGCTATGTCCGGGCGGCCGGCGGCCGGCTGGATGCCTTCGTATGGCGGCCGGGCTATGCGATTGAGCGCCTGCGCGAGGAGATACGCAGCCGTTTCCTGACGGTTCTGCCCGAGCACGATTACGCCGGCGTGCTGGTGGCGCTGGTGGTGGGAGACCAGCGGGCCATCGAAACCGGCCTGTGGCAGGTGTTCAGCCGGACCGGCACCACCCATCTCATGAGCATATCCGGACTGCATGTGACCATGGTCGCCGGGCTGTTCGGGCTTGCCGTGTCCTGGTGCTGGCGGCGCTTTCCGTCCTGGGCGCTGCGCCTGCCGGCGCAGAAGGCGGCGGTGGCAGCCGGGGCCGCCGGCGCGCTGCTCTACGCCCTGCTGGCGGGCTTCGGGGTGCCGGCGCAGCGCACCCTCTACATGCTGGCGGTGGTGGGCGCGGCCCTGTGGCTGGGACGCATCGCCGCTTCCAGCCGGGTGCTGGCCCTGGCCCTGCTGGCTGTGCTGATCGCCGATCCGTGGGCCGTGTTGTCGGCGGGATTCTGGCTGTCCTTCGGCGCCGTCGCCGTGCTGTTCTTCGTCGGCAGCGGGCGCCTGGCGCCGGGCTCCCGGCTGGCCCAGTGGGGCAGGGCCCAATGGGCGGTCACCATCGGCCTGGTGCCGGCGCTGCTGGCGCTGTTCCAGCAGTTGTCCCTGGTGTCGCCCCTGGCCAACGCCGTGGCCATTCCCGTCGTCAGCCTGGTCATCACGCCGCTGGCGCTGCTGGGCGCCGTGTTGCCGGCAGACGCGCTGCTGCTGCTCGATCACGCCCTGTTGTCCTGGCTTATGCGGCTGCTGGAGCGCCTGGCGGACCTGCCCGCCGCGGTCTGGCAACAGGCGGCCCCGCCCCCCTGGACGCTGCTGCTGGGCGCTGCCGGCTGCGTCTGGCTGCTGCTGCCGCGCGGCTTCCCGGCGCGCTGGCTGGGCGCGCCGCTGCTGCTGCCGCTGCTGACCGCCGCGCCCGAGCGGCCCGCCCCGGGCGAAGTGAAGATGACGGTGCTCGATGTCGGCCAGGGGCTGGCGGTGCACGTGCAGACGCGCAGCCATGACCTGCTCTATGACACCGGGCCCCTGTACTCGCCGGACGCCAACGGCGGCAACCGGGTGATTCTTCCCTATTTGCGCGCCATGGGCGTGGGCCGCGTCCATGGCCTGATCGTGACCCATCAGGACAAGGACCATTCGGGCGGCGTGCTGTCGGTGCTGGACGGCCTGGCGGTGGACTGGATCGCCAGCTCGCTGCCGGAGCAGGCCGGGCTGCGCGAGGCGGAAGGCCACCGCCCCTGTTTTGCCGGCCAGTCATGGGAATGGGACGGCGTGCGTTTCGACATGCTGCATCCGCGCTGGGCCGACTACCAGGCGCTGCGCAAGAGCAACGATCTGAGCTGCGTGCTGCGCGTCAGCGCCGGCGGCCGCCGCGTGCTGCTGACCGGCGACATAGAAACTCCGTCGGAGCGGGCGCTGCTGGCGCGCGGGCGCGAGGATATCGCGGCCGACGTCGTGCTGGTGCCCCATCATGGCAGCAAGACTTCCTCCGGCGAGGATTTTGTCGCCGCCGTGGCGCCGGCCACCGCCATTGTCACTGCGGGCTATCGCAATCGTTTCCGCCATCCCCATCCCGACGTGACGGCCCGCTACCTGGACGCGGGGGCACGCCTGCTGCGCACCGACCGGGACGGCGCCGTCACCCTGCGGATAGGCGCGCAGGGCAGCATGGTCGAACTGCAGCGGGAAGTGGACAGGCGCTACTGGCACGGAGTCTGACCGGGCGATGGTAGACTCTGGTGCGGCAAGCCCATTGAAGGAGACAGACATACCGATGGCTTCGAACGACCAGCTGCCCATGCGCGAACGCAGCGTGCAATGCCTCGGCCCCCACGGACTGCATCGCATGGCCTACCGGGAATGGGGCGATCCCGGCAACAAGCGCGTACTGATCTGCGTGCACGGCCTGAGCCGCAACGGCCGCGATTTCGATTTCCTGGCGAGCCGCCTGTGCCGGCATTACCGCGTGGTCTGTCCCGACGTGGTCGGGCGCGGCAGGAGCGACTGGCTGCCGGTCAAGGACCATTACGCCATTCCCACCTACGTGAACGACATGGTGACGCTCATCGCGCGCCTGGACGTGGAGACGGTGCATTGGGTGGGAACCTCGATGGGCGGGCTGATCGGCATGACCCTGGCCAGCCTGCCCGGCAACCCCATCACGCGCCTGGTGCTGAACGATGTGGGGCCGGTGATCACCGCCGTGTCGCTCAAGAGATTGGGCGAATATCTGGGCCAGGCGCCCACCTTCGCCAGCTTCGAGGAAGCGGAGCGTTACGTGCGCACCATCAGTGCGCCTTTCGGCGACTTAAGCGACGAGCAGTGGCGTCATCTGACGGAGAACGTGGTGCGCCCGGCCAAGGACGGCGGCTATGAGATGCACTATGACCCGGGCATCGCCGAGCCCTTCCGCAAGGCCATGGGCGACGAGGACGTGAGCCTGTGGCCGGTCTATGATGCGGTGCGCTGTCCCACCCTGGTGGTGCGCGGCGCCCAGTCCGACCTGCTCCCCGCCGCCGCCCTGGCGGAGATGGCCAGGCGCGGTCCGGCGGCGCAGGTGGTGGAGATACCCGACGTCGGGCATGCGCCGATGTTTCTCGATGACATGCAGGTGAACATCGTGCGCGACTTCCTCCTCCAAGGACAGGAAACCCCATGACCCGGCCGCGGACAGCATCATGGGCCGCCGCACTGGCCTCCCTCCTGCTTGCCGGCTGCGGCAGTCTGGGCGGCGGCTGGTTGGGCGGCAGGACCGCCTTCCAGTGCGGCAGCGGCGGCGGCTTCCAGGCGGCGATCGCCGCGGATTCCGCCACAGCCCGTTTCCCGGGCGACAAGTCCGACGTCACCCTGCGCCGCGTCACCAGCGCTTCCGGCCAGAAATACAGCGACGGCCGCACCACCCTGTGGCTCAGGGGCGGGGAGGCCTATGTAGAGCGCAACGGCTCGCCCCTGCTGTTCGGCTGCCGCGCTGCCAAGTAATTTCTAGCCTTCCGCGTTGTGCAGGCTGAGCAGTTGCGCCAGGGAATCCTCGGCCGGGCGCCCGGAAGTGTCCACGATAGCGTCGGCCATGCTGTACAGGTCGTGGCGCTCGGCCAGGATGCGGCGCAGATCCGCCATGGCTTCCTCGCGTCCGCTCATAGGGCGCAGGTCGCCCTGGGCGATGACCCGCTGCATGTGCTCTTCCGGCGTGCAGCGCAGCCATACGGTGTAGCAGGTGGAGCGCAGCAGCTCGTAGGTGGCGGCGTCGTTCACCAGGCCGCCGCCGGTGGCGATGACGGCCCGCTTGTGGCTCTCCAGCACCCGCTCCAGGCAGCGGCGCTCCAGCCGCCGGTAGGCGTTCTGGCCATAGAGGGAGAAGATCTCCGACAAGGGCACGCCGGCTTCCCGCTCCACTTCGTCGTCCAGTTCGATGAAGGGTAGGGCCAGGCGTTCGGCCAGCAGCCGCCCAAGGGTCGATTTGCCGGCGCCGCGCAGGCCGATGAGGGCAATGCGGTTGCGCCGCTCGGCGGGACTCTGCTCTCCGAAGGCGCTGACGAGGATGTTCTTCGCCTGTAGCAGCTTCTTGGGCGACAGCTTGTCCAGGTATTGCAGCAGCAGCGTGAATTCGATGGGTCGGTCCTGCTCTTCACGCAGCAGCTCCGGCAGCGTGGTGTCCAGGGCGCGCGCCACCTGGCGTAGCAGGAGGATGGAGATGTTGCCCTGGCCGCTCTCCAGCTGCGCCAGGTAGCGCTCCGAGACGCCGGAGCGGGCCGCCAAGGCCTTGCGGCTCAGGGCCAGCCGGTTGCGCGCATCGCGCACGCGTCCCCCGAGGAGCTGCAAATAGTCCTCATCCTCGGCCTGGGCCGAGGGGATGCCGCTCAACGCATCAGCCGCCATGGCAAAAATCCTTTCCGGCGCCTAAAACTCAATGAAGGAACTGGGATGCTTGCAATATACCGCTTGTAAAGCTCATCTCATGCATTATAATGGATTGCACAAGAAACGCGCTCCCAGATCCGCAAATCCCGCGTCTTTCCTTGTTCCGGGCGCACCGGCCGGTTCGGCCAGGGGTCGCAGGGCGAAGGGACGGGTGCGCTATTATGCCGGTGAAATCGCCGCGAGGAGACAAATGGAAGTAAATCGCTTCTCCGACCTGATCGCCCAGGTGACGGAACGTATTCAAGGCCTGTCCTTGGACGGTGAGCTGGAGCGCAGCCTCAACCGGGAATTCCCCGCAGACGGTCCTCTGTTCAACAGCATTTTCGAAGCCTGTCGGGCCGCGGTCGCCGCCGGCTGGATGTGCAACCGGGAGGCAGGCGGCATCAAGTTTGGCCGGGTGCTGAAACCCGGCCCCGCCACCCACGGCTTCAGCGTGGACGTGGTGGAGATGACCGACGTCAAGGGACCCCATCATCGCCACCCCAACGGCGAGATCGACATGATCATGCCCCTCGATGCCACCGCCCGCTTCGACGGCCGCGGCAAGGGCTGGCTGGTATACGGCCCCGGCAGCGCCCACCATCCCACGGTGAGCGAGGGCAAGGCCTTGGTACTCTATCTGCTGCCCGATGGGGCCATCGAGTTCACCAAGGGCTGACCCCAGTTTCTTACATAACGGCGCAACGGTTCACACCAAAGGAGACCCGGCCATGGCGCAACTCAGTTCGGCCGACCATAGCACTCGTCTGCCCCGCGTGGTCGTGCCGCGGGACTACAACGCCGCCCACGACCTGATCGAACGCAACCTGCAGGCGGGCAGGGCGGCCAAGACCGCTTACGTTGACGACCAAGGCACTTACACCTACGGCGAGCTCGCCGAGCGGGTGAACCGCTTCGGCAATGCCCTGCTGTCCCTGGGCCTGGACGTGGAGAGCCGGGTGATGCTGTGCCTGCTCGACACCATCGATTTTCCCACCGCCTTTCTCGGCAGCATCAAGGCGGGCATCGTTCCAATCGCCGTCAACACCCTGCTGACCTCCGCCGATTACGATTTCATGCTGGGTGATTCCCGCGCCCGGGCGCTGATCGTGTCCGAGGCCCTGTGGCCCCAGTTCGCGCCCATCGTCGCCAAGCACCGCTTCCTGAAGCACGTCATCGTCTCCGGCAACGACGCCCAGGGCCATATGCGCTTCGCCGACCTGTCGGCCAAGGGCGCGCCGCAGCTCGAGCCGGCGCCCACCACCTGCGACGACATGTGCTTCTGGCTGTACTCCTCCGGTTCCACCGGCACGCCCAAGGGCACGGTGCATCTGCACTCCCACATGATCCAGACGGCCGAGCTCTACGGCCGCGGTGTGCTGGGCATACGGGAGGACGACGTGGTGTTCTCGGCGGCGAAGCTGTTCTTTGCCTACGGCCTGGGCAACGGCCTGTCCTTCCCCTTGGCGGTGGGTGCCACCACGGTGCTCATGGCCGAGCGGCCCACGCCCCAGTCCGTGTTCCAGCGCCTGCGCCAGCACCGGCCGACCATCTTCTACGGCGTGCCGACCCTGTATGCGGCGCTGCTCGCCAGTCCCGATCTGCCCAGGCGCGAAGAGCTGCGCCTGCGCGCCTGCACCTCCGCCGGCGAGGCGCTGCCGGCGGATATCGGCAAGCGCTGGACCGAGCATTTCGGCGTGGACATCCTCGACGGCATCGGCTCCACCGAGATGCTGCACATCTTCCTGTCCAACCGGCCCGGTGACGTGCGCTACGGCACCACGGGGCGGCCGGTGCCCGGCTATGAGGTGCGGCTGGTGGGCGAGGACGGCAACCCGGTGCCGCCGGGCGAGATCGGCGAGCTGCAGATCAGCGGCCCGACCTCCGCGCTCATGTACTGGAACAACAAGGAGCGCTCCCGCAACACCTTCCTCGGCCCTTGGACCCGCAGCGGTGACAAGTACGTGCAGGATGCGGAGGGCTACTACCAGTACTGCGGCCGCTCCGACGACATGCTCAAGGTGAGCGGCATCTATGTCTCGCCCTTCGAGGTGGAAGCCGCCCTCATGACCCACGACGCCGTGCTGGAGGCGGCGGTGGTGGGCGTCGCCGACGAGGATCAGTTGATCAAGCCCAAGGCCTACGTCGTGCTCAAGCCGGGCGTGCAGCAGACGGCGGAGCTCGCCGAGGCGCTGAAGCAGCACGTGAAGACGCGTCTGGCGCCCTACAAGTATCCGCGCTGGCTCGAGTTCCGCAGCGAGCTGCCCAAGACCGCCACGGGCAAGATCCAGCGCTTCCGCCTGCGTCAGGAAGCGCGTATCGGTTGACGCACCGGAACGGAAATGTTGTGATAGCCGCGCCGAACAACGGGAGCGGACCGCCCCGCCGTCTGCACCCAATCACAACACACCTGGAGGAGACAATATGAGCGAAAAGGACAAGATGGGCATCGACCGCCGCGAATTCCTACTCGGCGGCGCGGCGCTGGCCGGTGCCACGGCGCTGGGCATGCTGCCCTCGGGCCTGGCCCTGGCCCAATCGGCCAAGGTGCGCGTGGGCCTCATGCTGCCCTACACCGGAACCTACGCCCAACTGGGCGTTGCCATCACCAACGGCCTGAAGCTGGCCATTCAGGAGAACGGCAACAAGCTGGGCGGGCGCGAGGTCGAGTATTTCACGGTCGACGATGAATCGGATCCCGCCAAGGCACCCGAGAACACCAACAAGCTGGTGCAGCGGGACAAGGTGGACGTGCTGGTCGGCACGGTGCACACGGGCGTGGCCATGGGCATGGTGAAGGTGGCGCGCGAGAGCGGCACGCTGCTGATCATCCCCAACGCCGGAGCGGATGCCGCCACCGGCCCGTTGTGCGCGCCCAACATCTTCCGCACCTCTTTCAGCAATTGGCAGCCTTCCTACCCCATGGGCAAGGTGCTGGCCGACCGGGGCATGAAGAACGTGGTGACCATGGCCTGGAAGTACGGCGCCGGCGAGGAGGCCATCAACGGCTTCAAGGAAGGCTTCACCAAGGCCGGCGGCAAGATCGTCAAGGAGCTGTGGCTGCCTTTCCCCAACGTGGAATTCCAGCCGCTGCTGACCGAGATCGCCTCCCTCAAGCCGGACGCGGTGTTCGTGTTCTTTGCCGGCGGCGGCGCTGCCAAGCTGATCAAGGACTGGCAGGCGGCGGGCCTCAAGGGCAAGATTCCCCTGTTCGGCTCGGGCTTCCTCACCGACGGCGTGCTCGACGCCGTGGGCGATGCGGCGGAAGGCCTGGAGACGACCCTGCATTACGCCGATTCCCTGGATATTCCCAAGGACAAGAGCTTCCGTCTGGCCTACGCCAAGACCTTCAAGCTGCAGCCCGACGTGTATGCCGTTCAGGGCTACGACGCCGGGCAGTTGCTGGTCCTCGGTGCCAAGGCGGTCAATGGCGACTTTGGCAAGAAGAACGAGATCATCGCCGCCATGGAGAAGGCGGTGATCGACAGTCCGCGCGGCAAGTGGACCATGTCCAAAGCCCACAACCCGGTGCAAGACATCTACTTGCGCAAGGTGGTGGGCAAGGAGAACAAGTACGTGTCGGTGGCCCACAAGGCCCTGGCCGATCCGGCTCGCGGCTGCAAGATGGGATGAGAACGCGTAAGGAGTGAGGGGTAGGGAGTGAGGGGACCGGTGTCCCGCTCACTCGCATCGAAGAGCCCTCGGTCGCAGTGCTGAGGGCTTTTTGTTGGCTCCTTACTCCTCACCCTTTCACAAAATGGACATCAGCTTCATCCTCATTCAACTGCTCAACGGCCTGCAGTACGGCCTGTTGCTGTTCCTGGTCGCCAGCGGCCTGACCCTGGTGTTCGGCATCATGGGCATCATCAATCTGGCCCATGGCAGCTTCTACATGGTCGGGGCCTATCTGGCGTTTTCCCTCTCGGCCATGACCGGCAGCCTGCTGGCTTCGGTGCTGCTGGGCGTGGTGCTGGCGGTGATCCTGGGCATCGTGCTGGAGCGGTTGTTGTTTCAGCATCTCTACCAGCGCGACCATCTCTACCAGGTGTTGCTCACCTACGGCCTCATCCTGGTGTTCGAGGAATTGCGCAGCATCATCTGGGGCGACGACGTGCACGGCGTCGCCATACCGGCGCTGCTGAACTTCTCCATTCCCCTGACCGAGACCCTCAGCTATCCGGTGTACCGCCTGGTCATCTCCGGCGCGTGCCTGGCCCTGGCCCTGGCCATGTACGTGCTCATCCAGAAGACGCGCCTGGGCATGATGATCCGCGCCGGCGCCAGCAACCGCGAGATGGTTCAATCCCTGGGCATCAACATCAAGCTCATCTACACCCTGGTGTTCGCCCTGGGCGTGGCCTTGGCGGCCTTCGCCGGCATGATCGCCGCGCCCGTATCCTCGGTGTTCCCCAACATGGGCGCCCAGGTGCTGATCATCTCCTTCGTGGTGGTGGTCATCGGCGGCATCGGCTCGGTGCGCGGCGCGCTGCTGGCAGCCATCCTGATCGGCATGGCGGACACCTTCGGCAAGGTGCTGGTGCCCGAGGCCGCCGGCATGACCATCTATGTGCTGATGGCCCTGGTACTGCTGTGGCGGCCGGAAGGCCTGTTCAAGCGGGCATAGCATGCAGCAGTCCACTCGCGCCCTGACCCTCACCCTGGCCGCGGCGGCGCTGCTGCTGCTGTTGTTCCCCTTCGTCGAGTCCAAGTTCTATACCCAGCTCCTGTCCAAGATCATGATCATGGCGATCTTCGCCATGAGCCTGGATCTGCTGGTGGGCTACACCGGGCTGATCAGCCTGGGCCACGCCGCCTTCTTCGGCCTGGCGGGCTATGCGGTGGCCTTGATGACGCCCCAGTACGAGGCGCCCAACCTGTGGACCAGCCTGCCGGCGGCCGTTGCCCTGTGCGCCGCCTTCGCCCTGGTGACCGGCTTCCTGGTGCTGCGCACCAGCGGCGTCTACTTCATCATGGTGACGCTGGCCTTCGCCCAGATGCTGTTCTTCCTGTTCCACGACACCAAGCTGGGCGGGGGATCCGACGGCATCTACATCTACATCAAGCCCGAGATCAAGGTGGGCGGGACGTCATTGCTCAACCTGGACGAGGCCCGGCACTTCTATTACTTCGTGTGGATCATGATGATTGTCGTCTATGGGTTCCTGCGCATGGTGCTGCGCTCGACCTTCGGCCATGCGCTGCTGGGCATCAAGACCAACGAGCACCGTATGCGGGCGCTGGGCTTCGCCACGTTCCGTTACAAGCTGGCGGCCTATGTGCTGTCCGGCGCCCTGGCGGGCTTGGCGGGGTATCTGGCGGCGCTGCAATTCGGCTTCGTCAATCCGGAGATCCTGTCCTGGCACCAGTCCGGCGCCGTCCTCATGATGGTGATCCTGGGGGGCATGGGCACCCTGTTCGGCCCGGTCATCGGCGCCTTCGCCTTCGTGCTGCTGCAGGAGGTTCTGTCCAACCAGGCGGTGCTGGGCGCCTTCGCCAAGCATTGGCAGTTGCTGATGGGCCTGGTGGTGATCCTGGTGGCTCTCTTCCTGCCCAGCGGCCTGGCCGGCCTGGTGGCGCGCCTGGGCCGCGCCAAGGCGATGGAGGCGGGCGATGAGTGATCCCATTCTGCGCACGGAAAGCCTCACCAAGCGCTTCGGCGGCCTGATCGCCGTGGACCGGGTGTCCCTCGAGCTGCACGTAGGCCAGGTGCATGCGGTAATCGGCCCCAATGGCGCCGGCAAGTCCACCCTGACCAACCTGCTGTCGGGCGACCTGCCACCCACCTCCGGCTCCGTGTGGTACCAGGGCCGGGATCTGGCCGGTCTCACGTCGGACGAGATCTCGCGCCTGGGCATAGGCCGCAGCTACCAGAAGACCAACATCTTCCTGCCGTTCACGGTGTTCGAGAACTGCCGCCTGGCCGCCCAGTCGCGCACGCCCCATGCCTGGCGCATTTTCCGCCGTGCCGAGGCCTTCGCCGACATCAATCGCCTGGCCGAGGAGGCGATGGAGGCCGCGGGTCTCGCGGCCAGGCGCGACCGGGTCGCCGCCACCCTGTCCCACGGCGAGCAGCGGCAACTGGAAATCGCCATGTGCCTGGCCACCCGGCCGCGCGTGCTGCTCCTGGACGAGCCCCTGGCGGGCATGGGGCCCCACGAGTCGCTGCGCATCGTTGAACTCATAGGCAGGCTGGCGGCGGATCACGCCATCATGCTCATCGAGCACGACATGGAGGCAGTGTTCAGCGTCGCCGGCCACCTCACGGTGATGGTCAACGGCGAGGTGCTGGAGTCGGGCGAGCCCGAGGCGGTGCGGGCCAGTCCGGCGGTGCAAATGGCCTATCTGGGCGGCGAGGAGCTGCTCGATGTCTGAAGTGCTGCTGCGGGCCGACGGGCTGCATACCTACTACGGCGCCAGCCATGTGCTGCGCGGCGTCGACTTCGAAGTGGCCAAGGGCGAGACCATCGGTCTCATGGGCCGCAATGGCATGGGCAAGACCACCCTCATCCGCAGCATGCTGGGCCTGGTGCGACCGCGCCAGGGCCGGGTGAGCGTGCGCGGCGAAGACATGACCCACGCCCCGCCCCACAGCATCGCGCGCCGCGGCATCGCCTATGTGCCGGAAGGGCGCGGCATCTTTCCCAATTTGAGCGTGCGCGAAAACCTCGTCATGGCGGCGCGGCCGGGAGTGGACGGCCGGCGCGACTGGGGTTTCGACCGGGTGATCGCCACCTTCCCGCGCCTGGGCGAGCGCCTGAACCACGGCGGCGGCCAGCTCTCCGGCGGTGAGCAGCAGATGCTCACCATCGGCCGCGCCCTCATGACCAACCCCGACCTGCTGATCCTGGACGAGGCGACGGAAGGCCTGGCGCCCCTGATCGCCCGGGAGATCTGGTCCATCATCAAGACCATCCGCGCGTCGGGCATCGCCACGGTGATCGTGGACAAGAACTATGGGGCGGTGATGGGCCTGGCCCATCGCTGCGTGGTGCTGGTCAAGGGCCGGGTGGTGTTCGCCGGCTCGTCGGCGGAGCTCAGTTCCAATCCCGAAGTCATGCACCGTTACTTGAGTTTGTAGGCAGCGAAGCCAATGGAACACAGTTCATTCGTCACGGTGGGCGGGCGCCGCCTCGAATACCGGCTCTACCCGGAGCATCAACTGCATCGTCCCACCCTGGTGTTTCTCCATGAGGGCCTGGGATCCGTGGCCATGTGGCGCGACTTCCCGGCGCGTGTGGCGGCGGCAACCGGCTGCCGCACCCTGGTGTACTCCCGTTACGGTTATGGCCAGTCGGACGTGCTGGAGGCACCGTTCCCCATACGCTACATGCACGACGAAGCGCTGGTGGCGCTGCCCGAGCTGCTGCACAAGCTGGAGATCGAGCGGCCGGTGTTCGTCGGCCATAGCGACGGCGGCTCCATCGCGCTGATCCATGCCGGTGCCGGCAAGTGGCAGGTAGCGGGCCTGATCCTCATGGCGCCCCACGTGTTCGTGGAGGATATCTCCATCGCCAGCATCGCCCAGGCGCGGGACGCCTACCTCACCACCGACCTGCCGAAGAAACTGGCGCGCTATCATCAGGATGCGGACAAGACCTTCTGGGGCTGGAACGACGTGTGGCTGCACCCGGACTTTCGTTCCTGGAACATCGAGGAGTATCTGCCCAACATCGCCTGCCCGGTGCTCGCCATCCAGGGGACCGACGACGAGTACGGCACCATGGCTCAGCTGCGCGCCATCGCTGCGCGGGTGCCGGCGACGGAAATCCTGGAGCTGGCCGACTGCCGCCACTCGCCCCATCGCGACCAGCCCCAGATCACCCTGGAGGCGATGGTCCGTTTCATCTCGTCCCTCGAGTAAGGCGGCACGCTGCCGCTAGAAAACGCCGAAGGCGATGCCCGCGGCCAGGGTCGCCCCCAGCTCCTCGCAGCGGGCCAAGTCGTCCGGGTGCAGGCCGCCGCGGGCGATGACGGGCTCGGCGACGCGCTTCCAGCCGTAGCCGTTGGCGATGCGCTCGATCTGGGTGACCGCGCCGGTGCCGTCATTGCCGGCGCTGACGAAGATGGCGTAGGGCAGGCCGATGGTCTTGCCCTCGGCCGGATAGTAGGTGCGGTCGAAGAAGTCCTTCACGGCCCCCGACATGTAGCCGAAGTTTTCCGGCGTGCCGATGAGCAGGCCATGGCAGCCGAGCAGATCCTCCAGGCTGGCATCGAAGGCGCGCCGCAGCACCGTCTCGGTTTCTTCGATCTGCCGCGCGCCGCGCAGCACCGCCTGGGCCATGCGTTCTGTATTGCCGCTCTGGCTGTGGAAGACGATCAGCAGGCGCTTCACGGTTTGATGCGGGCGGCGGGATCCTGCCGGTAGAACAGGTGCAGCTGTTCGTACACCGCCGGGTACTCCGCCAGCAGCAGCTCGGGCGCCTCGAAGAACATTTCGCTCGCCACCGCGAAGAACTCGGCCGGATGCTCGGCGCCATAGGGGTCCATGGCCGTCTCCTCGCCCCCCTCGACGCGGCGGCAGAAGTCCTCGTAGGCGCTCTTGAAGGCGGCCGCCCAGCGGCGCCGGTCCATGTCCGCATGCAGGGGCGGCAGGCCGTCGGGGGCGCCGTTGAGCATGTCGATCTTGTGGGCGAACTCGTGGATGACCACGTTCATGCCGTCGCCGGCCTCGGCCTCGTCGAACCAGGACAGCAGCACCGGTCCGCCCTCCCAGGCCTCGCCGGCCAGCTGGTCCTGGTACTGGTGCACCACGCCGTGCTCGTCCATGACCTCCCGTGGCACGATGAAATCCCCCGGATAGACCACGATGCCGACCCAGCCGGCGTAATACTCCAGCCCCAGGTTGAGGATGGGCAGGCAGGCCTGCAGCGCAATGGACAGGCGCACCTCGTTGGACAGCTCCATGCCGTGGGCGCCGTACAGCTCCTTCTCCCCCAAAAAGCGCAGGGCCAGTTCGCGCAGGCGCTGCCGGTCCTTCGCATCCAGGTGATGGAGGAAAGGCAGTCCCTCCTCGACGCGCCGCCACTGGGCCTCATCCACGGTGGAGCGGCTGGTGCGGCGTCGGGCGTTGCGAAACCACATGTCAGTCGGCCGCAGGCAGGCGCCCACGGCTCCGGGCCGTGAGGAAGATGCCGGCCAGGATCAGGGCGATACCGATGAAATGGAAGATGTAAGGCCGTTCCCCGAGAAAGATCACCGACAGCAGGGTGCCGAAGGCCGGCATGAGATGCATGAACAATCCCGCCTTGTTGCTCCCCACTTCCGCCACCGCCTTGTTCCAGAAGATAAAGCCCAGCAGGGCGGCGAAAACCCCCGCATAGGCCATCGCGGCGAAGGCCTCCACCGTGGGGACGATCAGCCGTCCGGCCGCCATCTCCCGCCCGTAGAAGGGAGCCAAGGCCACCAGGCCCACCACGGAAATCGCCGCCAGGAAGGAATAGGGATGCAGCCCCGGCGGGCGCCGGGCCAGCAGCACCGTATACAGCGCCCAGAACAACATGGCCACCAGTATCCATAGATCACCCACATTGGGGCGCAGTTCCAGCAGGCGCGCCCACTCGCCGTGGGAGACAATGACCAGGATGCCGCTCAAGGATACCGCCACGCCGACGCCTTCCAGCCGGCGCAGGCGCTTGCCCAGCAGGGCCCAGGACAGGCCGATGATCATGATGGGGGTGGCAGAGGCCAGCAGCACGCCATTGGTGGCGGTGGTATGGACTAGCCCGACGTAGGTCAGGGCGTTGTGGCAGGCGCCGCCGAACACGCCCAGGACCGCCAGCACCTTCCATTGGCGCAGCAGGATGCGCCACTGCCGCCGCACATGGGGCCAAGCCATGGGCAGCAGACAAAGCAAAGCGATCACCCAGCGCCAGAAGCTGAGGGCGATGGGGGGAACGTCCTCCCGGATACCCCGTCCAACGACCCAGTTGCCCGACCACAACAGGGCTGTGAGTGCCAGCAGCAGATAAGGGGAAACACGCCAGCGGGAAGACAGCGAGGCTTCGGTGACGGGACGATTCATGGGGGGAGATTATCGGCGATAAGCCGTCCGGCTCCAATGGAGACTTACCCCCACTCAGCCGGTTAGACGCGCGCGCAGACTGGATCCCGTCCAGATCTTATAATTTCACTTATGGTTTCCGTCATTCATTCCGTGGCCCACGCGGGCGTCGAAGAGGCGCCCGTTGACATGCTGGCCGAAGGCCTGGCGCCCGAAGCGCGTCGCCAGCTGGAGGCGGCTATCGACCTGATCCGGCCCCTCTACGAAGGCAGGCAGCTCGCCAGCGGCGAGGACGTCTGGCACCACGCCGTGGGCATGGGCTTGATTATCGCTTCCCTCAAGCTCGACCTGGAGACGCGGCTTGCCGCCCTGTTGTTCGCCGCCGCGGACGCCTTGCCCGATGCCAAGGAGCAGATCGGCAGCCGCTTCGGCGAGCCCGTGGCGCGGCTGGTGGACGGGCTGCAGCGCCTGAACGGCCTGCGCCTGGTGACGCGAGCCACGGCCAACTCGCCGGCACCCGACGTGCGCGCCCAGGCCGAGATCCTGCGCAAGATGCTGCTGGCCATGGTGGAAGACGTGCGCGTGGTACTGCTGCGGCTGGCTTCCCGCACCCAGACGCTGCGCTACCTGGGCGATTTTCCCAGCGAACAACGGCAGGAAATGGCGCGGGAATCCATGGACATCTACGCGCCGCTCGCCAACCGCCTGGGCATCTGGCAGCTCAAGTGGGAGCTGGAGGACCTTTCCTTCCGCTACCTGGAGCCGCAAACCTACAAGAAGATCGCGCGCATGCTCGACGAGCGCCGCGTCGAGCGCGAGCAGTTCATCGCCGATGCGGTGGCGCGCCTGACGCGGGAGCTGAAGGCGGCGGGCATCAAGGCCGAGGTGTACGGCCGGCCCAAGCACATCTACAGCATCTACAACAAGATGCGCGGCAAGAACCTGGACTTCGAAGAGGTGTACGACGTGCGCGCCCTGCGCGTGCTGGTGGAGGAGGTGAAGGACTGCTACACGGCCCTGGGCATCGTGCACAACCTGTGGCAGCCCATCCCCAAGGAATTCGACGACTACATCTCCCACCCCAAGGGCAACTATTACCGCTCCCTGCATACGGCGGTGATGGTGCCGGACGGGCGTGCCCTGGAAGTGCAGATCCGCACCTACGAAATGCATTATCATGCCGAGCTGGGCATTGCCGCCCACTGGCGCTACAAGGAGGGCGCGGCCGCCGACAGCAGCTACGACGACAAGATCGCCTGGCTGCGCCAGCTCCTGTCCTGGCGTGACGAGATCGCCGACAGCTCGGAGTGGGTGGAACACTTCAAGCGCGCCGCCCTCGACGACACCATCTACGTGCTCACCCCCCAGAACCGGGTGATCGATCTGCCCCGGGGCGCCACGCCCATCGACTTCGCCTACCGGGTGCACACGGACCTGGGCCACCGCTGCCGCGGCGCCAAGGTGGACGGGGCGCTGGTGCCCCTCAACACTCCCCTGGAATCGGGCCAGCGGGTGGAGATCATCACCCTCAAGCAGGGCGGGCCGTCGCGGGACTGGCTCAACCCGGACCTGGGCTATCTGGCCACCCAGCGCGCCCGCGCCAAGGTGCGGCAATGGTTCGCCGCCCAGGAGGAGGCGGAGATGCTGGCCCATGGCCGGGCGCTAGTGACCAAGGAGCTGCAGCGCCTGGGGCAGACCGGCGCCAACATCGAGGAGCTGGCCCACAAGCTGGGCTTCCGCAGCGGCAACGAGCTCTACCTCGCGGCCGGGCGCAACGAGGTGGGGCCGCGCCAGATCCAGATCGTGTTCGCGCCCGACACCCAGCAGGCGGAACCGGAGCCGGAGATCCAGACGCGCCGTGCCAAGTCCACGGGCAGCGGCGGCGGCATCCTGGTGGTGGGCGTGGACAAGCTGCTGACGCAGCTGGGCCGCTGCTGCAAGCCGGCGCCGCCCGACGTCATCGCCGGCTTCGTGACGCGCGGCAAGGGCGTGTCGGTGCATCGCACCGATTGCGCCAACTTCAAGAACATGGCGGCGCGCAACCCGGAGCGGGTGATCGGCGCCAACTGGGGCGGCGAGACGGAAGCGGCCTTCTATCCGGTGGACATCATGGTGGAGGCCCAGGATCGCCAGGGCCTGCTGCGGGACATCTCGGAAGTGCTGTCGCGGGAGAAGATCAACGTGACGGCGGTGAACACCCAGTCGCGCCAGGGTCAGGCCCACATGGAGTTCACCATCGAGGTGAGCGGCGTGCCCCAGCTGCAGCGGGCCCTAAGCCTGATCCGCGAGATACCCAGCGTGTTTTCCGCCAGCCGGCATTGATGGCTCATTCCGGCGCCGCGGCCGCGGCGAGTTCCGCCAGCAGCGCCTCCTGGGCGCAGTAGCGCGCCCTGCGCGCGCCGTTGCGGCGATAACCGCCGTCGGCATCCATCTCCCAGGCCTGGCTGTTGTCCGCCAGATAGGGCTTGAGACCTTCCTTGATCACCCGGCGCTTGAGCTTGTCGTCCAGGATGGGGAAGGACAGCTCGATGCGCCGGAAGAAGTTGCGTTCCATCCAGTCGGCGCTGCCCAGATAGACCTTCTCCGCGCCGCCGGCCAGAAAATAGAACACGCGGCTGTGCTCCAGGAAGCGCCCGACGATGGAGCGCACCCGGATGTTGTCCGATACCCCCGGTATGCCGGGGCGCAGAGCACACACGCCGCGCACGATCAAGTCGATCTCCACGCCCGCCCGGGAAGCGTCATACAGAGCTTCGATCACTTCCGGCTCCAGCAGGGCGTTCATCTTGGCGATGATGCGGCCGCCGCGGCCGGCGTGGGCGTTGTCCGCTTCCGCCCGGATGGCGGCCAGGGTGTTGGCATGCAGGGTGAAGGGCGCCTGCCACAGATGATGCAACTCGCCGGCGCGGCCCAGGCCGGTGAGCTGTTTGAACACTTCGTTCACGTCGGCGCAGATCTCCTCGTGGCAGGTGAGCAGGCCGAAGTCGGTATAGAGGCGCGCCGTGCGCGGGTGATAGTTGCCCGTGCCCAGATGCGCGTAGCGCCGCAGCCCGGCATCCTCGCGCCGCACCACCAGGATCATCTTGGCATGGGTCTTGTAGCCCACGACCCCGTATACCACGTGGGCTCCCACTTCCTCCAGTCGCGTCGCCCAGTTCAGGTTGGCCTCCTCGTCGAAGCGCGCCATCAGCTCCACCACGGCCGTGACCTCCTTCCCCTTGAGGGCGGCGCGCACCAGCTGCTCCATGAGGATGGAATCGGTGCCGGTGCGGTATACCGTCATCTTGATGGCCACCACCTGGGGATCGTCCACTGCTTGCTGCAGGAAGGCGACCACCGGGCTGAACGACTGGTAGGGGTGATGCACCAGCACGTCCTGCTTGCGTATGCTGGCGAAAACGTCGTAGCGCTTGTGCAGCACCTTGGGCAGGCCCGGCTGGAAGGGCGGATACTTGAGGTCCGGCCGGTCCACCGCGTCCGGGATCTGCATCAGGCGCACCAGGTTTACGATGCCGGAGACGCGGTAAAGATCGTCGGGGCCCAGGGCGAACTGCTGCAGCAGAAAGTCCGTCATGGCCTCGGAGCAGTTGTCCGCCACTTCCAGGCGCACCGCGTCGCCGAAATGCCGCTGGGGCAGCTCCCCCTGCAGCGCGATGCGCAAGTTCTTCACTTCTTCCTCGTCCACGAACAGATCGCTGTTGCGCGTGACGCGGAACTGGTAACAGCCCAGCACGTGCATGCCGGCGAACAGCTCGCCCACGTGAGCGTGCAGCACGGAGGACAGGAAGACGAAGCCGTAGGGCACGTCGCTCAAATGCTGGGGCAGCCGGATCACCCGGGGCAGCACCCGCGGCGCCTGCACGATGGCGGCGCGCGAGCTGCGGCCGAAGGCATCCTTGCCCTCCAGCTCCACCGCGAAGTTGAGGCTCTTGTTGAGCACGCGCGGGAAGGGATGGGAAGGATCCAGGCCGATGGGCGTGAGCACCGGCATCACCTCCCGGAAGAAATAGTCCCTGATCCACGCCTGCTGCGCTTCGTTCCACCTGCTGCGGCGCAGGAACACGACGCCGTCGTCCGCCAGTTCCGGCAGGATGGTGTCATTGAGCAGGGCGTATTGCTCGGCAACCAGGGTGTGGGCCTCGGCGCTCACCAGACGGAATACGTCCTGGGGCGTGCGGCCGTCGGTGCCGGTGGTTACTGCGCCCAGCTTGATCTGTTCCTTCAGGCCGGCGACGCGAATCTCGAAGAACTCGTCGAGATTGCTGGAGACGATGCACAGGAAGCGCAGGCGCTCCAGCAGAGGAACGGCGGGATCGGCCGCCTGGGCGAGGACGCGCCGGTTGAAGGCGAGCAGACCCAGTTCGCGGTTGAGGAAGTGTTCGGCGACGAAGCGCCGCTGAGCGAGTGGGCGGTCCATGGAAGAATTTCATTCAAGCAGGATTCGTTCCCGAGCGCAAGACGGTTTGCTGCGCGGAGCGGGTGCTAGAATCCCGGCCATCCGGCGCTGTCCAACGGCGAGGCGGTGAAGAGTAAATGGAATACGAAATGATTGCCGCGGTCGACCTCGGCTCCAACAGCTTCCGGCTGGAAGTGGGACGCATCGAGGGGGACCAGATCTATACCCATGACTCCCTCAAGGAACCGGTGCGCCTGGCCGCCGGGCTGAACGCCGACAAGTTCCTGGACGGCCCTTCCCAGTTACGCGCCCTGGAGGCCTTGCGCCGCTTCGGCGAGCGCCTGCGCGGTTTCGATCCCCGGGCGGTGCGGGCGGTGGCGACCAACACCTTGCGTGTGGCCAAGAACGCGCCCCAGTTCCTGGCCCAGGCGGAGGCGGCGCTGGGTTTTCCCATCGAAGTGATCGCCGGACGCGAGGAGGCGCGCCTGATCTACCTGGGCGTGGCCCACGCCATGGCCAACCCTCGCACCCAGCATCTCATTGTCGATATCGGCGGCGGCTCCACCGAATTCATCATCGGCCGCAACTTCGAGCCCCTCGAGCTGGAGTCCCTCTACATGGGCTGCGTGAGTTTCAGCCTGAAGTATTTCCCCAAGGGCAGGGTGGACAAGCAGGGCCTGAAGCAGGCCGAGTTGGCGGCGCGCAAGGAGCTGCAGACCATCGCCGGCCGCTATCGGGAGACGGGCTGGGAAGAGGCGGTGGGCTCCAGCGGCACCGCCAAGGCCATAGCGGATCTGCTGGAGCAAAACGGCTTCAGCCGCCACGGCATCACCCGCGACGGCCTGGACATGCTCAAGCAAGTGATGCTGCGTGCCGGCGATTGCGAACGGCTCAACCTGCAGGGCGTGCGCGCCGATCGGCTGCCCGTGCTGCCCGGCGGCGTGGCGATCATGTCGGCCGTGTTCAAGGAATTCGATCTCAGCCACATGAGCTTCTCCGACGGCGCGCTGCGCCTGGGGGTGCTCTACGACCTGCTCGGGCGCTACCATCATCACGACATGCGCGACGCCACGGTGGAGCAGTTCCTGCGCCGCTACCAGGTGCAGCGGCGCCAGGCGGAGCGGGTGGCGGCGAGCGCCCTGGACATCCTCGCCCGGTTGCTGCCCGAGGCGGCCCAGGCCGATCACGGCCACGCCCGCTTCCTGCGCTGGGCCGCGGCTTTGCACGAGATCGGCATTTCCGTGGCCCATTCCAGCTACCACAAGCACAGCGCCTACATCCTCGCCAATGCCGATATGCCGGGCTTTTCGCGCATGGATCAGGGGCGCCTGTCGCGGCTGGTGCTGGCCCATCGCGGCAAGCTGGAAAGGGTGCAGGCGATCGGGCGCGACAGCGTCGACTGGGCGCTGATATTCAGCCTGCGCCTGGCCGTGATCCTGCATCGGGCACGCGATGATGCGCCGCTGCCCGCCTTCAGCGTGCGTCGCACCGACAGGGGCTTTCAGCTGGCAGTGGCGTCCGCCTGGCTCGATGCCTCGCCTCTCACCGCCGCTGCCCTGGAGGAGGAGACCCGTCAATGGGCCAGCGTCGGCATGGAATTCCGCGTCAAGCCCAGCCTGGGGAGAGCATGGGCGGCGGCGTAGGATTCGGATCACATCGACTATAACGCCTTCCGGAGAACCCTGTGGCCGGCGCTACGCTCGCCCGAGAAGACAATGCCGAAGGAGGGCGCCTGGTCCTGCAGGGAGACTGGACTCTCATTGCCATCGGTCCGGCTTACCCGAGGCTGCGCGCCGCCCTGGAACAACAGCGCGACCGGCCCGAACTGGAGTGGGACCTGGGTGGCGTCGATGCCCTCGACAGCGTCGGCGCGCTAATGCTCTGGCGAACCTGGGGGCGGCGCATGCCCGGCCGCGTGCGCCTGCGTCCGGACCAGGCACCGATGTTCGAGCGCATCCGGCTCGCCGAGGAGAAGGGCGTGCTGCGCAAGGCACCGCGTTCGCCCTTCGAATGGCTCATGGCCGTCGGCGATCTTGCTTTCAAGGCCGGCCGCAACCTGCGCGAGATCACCATTCTCGTCGGGCAGCTGCTGCTCGATGTGGGCCACATCCTGCGCCATCCGGGCGACATGCCGTGGCGCGAGACCTCGGCCAACCTGTACAAGAGCGGCGTGCGCGCCATGCCCGTGACGGCACTGGTGGGCTTCCTCATCGGCGTGGTGCTGAGCTATCTGTCGGCGCTGCAGCTCAGGAGTTTCGGCGCCGACGTGTATATCGTCAATATCCTGGGCATCGGCATCGTCCGCGAGATGGGGCCGGTGCTGGTCGCGATCCTGGTTGCCGGCCGCTCCGGCTCGGCCATGACCGCCCAGCTCGGCGTCATGCGCGTGACCGAAGAGATCGATGCCTTGGCGGTCATGGGTGTGTCGCGTACCTTGCGCCTGGTGTTTCCCAAGGTGCTCGCCCTGGCGGTCGCTGTGCCGCTGCTGGTGTTGTGGACCAGCTTCGTGGCCATCATCGGCGGCATGATCTCGGCCCAATTTCAGCTGGACATCAGCTACGCCTTCTTCATCGACACCCTGCCCAAGGTAGTACCGGTGGCCAACTTGTGGATCGCCCTGTTCAAGGGCCTCACCTTCGGCATCCTGGTGGCCCTGATCGCCAGCCATTTCGGGCTGCAGGTGAAGCCCAATACCGAAAGCCTGTCGGCCAATACCACCTCCTCGGTGGTGACGGCGATCACCATCGTGATCCTGGTAGACGCCATCTACGCCATCGCCACGCGGCAGATCGGCATGCCGACGAGGCCATGACCGCGTCGCCAGTCATCCAGGTGGAGCACTTGTCGATGCGCTTCGGCCGCCACTGGGTGTTGCGCGAGCTCGACTTCGCAGTGCAGAAGGGAGAAGTGGTGGCGCTGGTGGGGGGCTCGGGCAGCGGCAAGACCACCCTGCTGCGTGCCATCATCGGCCTGCTGCGGCCGACCCAAGGACATGTGCGCCTGTTCGGCGAGCCCCTGTTTTCCAGCGACGTCAAGCGCGACCAGCTGCTGCGCCGGCGCGTCGGCATGCTGTTCCAGCACGGTGCCCTGTTTTCCGCCTTCAACGTCTATGAGAATGTGGCCTTTCCCCTGCGCGAACTGAAGGTCCTCGACGAGGATCTGATCCGGGACCTGGTACGGCTCAAGCTCTCCATGGTGGAACTGCTGCCGCGCCACGCCTGGCTCATGCCGGCCGAACTGTCGGGCGGCATGACGAAGCGCGCCGCCCTGGCCCGGGCCCTGTCCCTGGAACCGGAGCTGCTGCTGCTGGACGAGCCCACTGCCGGGCTCGACCCGGACCGCAGCGAAAGCCTCGTGCGCCTGGTCCGCAGTCTGCGGGACGAACTGGAATTGACGGTGGTGCTGGTCACCCATGATCTGGAAACCCTGGGGGCGCTGGCGACGCGCGTGGCGGTGCTGGCCGAGCAGCGTATACTCACCTTCGGCACGCTGGACGAGGTCATGAGGGTGGACCACCCCTTCGTGCACAACTTCTTCCGTACCGGACGCAGCCAACGGGCGCTGCAGCGGGCGGAGCAATAACAATCATGGAGAACCGGGCTCACGCTCTTGCCGCCGGCATGTTCATCATCCTGCTTGCCCTGGCCGCCGCCTTCGCCATCTGGTGGCTGTCGGGGAAGCGGGAGGAGATGCGCGAGTACGTGCTGGTCACGCCCGGCAACGTCACCGGCCTCAATGTACAGGCGCAGGTGCGCTATCGCGGCATACGCTCGGGCAAGGTTCTCGCCATCGGCCTCGATCCGAACGATCCGCGCAACATCCTGGTGCGCATCGCCGTGGATGCGGACATGCCCGTGACCACGGCCACCGTGGCCAAGCTCAAGTACCAGGGACTCACCGGACTGGCCTATATCCAGCTGGAGGATGAAGGCGACGGCCGCGAACCGTTGCGGGGCCGGGACGGCCAGCCGCCGCGCATCGTGCTGCGGGGGTCCGCTTTCGACGACATCGCCGAGGCGACACTGGAGACCATGCGCGAAGTGAGGAAGATCGCCGAGCGCGCCAATCGCATCGTCAACGAGGCCAATGTCGAACGGGTGGCGTCGGCCCTGGCCCATATGGAGAGCGCCTCCCAGCGCCTGGACGCCGCCCTCAAGGAAACCCCGGAAGTGGTGGCGGCCCTGCGCCGCGCCCTCAGCGATGACAACTTGAAGCGCCTGGAGCGCACCCTGGCCAACCTGGAGCAGGCCAGCCGGGACGCCAGGCCCCTGACCGCCGAGGCGCGGCGGCTCATTGCTTCCCTGGATGGGCTGGCCCAGCGGCTGGACGGGATGACGGGGGAGGCGAGCGGCGAACTGGTGCACGAGACCCTGCCCAGGTTGAACGGACTGCTGCAGGATCTGGCTGCCAACTCGCGCCAGTTGGGCCAGCTGCTGGAACAACTGGAGGAGTCGCCCAATATGCTCATTTTCGGCCGCAGCGGCCGCCAGCCGGGGCCAGGCGAAGCGGGATTCCAGCCATGACGGGGAGGTTCGCGGAAGGCATGAAGACGATACTGTCCCTGTCCGGCGCCGTCCTGCTGCTGGCGGGCTGCGCCGCCGGCGGGCGCAATCATGCCGTCAGCTATTACGATCTGGGAGCGCCTCAGGCGGCAGCGGCGCCCGCCGGCGCGCGGGTGGGCGGCGTCGAGGTGCGGGCCCCTTCCTGGCTTGAGTCCCCGGCCTTGCAATATCGCCTCCTCTACCGGGACGACCACAGGCGCCGCAGTTATGCCGACTCGCGTCTGGTCGCGCCGCCCCACGAGCTGGTGGAACATGTCCTGCGCCGCCGGCTGGTGGCTGCCGGCACGCCCTTGAGCGGCTGCCGCTTGAGGGTGGGGCTGGACGAGTTCGTGCAGGTGTTCGACGCGCCGGCCGACAGCCGCGCCGTCCTGGAGGCGCGCATCCAGTTGCTTGCCGGTGGCGGCCGACCGCTGGCCGAGCGCGTCATTTCCATCAGCCGGCCGGCACCGGCGCCCGATGCCCAGGGCGGCGTGGCGGCCCTGAGCGCCGCAGTGGACCAGCTGGCGACGGCCCTGGCCGACTGGCTCGCGGGACTTGACCGCGGGCAGGGCGCGGGCTTGAATATAGACGAGCGCTGCCGCCCCAGCTGACAGTTATCTTCCCAATCCCGCTTCCCGAGACTGCCATGTCAACCAATCCTTATCAGACGGGCCTGGACAAGAACCAAGCCAACTATGTGCCCCTGACGCCCCTGAGCTTCATCGACCGTTCGGCCTATGTCTATCCCGACCGTACCGCCGTTATCCATGGTCGCCGGCGCTATACCTGGAAGGAAACCTACGCCCGCTGCCGCCGGCTGGCCTCCGCCCTGGCGCGCCGGGGCATCGGCGCCGGGGATACGGTGGCGGTGATGCTCAACAACACCCCCGAGATGTATGAATGCCATTTCGGCGTGCCCATGGTAAAGGCCGTGCTCAATACCCTGAACACGCGCCTGGACGCCGAGGCGATCGCCTTCATGCTGAACCATGGCGAAGCCAAGATCCTCATCACCGACCGGGAGTACTCGGCCACCGTGGCGAAGGCTCTGGCTCAGCTCGGGCGCAAGATCCCGGTGGTGGACGTGGATGACAGCGAGTATTCCGGCCCGGGCGAGTGCCTGGGGGAGATCGATTACGAGGCCTTCCTGGCCGAGGGCGATCCCGGGTTCGCCTGGAGCGGCCCCGACGACGAGTGGGATGCCATTTCCCTGAACTACACCTCGGGCACCACGGGCAATCCCAAGGGCGTGGTATATCACCATCGGGGCGCCTATCTCAATGCCGTGAGCAACATCGTGAGCTGGGGCATGCCGCCCCACGCCGTTTACCTGTGGACCCTGCCCATGTTCCACTGCAACGGCTGGTGCTTCCCATGGACCATGGCGGCCAACTCCGGCACCAATGTGTGCCTGCGCCGCGTCGACCCCAAGCTCATTTTCGAGGCCATCCGCGCCCACAAGGTCACCCACTACTGCGGCGCACCCATCGTGCACTCGATGCTCATCAACGCCCCCGCCGAGTGGCGCGAGGGCATCGACCACAAGGTGTTCGCCCTGGTGGCCGCGGCGCCGCCGCCGGCGGCGGTGATCGAGGGCATGGAACGCATCGGCTTCGACATCACCCACGTCTATGGGCTGACGGAAACCTACGGCCCGGCGGCGGTGTGCGCCAAGCACGAGGAGTGGAACAGTCTCACCATCGACGAGCGCACTCGCCTGAACGGCCGCCAGGGGGTGCGCTACCATTTGCAGGAGGGTGTCACCGTCCTCAACCCGGAAACCATGGAGCCGGTGCCCTGGGATGGGGAGACCATGGGCGAGATCATGTTCCGCGGCAACATCGTCATGAAGGGCTATCTCAAGAACCCCCAGGCCACCGAGGAGGCCTTCCGCGGCGGCTGGTACCATACGGGGGACCTGGCGGTGATGCAGCCCGACGGCTACGTCAAGATCAAGGACCGCTCCAAGGACGTCATCATTTCCGGCGGCGAGAACATTTCGTCGGTGGAAGTGGAGGACGTGCTCTATCGCCATCCGGCGGTGATGGCAGCGGCGGTGGTGGCCCAGCCGGACCCGAAGTGGGGCGAGGTGCCCTGCGCCTTCGTGGAGCTCAAGGAGGGCGCCGCGGCGAACGAAGAGGAGCTGATCGCCTTCTGCCGGGAGCGCATGGCACGCTTCAAGGCGCCCAAGCGGGTGGTGTTCGGGCCTCTGCCGAAGACGTCCACCGGCAAGATACAGAAATTCGTTCTGCGCGAGCGGGCCAGGTCCGCCGACGCGATAGAGTAGAAATCAACGAGGAGACATCATGAGCGCAGTGCTGCAATCCCCCGCCGAACCCATACTGCTGCGGGCCGACGACCAGGGCATCACCACCCTGACCCTCAACCGGCCGGCCCAGTTCAACTCCCTGTCCCAGGCAATGATGAGCGAGCTGCAGGCGGCCCTGGATGCCATCGCCCGGGACACGTCGGTGCGCGTCGTGGTCATCGCCGGCGCCGGCAAGGCCTTCTGCGCCGGCCACGATCTCAAGGAGATGCGCGCCAACCATACCAAGGAGTTCCAGCAGGCGCTGTTCCGCCAGTGCTCGAAGCTGATGATGACCCTGACCGAGCTGCCCCAGCCGGTGATCGCCCGCGTCCACGGCATCGCCACGGCGGCCGGCTGCCAGCTGGTGTCCATGTGCGACCTGGCGGTGGCGGCGCAGGAGGCCCGCTTCGCCGTGTCCGGGATCAACGTCGGGCTGTTCTGCTCCACGCCGGGCGTCGGGCTGTCGCGCAACATGGGGCGCAAGCAGGCCATGGAGATGCTGCTCACGGGCGATTTCATCGATGCCGAGACGGCGCGCAGCCGCGGCCTGGTGAACCGCGTGGTGCCGGCCGACCAGCTCGACGCGGAGGTGCGCCGGCTGGCCGAGTCCATTCGCGCCAAGTCGCCTGTCGCCGTATCAATGGGCAAGCAGATGTTCTACAAGCAGCTGGAAATGGGCCTGGACGCGGCATACCAGTACGCCGCCGAAGTGATGGCGTGCAACATGATGGCGGAAGACGCCGCGGAGGGCATCGACGCCTTCATCGCCAAGCGCCAGCCCGAATGGAAGGGGCGCTGAGGCTCTTCGGGTAAACCCTGATGCGCGGCAAAGTTGCGAAACCCGGTTCGATTGCCGATAATGCACGCGGACAATAATTGAACAATCAACAGAAGCGGTCGCTACCCGCCGCTCCCGACCCAGGCATGACTGACGACTACATTCTCGAGACAAGAGGTCTCGTCAAGGAATTCAAGGGGTTCGTTGCGGTCAACGATGTCAATCTGAAAGTCAGGCGCGGCCACATCCATGCGCTGATCGGCCCCAACGGCGCGGGCAAGACCACGGTCTTCAACCTGCTGACCAAGTTCCTCAGCCCCACGCGCGGCACCATCCTGTACAAGGGCGAGGACATCACCCACGAGAAGCCGGCCCAGATCGCGCGCCGCGGTATCGTGCGCTCCTTCCAGATCTCGGCGGTATTCCCGCACCTGACCGTCCTGGAGAACGTGCGCATTGCGCTGCAACGCAAGCTTGGCACCTCGTTCCACTTCTGGCGTTCGGAAACCTCGTTGAATGTGTTGAACGACCGGGCGCGCGAGCTGCTGAGCTACGTCGGCCTGGAGGGGTTCGCCTCCATGGTCACGGTCGAGCTACCCTACGGACGCAAGCGCGCCCTGGAGATCGCCACCACCCTCGCCCTGGAGCCGGAGCTGCTGCTGCTCGACGAGCCCACCCAGGGCATGGGCCACGAAGACGTGGACCGGGTCAAGCAGCTGATCAAGAAGGTCTCGGCCAACCGCACCGTGCTCATGGTCGAGCACAACATGAACGTGGTGTCCGGCATCTCCGACATGATCACCGTGCTGGCGCGCGGCGCGGTGCTGGCCGAAGGCCCCTACGCCGAGGTGTCGCGCAATCCCCAGGTGATCGAGGCCTACATGGGCAGCGCCACCGAGCTTGCAGGAGCGCACGCATGAGCATGAGCGCAAGCCCGGGTACCGAATACCTGCGGGTCACCGATCTGCACGCCTTCTATGGCGAATCCCACATCCTGCACGGCATCGACTTCACAGTGAATCGGGGCGAGTGCGTCACCCTGCTGGGGCGCAACGGCGCCGGGCGGACCACGACGCTGCGCGCCATCCTCGGGCTGGTGGGCAAGCGCTCCGGCTCCATCATGCTCAACGGACGGGAGGTCATCGCCGAGTCGCCGCACCGCATCGCCCGGCTGGGCGTGGGCTACTGCCCGGAAGAGCGCGGCATCTACGCCAGCCTGTCCACCGAAGAGAACCTGCTGCTGCCGCCCCAGGTGGCGAGCGGCGGCATGTCGCTGGACGAGATCTACGAAATGTTCCCCAACCTCAGGGAGAGGCGCAGGAGCCAGGGCTCGCGCCTGTCCGGGGGCGAGCAGCAGATGCTGGCCATGGCGCGCATCCTGCGCACCGGCGCCAAGCTGTTGCTGCTGGATGAGATCTCCGAGGGCCTGGCCCCGGTGATCGTGCAGAAGCTGGGCGAAGTGATCGCCAAGCTCAAAGACAAGGGCTACACCATCGTCCTGGTGGAGCAAAACTTCCGATTTGCCGCGCCGCTGGCCGACCGCATGTACATCATCGAGCACGGCCGCGTCGTGACGCAAATCGAACAGGGCGAGTTGGAGCAGAAACAGGAAGTACTGAAGGAATACCTGGGCGTCTGAGGGAGAGTCGGGCGGGCCATCGTAAACCTGCAATACCGCAAAAGCGAGAGAGGAGCAATCATGAAACGCAAGATGATGAGTATTGTGGTGGGCGGCGCGTTGCTATCCTTGGCCCTGGGCACCACCCAGGTCCAGGCGCAGGCCGGCAAGATTTCGGGCGACGCCGTGAAAATCGGCGTCCTGACCGATATGTCGGGCGTCTATTCCGACCTGGGCGGGCAGGGTTCCGTCACCGCGGCCCAGATGGCCATCGCCGACTTCGGCGGCAAGGTCCTGGGCAAGCCCATCGAGCTGGTCTATGCCGACCATCAGAACAAGGCGGATGTGGGCGCCAACAAGGTGCGCGAGTGGTACGACACCCAGGGCGTGGACATGGTGACCGACGTCCTCAACTCGGCGGTGGCGTTGGCCGTGGCCAAGGTCAGCGCCGAGAAGAAGCGCATCATGATCAACGCCGGCGCCGCCAGCACGCGCCTCACCAACGAGGACTGCACGCCCTACACGGTGCACTACGTGTATGACACTTACGCGCTCGCCAATGGTCCGGCCAAGCCCATCGTCAAGTCCGGCGGCGACACCTGGTTCTTCCTCACGGCCGACTATGCCTTCGGTCATTCCCTCGAGAAGGACACCGGCGAAGCGGTGAAGGCGGCGGGCGGCAAGGTGGTGGGCTCGGTGCGCCATCCGCTCAATGCCGCGGATTTCTCGTCCTTCCTGCTGCAGGCCCAGGCATCCAAGGCCAAGATCATCGGCCTGGCCAATGCGGGCGGCGACACCATCAATTCCATCAAGGCGGCCAACGAGTTCGGCATCACCAAGAACCAGACCCTGGTGGGTCTGCTGACCACCATCGTCGATATCCACGCGCTGGGTCTGCCCACCACCCAAGGCATGATGTTCACCGAGGGCTACTACTGGGATCTCAATGACGACACCCGCAAGTGGAGCCGCCGCTACTTCGACAAGATGAAGAAGATGCCCAGCATGCTCCAGGCGGGCGTGTATTCGGCGGTGACGACCTACCTCAAGGCCGTCCAGGCCGCCGGCACCGACGATGCCGATGCCGTGATGAAGAAGCTCAAGGAGCAGCCCATCAACGACTTCTTCGCCAAGGGCGGCAAGATCCGCGAAGACGGCCGCATGGTGCACGACATGTACCTGGTACAGGTGAAGAAGCCGGCGGAGTCCAAGTATCCCTGGGACTACTACCACGTCAAGGCGGTGATCCCGGGCAACGAGGCGTTCCAGCCGCTGGCCCTGTCGCGCTGCCCGCTGATCAAGAAGCAATAAGGTGATGTTCCGGGCACGCCCCTGGGCGTGCCCGGGGTGTGTCCGAGGCAAGGGGAGGGGCTGGCCCTGTCCCTTGCCTCAGGGTCGACCAATTCTTTCGCGAATCAAAATGACCGAGATTTTCGGGGTGCCTATTCAGGCCTTGATGGGACAGCTCATGCTGGGGCTGGTCAACGGCTCGTTCTACGCGATCCTGAGCCTGGGGCT
>JBMOQT010000329.1:0-39503 GCA_049320945.1 Pseudomonadota bacterium
GCGCCGCCGCCTCGCCCGTGGCCGGCAAGACCTTCGTGCTCACCGGCGGTCTCGAGTCCATGACCCGCGACGAGGCCAAGAACCGGCTGGTCGAGCTGGGCGCCCGGGTGAGCGAGAGCGTGTCGCGCACCACCGATTACGTGGTAGTAGGCGCCGAGCCCGGATCCAAGGCCGACAAGGCGCGGGCCCTGGGCGTGAAGATGATCGACGAGGAGCAGTTCCTGAAGCTGATCAACCTGAAACCGCACTTAACGCAAAGGACGCGAAGTAACGCAAAGGACGCAAAGGAAAATCCTGAAAGATGGCCGACACCCAAAGGGTGAGGCTTGGGTTGTTCTTTGCGGCCTCTGCGTCTTTGCGATCTTTGCGTCGAAGGCGGTTTCAACCGCGGTTTCAAGGATCAAGGGAGCAGGCTAGCTAGAGGAGCGCGGATCAGACCACGGCAAGATGGCCGGCCTTCGCACCCCGCACCGCCTTCACCGGGACGCCGCGGTCAAGGGTCACCAGCCGCCCACCGTGCTCCACGGCCAGCGCCAGCAAATAGACGTCCGTCACCTGGCGCGCACCGAGTACCCGGGTCCAGTCGATCCGCCCCGAGTCGAGCAGGCTCACCGTATCGGACCAGAAAGCGTGATGGGTCGTCGCCGTCGCCTCGGCGAGACGCCCCGCCACCTGCGCTGCGGGAAGCGGATTGGGATAGCCGGACTGGGACATGATGCGAATGCAGCCGTTCTGCGTCAGCGGGCATGACGCCCAGCCATGGTGAATATGCTCGGTGAGCCACGCCACGGCACGGCCATGATGCACATGATCGCTGTCCAGCAAAGCGATCAGCACATTCACGTCGAGCAGGGCGCGCATCAGACGCCTTCTTCGTCGCGCAGTTTGTCCACCTGCTCGTTGGTCACCACGCCGCCCCGGGACGGAAACGGCCGGAATCCATAGACCGCCGCCGGCTCCGCGGCATGGGACGCGGCCGGGGTCGCTGACTGTGTCAGCGCCCGCCGCACCAAATCCGAAATGACCCGGCCGGTGCTGGTGCGGCTGCGGCGGGCGAGTTCCTTGGCCGCGAGCAGAACGTCATCCTCGATATCGAGCGTGGTACGCATAATCCTTGAAACCGCCGTTGAAACCGCCTTCGACGCAAAGATCGCAAAGACGCAGAGGCCGCAAAGAACAGCCTCACCCTTTGGGTGTCGGCCATCCTTCAGGATTTTCCTTTGCGTGCTTTGCGTTGCTTCGCGTCCTTTGCGTTAAGTGCGGTTTGGTCATTTGATGCGATGATGCTACCGCATCATACAACCACGCGCAAGCACGCACTGATCAGCCGCCGCGCCCCTCGTGCCGCCGGTCGGCCAGCACCGCCAGCGTGCCGGCCAGCCCCTCGACGACCCGCGCCATCTCCCCGTACCCCAGCTTCTCGGGCGTATCCAGGGGCGAGTGGTAGTGCCGGTTGCGGTAGAAGGCCGTGTCGGTCACCATCAGGGCCGGGTAGCCGGCACGCCAGAAGGACAGCTGGTCGCTCCAGGAGACGCCGGGGATAATCGCCGGGCTCGCCAGCCACTCGCAGGGAAAGGCGCTGCATGCCTTGAAGGCTGACACCGCGCGGCGCAGCTGGCGGCGCGAGCGCAGGTTGGAGACGAAGGCGATGAAGTTTCCCCGGTCCGGGTAGAAGCGGGAGAGCAGCGGCGGGTAGGCCTGGCTGCCCTGCTCGGCGCAGTAGCAGCCCAGCATCTCCAGGGACAGCATGACCTGGATGTCGTCGCCGCGCTTGCGCGCGGCGCGGGCGTAGACGCCGCTGCCCATCCTGCCGAAGTAGAAGAACGGCGGCTCCTCGTTGACGAAGGCCACCAGCTTCACGGTGCGCTGCAGGCGCGCATGCTGCAGCAGGCGCCCGATCTCGATCAGTCCGGCCACGCCGCTGGCGTTGTCGTCGGCACCCGGGCTGCCCTGGACCGTGTCGTAATGGGCCCCCGCCAGGACGATCTCGTCGGGACGTTCCGTCCCCGGCAGGGTGATCTCCAGGTTCTCGCACCAGCGGCCGTCCACCTCGTAACCCTGGGCGGCCACTGGCAAGCCCAGCGATTCCCACTCGCCCCGGATGTACCGGGCCGCCGCTTGCAGCGCCGGAAAGCGCCAGATGTGGCGTTCCCCGATGTCGCCCGCCAGGCCGAAGACGTGGCGGCGCAGGCGGTCTTCCAGCTGTGCGGTCACGGGCCTGTCACGCCCACAGGGAATAGTGGTGCAGTCCGGGCTTGAGGGTGGGCAGCCGGCGCGCGCCGTCGACCATGACCCGCGCGGCGAACACGGTCAGGTCGAAACGCGCTTCCAGCAGCAGATTCTGGTGGGCGCCGCTGCGCGCCGTGCCGCGGCGCTCCAGGAGGATGCCGCTGCCTTCCTCCTCCAGCGCCGCCACGCTGTCCACCGCAAAGAGCTGCGTGTCCTCGCCGGCGAACAGGGAATCCCCCTGCAGCGCCGCGCGCACCCTCTCCATCGTCGCCCCCTTCTCCAGCTCCACATACACCAGGCGCTTCAACCGTCCGTCCGCGTCCTTGAACTCCGTGGCCAGCGCCCCTTTCACCCCCGCCAGATTGCCGGCGGACTCCGTGTGGTGCAGGCTGGCCGCGGTGCGCTCCGTCAGGCCCGTGTGGCCCTTGGGCACCAGGACCTCGAATGCCCGCTTCAGCAGCGGCAGCATGCCCGGATCCCAGCCGGCGCCGACCACCGCCGCCACCCGGTGATGGCGTGCGGCCTCGGCGATGGCGTCATAGTGGGCCTCGCGTGCGCGGCCCTCCAGGCGGGCGCACTCGACCACCGGCACCCGGTCCTGAAGCAGCTCCCGGGCCGTGCCGCCGGCATGCTCCGGGGGCACGCACAGCAGCGCCCCATGCACGGCGGCGAAATCGCGCACATGGGCGCCCACGGGCACCTGCCTGAAGGGGCCCGGCAGCGTCTGGGGCGATTCCGGGCGCCGCAGCACGCCGGCCAGTTCGATGTCCGGGCATTCCGCGATGGCTTCGGCGCAGGCATGGCCCAAGCGGCCGAAGCCCACGATGATCAGGCGTAAGCGCATGAGACCGTGCCCGGGTTTGCCTGCTATGGGGCGAGTGGCGCCCGCCGCCAGATGGTTTCCCCGTCGCGCAGCACTTCGCGGATGCGGTGCAGGGGTATGGAGTGCTCCACCCCCTCCTCGTCCGTCACGTCGAACAGGGACGGATTGTCCGGGTCGGGCCGGGCATTCTGCAACGCGATGTAGCGCACCTCCCCCGCCACCTTGTCCAGGTAGCCGATCACGAAACGCCCACGCCCGAACTGCGGATCCCAGCGGATGCGCGCCAGCAGCTCATGCACGGGAATCACGCGCCGCGCCGCCTCAGCCCTTGACGCACACTATCGGTTCCAGCCGCGCGATCATTCTCGCCAGGCCGGCCCGGTCCGCCGCCTCCACCACGGCGCTGACATCCTTGTAGGCGAGGGGCGCCTCCTCGGCCACGCCGCGCATGCTCGGGCTGCGGATGAGGATGCCGCGCCCGCGCAGCTCGTCCACCACGGCGCGCCCGCTCCAGCGCCTGAGGGCCTCGTGGCGGCTCATGGCGCGGCCCGCTCCGTGACAGGCGGAGCTGAAGGCCCGCTCCTCGGTGCCGGCCGCTCCGGCCAGCACGTAGGAGGCGGTGCCCATGCTGCCGCCGATCAGCACCGGCTGGCCGGTGGCCCGGAACTCGGGCGGCAGGTCTGTGTGGCCGGGACCGAAAGCGCGCGTGGCGCCCTTGCGGTGCACGAACAGGCGCCGCTCGCGGCCGTCCACCCGGTGCGTCTCTTCCTTGCAGGTGTTGTGGGACACGTCGTACAGCATGGGCAGCCGCACTTGGGGCAGGACTTCGGCGAAGGTCTCCCGTGTCAGGTGGGTGAGGATCTGGCGGTTGGCTAGGGCGCAGTTGATGGCCGCGCGCATGGCGCCCAGATAGCGCCTGCCCAGCTCGGAGTCCAGCGGCGCGCAGGCCAGCTCCCGGTCCGGCAGTTCGATGCCGGCCGCGCGCGCGCCCAGCACCATCTCCCTGAGGAAGTCGGTGCCGATCTGATGCCCCAGGCCGCGGGAGCCGCAATGGATGCTCACCACCACCTCGCCCTCGCGCAGGCCGAACACCCGGGCGATGTCCTCATCGTACACCTTGGCCACGTGCTGCACTTCCAGGTAGTGGTTGCCCGAGCCCAGGGTGCCCATCTCGTCGCGCTGGCGCCGCTTGGCCTGGTCCGACACGGCCGAGGGCTCTGCCCCGCGCATGCAGCCGCGCTCCTCGGTACGCGCCAGGTCGGCTTCGCTGCCATAGCCTCGTTGCACCGCCCAGCGGGCGCCGCCGGCGAGCATGGCGTCCATCTCCGCCGCCGACAGGCGCAGCGCCCCGGTGCTGCCCACGCCGGCGGGGATGCGCGCGAACAGCAGGTCCGCCAGGCGCAGCTTCACCGCCTCCACCTGCTGGCGCGGCAGGCCCGTAAGCAGGCAGCGCACGCCGCAAGAGATGTCGAAGCCCACCCCGCCCGCCGATACCACGCCGCCCTGGGCCGGGTCGAAGGCGGCCACGCCGCCGATGGGGAAGCCGTAGCCCCAGTGGGCGTCGGGCATGGCATAGGAAGCCTGGACGATGCCCGGCAGGGTGGCCACATTGATCGCCTGCTCGTACACCTTGTGATCCATGGCCTCGATCAGTTCGCGCGAGGCGAAGATCACCGCCGGCACCCGCATCTTGTCCCGCGCCGGCACTTCCCATTCGTAATCCGAGCGGCGCTGGAGCAATCCGATATCCATGTCGCGCTCTCCTGCTATACGTCCACCACGCATTGGGCCAGCCAGCCCTCCGCCACGGGCGCGACCTTCAATTCCGTGTAGGTGGCGCCCTTCACTTCCACCTTGGGTTGGTGCCGCGCCACGTCCACCGGCTCGCCCCAGGCGGTGGCCCGCAGGCGCCCGCCATCGATGGCCACCTCGAAGCGGCCGAACAGCATGCGGCGCGTGGCCATCTCGTAGATCAAGCTATTGAGCCAATCGACGAACAGCAGTTCCGTGTCCGGCCCTTCGCAGCTCACGGCCACCGCCTCCACCGGCTCGATTCCTTCCGGTTCCGTCACCACGGCGGTCAGGGCCAGGGCACCCTGGGCGAAGGCCTCCGCCAGGGTGTCGCCGATGCCGCGCACGCCGATGTCCGCCTCGTGGCGGAAGTGTTCCCAGTGTCCTGTCATGCTTGAAACCTCAGTTGAAACCGCCTTCAACGCAAAGATCGCAAAGACGCAAAGGCCGCAAAGAACGATCCACAGCCTCATCTTTTGGGTCTGGCCATCCTTCAGGATTTTCCTTTGCGTCCTTTGCGTTGCTTCGCGTCCTTTGCGTTAAGTGCGGTTTCAGGGCCGTGCTTCCATGGTAGCCGCCCGGCGCGGCGGAATCCTGCCTTTAATCAAATCGACCCGCACTCGCCCCGGGCGTTCGCCGATAAAATGCGCGCCTGCGCCCTGCCCGTCGTGCCTGCCCGTGACCGTCCGCCTCGATTCCGCCGCCCCCTTCGCCCTGTTCGACGACAGCCTGACGCCGCCGGCCGAGGCGCGCTGCCTGCTGCTGGCCGATTTCGAGTACAGCATCGAAACCCGCGGCCCGGAAGAGGTCGCCGTTGCCTTCGCGCGCATGGAGGCGGCCCTGGCCGCCGGCCGCCACCTGGCCATCGAGGCCTGTTACGAGCTGGGCTACTGGCTCGAAGCCAAGCTGCGGGGTCTCGCCCGGCCCGGTTCCCGGCCGCTGCTGGCGGCCCATGTGTTCGGGCGCGCCCACCCCCTAGACGGCGCGCAAGTGGCGCAGCTGCTGGCGGAGCACATCGCGACCCTCGACGTGCGCAGCCGCATCTGCGGCGTGGCGGACCTGCAGCCCGCCATGGACGAGGCCGACTACCTGGCGGCGGTGGCGCGCATCCTGGACTACATCCGGGCCGGCGACTGCTACCAGGTGAACTTCACCTTCCCCTTAAGCCTGCGCCATTACGGCAGCCCGGTCGCCCTCTACGCGCGCCTGCGCCGCGCCCAGCCGGTGCGCCACGGCGCCCTGCTGCACCTGCCGGGGCGCGACCTGCTGTCCCTGTCGCCCGAGCTGTTCGTGGCGCGCCGCGGCCGACGCCTCACCGCCCGCCCCATGAAGGGCACGGCGCCGCGCCGGGCGGACCCCCGGGCCGACGCACAGCAGGCGCGCCGGCTGGCGGAATCGGACAAGGAGCGGGCGGAAAACGTCATGATCGTGGACCTCATCCGCAACGACCTGGGGCGCCTCGCCCGTCCAGGCAGCGTGCGCGTGGAGCGGCTGTTCGAGGTGGAGGCCTACCCCTCCGTGTGGCAGATGACCTCCACCGTCAGCGCCGAGGCGCCCCATGCCGGCCTGGAGCAGGTGTTCCGGGCCCTGTTCCCCTGCGGCTCGGTGACCGGCGCGCCGAAAATCCGCGCCATGGAGATCGCCGCCGAGCTGGAGCGGGGGCCGCGCGGCGTCTACACCGGCGCCCTGGGCCACGCCGCGCCGGGCGGCGATTTCTCCCTCAACGTGGCCATCCGCACCCTGGTGCTGGAGGGCGACGGCAGCGGCTGCCTGGGAGTGGGCAGCGGCATCGTGGCCGACTCCCGGCCCGAACTGGAACTGGCCGAATGCCGCCTCAAGGCGGCCTTCCTCACGGGCATCGAGGCCGACTTCCAGCTCATCGAGACCCTGCTGCTCGACACCACCGACCCACACCTCTACCCTCTGCTGGACGACCATCTGCAGCGCCTGGCCGGCTCCGCCCGCTACTTCGGTTTCGCCTGGGACCCCCAGGCCCTGCGCGCCACCCTGCTGGCCCGAGGGCGCGCCGCCGGACCCGGCCGCCACAGAGTGCGTCTGCTCCTGGACAAGGCGGGCAACCCCCGCATCGAAGCGGCGCCCCTGCCCGCCGGTGACGAGGAGGAACTGGCGGTGGTGCTCGCCCGGCGCACGGTCGACTCCCGCGACCTGTTCCGCTACCACAAGACGACGGTGCGCCACGATTACGAGGCGGAACTGGCGCAGCTGCCCGCCGGCGTGTTCGACGCCCTGTTCTGCAACGAGCGCGGCGAGCTGTGCGAGGGCGCCCGCAGCAACCTCTACCTGTCCCTGGGCGGCGTGCTGCACACGCCGCCGGTGTCAGCGGGCCTGCTCGACGGCGTCATGCGCCGCCGGCTGCTGCGCAGCCAGCCCCTGCCCATCGTCGAGCGCACCCTTCATCCCGAAGACCTGGCCCGCGCCGAGGCGGTCTATATTTCCAATGGGGTGCGCGGCCTGCGGCGGGTGCGTTTGCTTTCTTCCTGACCCGAACGAAGCGCCCGGCGCGCAATCAAATCAGAAACCTCATTTGAACCACAGAGATACAGAGTGGAGAAAACAAGAGAAATCTGTTGGCACTCCCGATCACCCGGAAGGTAACCACAACGACGCTGACAACCGTTTGTTTCTCCGTGTCTCTGTGCCTCTGTGGTGAAAGGTTCTACGGTTCTTAGCATCAAACGCAACGAGGAGACAAACATGTCCGGCTGGGCCATTCCTGCACGCTTTCTGGCCGCGCTGCTGGCGCTGGCGGCCCTGGCCGGCTGCGCCACCACGCGCGTGACTTCCAGTTGGCGCGACCCCGCCTATACCGGCGGGCCGTTCCAGCGCATGATCATCTTTGTGGCAGCCAAGGACGAATCGGTGCGCCGCTTCGCCGAGAACCAGGCGGTGCTGAGCCTGCCCCCGGGCACGCGCGGCACTGCCAGCTATCTGCTGTTCGAAAGCCCCGAGCCCGACATGGCGAAGATGCGCAGCCGCCTCGCGCAGGACGGCTACGACGCCGCCCTGGTGTCGCGCCTGGTGTCGGTGGACAAGACGCGCACCTACCACCCGCCCGAAGTGCACTGGGCCCCCTTCGGCCCCTGGCCCCTGTACGGGCCCTACTACCGTTCCTTCTACTGGTACTACCCGCACGCCTTCACTTATATGACACCCGGCTACACGACGGAGACCACCCGCGTGCTGGTGGAAACCGTGGTGTACCGCCTGCCCGCGGGCGAGCCGGTGTGGTCGGCGGTGAGCGAGTCGGTCAACCCGAACTCGACCCTCGACCTGGTGAACGAGCTGATTGACATCGTCGGCAAGCGCCTGCGCCAGGAAGGGCTGATCGCGCCCGGCGCCCCCGGCACGGAGAGGAGCAACGATGGAACAGCGCCTGAAAGTAGTCCGCGGTGACATCACCAGGCTGGACGTGGACGCCATTGTCAACGCCGCCAACAGCACCCTGCTGGGAGGCGGCGGCGTCGATGGCGCCATACACCGGGCCGCCGGCCCGGAACTGCGCGCCTATTGCGCCACCCTGGGCGGCTGCCCCACCGGCGAGGCCCGCCTCACGCCCGGCTTCAAGCTGCCGGCCCGCTGGGTGATCCACGCCGTGGGCCCCGTGTGGCACGGCGGCGACCGGGGCGAGGCCGAACTGCTCGCCACCTGCTACCGCCACGCCTTCCGCCTGGCGGCGGAGAAGGGAGTGAAGACCATCGCCTTCCCCGCCATCAGCTGCGGCGCCTACGGCTACCCCTGGGACCAGGCAGCGGTTATCGCCGTGCGCGAATGCCGCGCCGCCCTGGAACACAATCCGGAACTGGAGCAGGTGCTGCTGGTCGCCTTCGACGGCGAAATGGAGCGGGTGCTCAAGGGCGCTTTAACTGAAAACCGCACTTAACGCAAAGGACGCAAAGGAAAACCTGAAGAACGGCCGACACCCAAAGGGTGAGGCTGTGGATCGTTCTTTGCGACCTTTGCGTCTTTGCGATCTTTGCGTTGAAGGTGGTTTCAACTGCGGTTTCAAGGTATAAGAGAGTAGCCACACTCACCCGCGGTCCCCCGCCAGTTCGCCGCGCCGCCGCTCCCAGCCGGCGATCCACTCGGGCAGGGCGTCGGCCGGCATCGGCCTGGCGATGAACCAGCCCTGGGCCTGGTCGCAGCCGGCCGCGCGCAGGAAGTCCCAGTCGTCCCGGTCCTCCACCCCTTCGGCCACGGTCCTCATGCCCAGCTGGCCTGCCATGCCCAGGCTCGCCTCGACGATGGCCCGCAGCGAGGCGTCCCGGCAGGCGCCGTGCACGAAGCCCCGATCCACCTTGAGTTCCTCGAAGGGAATGTCGCGCAGCTGGGCCAGCGACGAGTGGCCGGTGCCGAAGTCGTCGATGGACAGGCCGATGCGCTTCAGGCGCAGGCGCGTGAGGATGTCCAGGGGCGCCAGGGGATCCTTCATGAGCCGGCTTTCCGTCACCTCCAGCACCAGGCTGGCGGCGGCAATCCCGGCCTTGGCCGCCTCGCGCGCCACGAAATCGGGAAATTCCAGGTCCGTGAGATTGTCCATGGACACATTCACCGCCACCTGGAGGGCCAGGCCCCCATCGTGCCAGCGGCGTGCCTGGCCCAGGGCGGCGGCGAGCACCGCGCGCGTCAGGTCGTCGATGAGCCCGTGTTCCTCCGCGGTGGCGATGAACTGGTCGGGATACACCAGGCCGTCTTGCGGATGGCGCCAGCGCACCAGGGTTTCCACCCCAACCACCGCTCCCGTGGCGAGCTCCACCTTGGGCTGGTAGTGGTTCACCAGCTGCCCGTCCCGAATCGCGCGCCGCAGTTCGTCAGCCCCGTAGATCTTGCGGGCGGCGCGTGACGCCGCGGCGGGCCCCGGGTCGCCGCGCGCCAGCAGCGCCTGCAGGCGCTCCGGCGACACGGGCTTGTGCATGGCGCCCAGCACATGGAGGCCGTGGGCCCGGGCCAGCCGCTCCGCCGTCTGCAGGACCCGCTCGTCCTCGCCGCTCACCAGCACCAGGCTCCCGGCATACTCGAGCTGGGCCAGCCGGCGCACGAATTCCACGCCGTCCATTTCCGGCATGTTGAGATCGCAGAACAGCACGTCGGCTACCGACGGCTCGGTCGCGAGCAGGCTTAGGGCGTCCTCGGCGCGCTCACAGGTCATGACCTCGTGGGCGCCCAGGTTCGCCAGCTGCCGCGCCAGCAGCCCCAGGACGAAGGGCTCGTCGTCGATCACGAGGACTTTCATTGCTTGTTCCCTCCCGTTCATGATCGCTTCTCCGCCAGAATGGTTTCGATTGCCGCCACGACTTGCGCCAGCACCGCCGCGAATCGCGGCACGCCTCGCTCCAGTGCCACCTGGTCACCGAACCTGCCGGCCTTTTCCAGCTCCGCGCACAGGTCACCGAGGCCCAGCGCGCCCACGGAGCGGGACGAGGACTTCAGCTTGTGGGCGATGGCGCCCACCTGCCGGGCATCGCCGGCGGCGAAAGCCGCGCCCAGTTCCGCGGCAAGGCGGCGGGCCGAGGCCAGGTAGTCCCGCAGGAACTCCCATACGATATGCATATCATCGCCCACCAGGCCTTTCAGCACCGTGACATCCACCACAGTCTCTGCCGCCCGCCCGCCGGCGGCGTCCTCCTCCTGCGGCGGCAGCGCCGCGCCCTGCCCTTCGGGCAGCCATCGTTCCAGGGCGTCCTTGAGGAGGCGCAGTTGCACCGGCTTGGTCAGATACTCATCCATGCCATATGCATGGGCCCGGTTCGCTTCCCCGCGCAGGGCGTTGGCGGTGAGGGCAAGGATGGGCATGCGGCCTCGCCCCGCCTCTTCCCGGCGGATGGTCTCGGCCAGGGCGTAGCCGTCCATCTCCGGCATGTGCAGGTCGGTGAGCAGCAAGGCATAGTGCCCGCGGCGCCACAATTGGAGGGCTTCCAGGCCATTGCCGGCGACCTCGGCCGCGTACCCCAGCAATCCGAGCTGCTGCAGGATCACCTTGCGGTTGGTCTCGTCGTCCTCGGCCACCAGGATCAGCCGGCCCCGGGCGCGGGCTTCGGCGATGCTGGGCGGCGCCGCCTGGGCGCCGACCAGGCTCTCCTCGGCGCTCTCGCGCAGCATTTCGGGCGAGGCCCGCCCCGCCGCCACCGCCACCGCGCGCAGGAAGGCCTGGCGGCGCAGGCCGTCGGCGTCGAGGCTGACCAGGTCGGGGGCCTCTACCCGCGCGCGCCGGCGCCGGCCGCGCCCGATCGCCAGGTGGCGCACGTTCGGAGCCGATGCGAACGGCGCGCGCAGCGCCTCGGGCGCCGGCCGCTCGCGCCCCGCATCCTGGATCACCACCGGCGCCTCCAGGCCGGCGGCAATCCGCGCCGCGAGCGCCCCGTCCGCCGCCCGATGCACCCGCGCCCCGGCATGTTCGAGATAAGCGCGCAGGTCGGCGGCATCGAGGTCCGCGCTGTCCACCACGATGCAGTCGATGCCGTGAAGATCCGGTGCCGGCCGCAGCGGCTGATCGGCTGCAATGTCGAACGGCAGGGTGACGGTGAAGGTCGAACCCTGGCCCGGCGTGCTCGCGACCGCGATCTCGCCCTGCATCAGATCCACCAGGCGCTTGCATATGGCCAGCCCCAGTCCCGACCCGCCGAAGCGGCGCGTGGTGGACACCTCGCCCTGGGTGAAGGGCGCAAACAGCACCTGCACCGCCTCCGGCGTCATGCCGATGCCATTGTCGGCGACGCTGAACGCCAGGCGCAGCGGCGCTGCGGCGGCGACCTCCACCCGCACCGACACGCGGCCCGGCCGGTCCGGGCGGCCGGCGGAAAACTTGATGGCGTTGCCCAGCAGGTTGTAAAGGATCTGGCGCAGCCGCACCTCGTCCGACAACACCCGCTCCGGCACCGCCGGCGACACGAACAGCCTCAGCTCGACGCCGCCGCGCGATGCCACTGGAATCATCGAGTCACACAGCCCCTCGACCAGGTCGAGAACCGCCACGGGCAGCCGCTCCAGCTCCAGCCGCCCGGCCTCGATCTTGGAGAAATCCAGAATGTCGTCGATGATGCCCAGCAGGGCAGTGGCGGACTCGCGGATGGTCCTGACCAGGTCGGCCTGGTGCTCGGACAGATTGCTGTGGGCCAGCACCTCGACCAGGCCGATGACGCCGTTCATGGGGGTGCGGATCTCGTGGCTCATGGTGGCGAGAAAGGCGCTCTTGGCGCGCGACGCCGCCTCGGCTTCCGCCTTGGCTTCCTCCAGCCAGCGGTTGGCCTCCCGGCGCCAGGTGACATCGCGCGCCGCGGCATAGAGCACACCGCCGCGCTGTGGCACGGTTCTCCAGTCCAGCCAGCGCCAGGAGCCATCCTTGCAGCGGTAGCGGTTCTCGAAGTGCACCGTGGGCTGCCCCGCCGCCAGCTTTTCCACTTCGCGCAGCGTGGCCGCCTGGTCATCCGGGTGTACGAAGTCGAGGAAAGGCCGGGCCAGGAGTTCCTCTTCGTCCCACCCCAGGGTCCGGCCGAAGGCGGGATTGATGCGCTTGAAGTAACCGTCCGTGCCGGCGATGCACAGTAAATCCGGCGACAGGTCGAAGAAGCGCTCGAGCCGCGCTTCGGCTTCCTTGCGCGCGCTGATGTCCTGCAGCAGCACCAGCGCCCCGGAGCGGCCTTCATACTCATAGGGCACGGCGCTGGCCTCGCCGTGGAAAACCGAGCCGTCCAGCCGCAGCCATTTCTCCTCCAGTGCGGGCACGGCCATGCCTTGCTCGTTGAGGCGGCGCATGCGTTCGGCCACTGCCTCCCGGCTGTCGGGATGCAGGAAATCCAGCACCGGCCGCCCCAGCAGCTCGTCCTGCGCTTTCGCCCCGAGCATGGCCACCGCCCGAGGGTTCAGGAAAACGAAACGGCCTTCGCATTGCACGAACACCCCGTAGGGGGAGAGATCGATGAACTGCCGGTAGCGCGCCTCGCTCTTCTGCAGCGCCCGCTCCATGGCGTGTTCCTGGGTCACGTCGCGGAACACCAGCACCACCCCGCGCACCGTGCCCCTGTCATCCCGGATCGGCGCCGCGCTGTCGGCGATGGGGCGCTCGGCTCCGTCCCGGGCGATGAGCACGGTGTGGTTGGCCAGACCATGGATCTCGCCCGTGCGCAGCACCTTCTCCACGGGCACGACCGCCGGCCGGCGCGTCTCCTCGTTGATGATGCGGAATACCTCATCCACGGGCCGCCCGCGCGCCTCGGCCAGGGTCCAGCCGGTGAGCGCCTCGGCCACCGGGTTCATGCGCGTGACCCGCCCCTGGGTGTCCGTGGCCAGGACTGCGTCGCCGATGGAGTGCAGGGTGACGTCGAGGTCCTCCTCCCTCTCGCGCAGGGCCGCCTCGGCCGTGCGGCGGGCGCGCAGTTCCTGTTCCAGCGCAGCGGTGCGGCTGCCCACCAGGGCCATGGCGGCGGCATTGCGCCCGGCCGCTCCCAGGGTGGCGAAGGCGACCAGGAATGCCGCCAGCACCGACAACACCAGGGACAGGCGCGCCTCGAGGCTGGCGCCGGCCTGCCAGTAAGCATCCGCCGGCTGCATTTCCAGGCGCCACACACGGCCGGCGAAGTCCAGGTCCCGGCTCCAGGCGCCGGAGGTCGCCGCCCCCGCCAAGGCATCGGCCAGCACCTGTACCGGTTCCCCGGGGGTCACATCCGACACCCGGAAGCGCAAGCCCTTCTTCTCCGCTTCCCGGGCCAAGGGAGCAAAAAGCTCGCCGATGTCGAACACGCCGGCGACAAAGCCGCGCAACGCCCCGCGCCGCGCTTCCACGGTCGCTGCGTCAGCCGCAAAGCCGTGGCGGTAGACCGGCACGTATACGAGCACCGCATTCCGCTTTGTGCGAATCAGCAGCACCTGCACCGCCGCGATGGCGGTGCCTGCGTCACGCGCCAGCGCCATGGCCATGCGCCGCGGCGCTTCGAAACCATGATCGAGGCCAAGGACGACGTCATTGGCGGTCAAAGGTTCGGTGAAGCGAACGGGGAAATACTCCGGCCGTGCCACCGCGGGCACCGGTTGCCCCTGCCGGTCCAGCTCGAGAATCCGCCCGGCGCGGGCCGTCTCCTGGTGCAGCCCCCCCTTCGAAGGCTGCGCGCTCCGTCCCCGGCACCCGGGGCGCCCAATCCACCGACAGGAGGTCCGGTCGCCGGACGATGTGAGCGGTATAGCTGGCAAATTCCTCCCCTGTCACTTCCCGGCTGGCGGTGAGGAAATGCTCCACCCCCTGCAAGGCCTCGGCTGCCGCCTTCAAGGACAGGAAGCCGACGTCATAAGCCTCCTCCATCCGAGCCATCGCCGTCCTGCGCGCCAGGCTCTCCTCCTTGCGCGCCAGGCCGAGATTGCCGGCTGCCAGCAGCGCCGCGGTGACCAGCAGCAGCAGGGCGATGCGGGCGCCGGCGCCAGGCCACGGCGCCCGCCCGCCGGGCCAGGCCAGCAAGGCCAGGGGTGCGAACAGCAGCACGCCCAGGGCGTCCCCCGCCCATCGTACCAGCCAGTGGCTGGCGGCCTGGTCCGCCGCCAGTTTCCCGAAGACAAGCAATGCCGTCGTACTAATGCTGGCGGAGACCAGGCAGGCCAGCGGCCCGCCCAGCAGCAGGAAGCGCCCCACGTGCCGCTCCCGCGTCAGGGGAGCAGGCGCATCGAGCAGGCGCCGCGTCAGCGCCGCGCCCAGTAGCGCCTGCAGCGTGGCGCCGCCGGCGTTGACCGCCGCCACCGCCGCGCCGGCAAGGGACAGGTCGAGCCCCAGATCGACGAGGAAGGCGCCCAGCCAGAGACCCGGCCAGCAGCGCTGGCCGTACACCAGCAGCGCCGCCAGCGCCACCCCCGCCGCCGGCCAGAGGGGCGAGGCATAGCCGGCGGACAGCGCCACCAGCCTTCCCGCCAGCGCCGCCACCAGGTAGGCTGCGGCGCACACGGCGAAGCAGCGCCAGGGCGCAATCGTTTGCGCCGCCGGCAGCCGGCCGCGCAGGTGCGCGTCGCTGGGCTCAGCCATGTCGGGGTCTTTTGGGAGTTCCACGTTGCCGGGATCGGCTGCGCGATCTCCGTTTTGTGTTGTCAGGGGACGCCCTATTGTACCCGGGTATGCAAACGGGGAGTCAGGGATCCGGCGATCCGTCCGGCAGGCCCGAGAGGGCCAGCAGCTTCGCCAGTTCCTGCGTCGAGCCGACCCCCGCCTTGTCCAGGATTCTTTCCCGGTGGGTCTCGACGGTGCGCGGACTGATGGCCAGCCGCTCCCCGATCTGCCGTGCGGACAGACCCTCGGCGAGCAGTTCAGCCACCTCCCGTTCCCGCTCCGTCAGCACCGCCAGCGCCCGCCGGGCTGCCAGCACCGGGGCGGAGCGCTCGCGCCGCGAGCGCTCCTGGGCTATGGCCAGTCTGACCTGCTCTATCAACAAGTCGTCGCTGAACGGTTTCTCGATGACATTGAAGGCGCCGGATCTCATGGCGCGCACCGCCACCGGCACGTCGGCGTTTCCCGTGTAGAGAATGACGGGAATGGGAATCCCGAGCCGGGCGAGCCGCTCCTGCAGTTCCAGTCCGCCTATGCCCGGCATGCGCAGATCGAGGATCAGGCAGGCGTTGCCGCACGGGCGGTAGTTCTCCAGGAACTCCAGCGCCGAGCCGAAGCAATGGACGTCAAAACCTGCGGACCGGAACACCCGGTAAAGGGATTTCCTGACCAGTTCGTCGTCATCGACAACATAGACGACAGGCTTCTCGTCCGTATTTTCGCGGATGTCCTTGGTCACTTTTCCGAATTTCGCCGGTTACCTGTGCTCGCTATGCTTGCCTGTTGTTTCCAGAGGTCGAGAGAAATCCCCCAGGCGACATCAGGCTCATGCTCAGAAGAAATCACATCGAATATAGCCGCCGGACCGGCCTTCCGAACCGGAGGTTCATCGAAACGAGGAAACGGACTCGCTGGCAGACGGCATCCAGGGCCTGGAATATGCACTCGCCCATGACTTGCGGGCACCGCTCCGGAGCATTACCGGCTTCAGCGCAGCCCTCCTGGAAGAGTACGGGCAGCGCCTCGATCCGGTCGGCCGAGATTATCTGGAACGGATCGCCCAGGCAAGTCGGCGCATGAACGATCTTATCGAGGGCATGCTGCACCTGTTCCACGTCGGCGGCCGGGAGCTTCTGGCAACGGACGTGGACCTGGCAACTGAGAGCTGAGGAATGGGCAGCGTCAAGGAACGGGAGGATGCCCTTTCGGCCACCATCCTGGCCCGCAACCACGAACTGACCGTCCTCGCCGGCAAGTTGACGGAGGCGCAGAACCGGCTGATCCAGTCCGAGAAGATGGCATCCCTGGGGCAGCTGGCGGCGGGGGTGGCGCACGAGATCAACAATCCGATCGCCTACGTCCGCTCGAACGTCAACACCCTGGCCGGCTATCTCCAGGACCTTCTCCGGATCATCGACCGTTGCGCGGCGGCGGACCGACGACCGCTGAGGCAGTCCGACATGGACGAGATAGGCTTCCTGCGCGAGGACATCCCCGCCTTGTTGCGCGAATGCCAGGAGGGATTGGAACGGGTCGGCAAGATCGTGCGCGACCTCAAGGATTTCTCCCGCGCCGAGGCCGCGCACGAATGGGAATGGGCCGACATTGAGCAGGGGATCGACAGCACGCTCAACATCGTGGCCCACGAAATCAAGTACCGCGCGGACGTCGTGAAGAAATACGCCGGCGTGCCTCCGATCAAGTGCCTGCCGTTCCAGTTGAACCAGGTGTTCATGAATCTCCTGGTCAATGCCGCCCATGCCATCGAGGGCGAGCGCGGCACCATCACCATCACGACTTCCTGCTCCGACACCTGGGTCCGGGTGGAAGTCCACGACAACGGGAAAGGCATCCCGCCGGAGATCATCGACAAGATCTTCGATCCCTTCTTCACCACCAAGCCCCAGGGCAAGGGCACCGGACTCGGCCTGTCCCTTTCCTACGGCATCGTGAAGAGCCACGGCGGCTCGATCTCCGTGACCAGCTCGCCCGGGTCGGGCACCACCTTCAGCATCCAATTGCCGCGGGAGCCGCACCCGGACCGACCTTGATCCCCGGCAAGGGGAACGTCGCCCCCTCGCCTATACTTGCCGTTTTTCAGTCCGCGGGGATCCCTATGAAACTCGAAACCCTGGCCGTCCATGGCGGCTACTCGCCCGAGCCCACCACCAAGGCGGTGGCGGTTCCCATCTACCAGACCACCTCCTACGCCTTCGACGACACCCAGCACGGCGCCGACCTGTTCGACCTCAAGGTCCAGGGCAACATCTACACGCGCATCATGAACCCGACCCAGGACGTGCTGGAGAAGCGCGTCGCCGCGATGGAAGGGGGCATCGGCGGCCTGGCGCTGGCCTCGGGCATGGCAGCCATCACCTACGCCGTCCAGACCATCGCCGAGACCGGCGACAACATCGTGTCCGCCTCCACCCTCTACGGCGGCACCTACAACCTGTTCGCCCACACCCTGCCCCAGTACGGCATCGAGGTGCGCTTCGCCGACTACCGGGACCCGGAGGCTTTCGAGCGCCTCATCGACGGCAAGACCAAGGCGGTGTTCTGCGAGTCCGTGGGCAACCCTCTGGGCAACATCACCGACTTCGAGAGGCTCGCCGCCCTCGCCCATCGTCACGGCGTGCCCCTGATCGTGGACAACACCGTGCCCTCGCCCTATCTGTGCCGGCCCTTCGAGCACGGCGCCGACATCGTGGTGCACGCCCTGACCAAGTACCTGGGCGGTCACGGCAACTCCCTCGGCGGCGTCATCGTGGACTCGGGCAACTTCCCCTGGGCCGAGCACAAGGACAAGTTCAAGCGCCTGAACGAGCCGGACGTGTCCTATCACGGCGTCATCTACACCCAGGCCCTGGGCGCCGCCGCCTACATCGGCCGCGCCCGGGTCGTGCCCCTGCGCAACATGGGTGCGGCCATCTCCCCCTTCAATGCCTTCCTCATCCTGCAGGGGATCGAGACCCTGGCCCTGCGCATGGACCGTATCTGCGACAACGCCCTGAAGGTCGCCCGATACCTGCAGGGCCACGGCAAGGTGGCCTCGGTGAACTACGCCGGCCTGTCCGAGCACCCGGACAAGCCCCTGGCCGACAAGTACATGGGCGGCCGCGCCTCGGGCATTCTCACTTTCGGCGTGAAGGGCGGCCGTGCCGCGGGCGCCCGCTTCCAGGATGCCCTGAAGCTGATCACCCGCCTGGTGAACATCGGCGACTGCAAGTCCCTGGCCTGCCACCCGGCCAGCACCACCCACCGCCAGCTGGCGCCGGAGGAACTGGCCAAGGCGGGGGTGAGCGAGGACATGGTGCGCCTGTCCATCGGCATCGAGCACATCGACGACATCCTCGCCGACCTGGACCAGGCGCTGGCGGCCGCCTGAGGCATGCTGCAGGTCCGCCCTACGCTAGAATGTCGGCATTGCTGCCGGAGGGGATATCAGTGTCCGACATCGTGATCCGCCGCACCCATGGCCTGAGCGCCCAACAGGCGCGGGACGCGGCCGAAAGCATTGCCGCCAAGCTTCAGCAGGAATTCGATCTGCGCTACCAGTGGGACGGCGATGTCCTGCGTTTCAAGCGCAGCGGTGTCAGCGGCGAACTGCAGGTGGAGCCCAGGGAAGTGGAGATCCGCGTGCGCCTGGGCTTCCTGCTCGCCGCCCTCAGGCCGAGGGTGGAGCAGGAAATCCACAAGTTCTTCGACGACAGTTTCGGGAAATCGGGCAAGGCGCGCGTTTAGCCTTTCAGGGACCGGACTCCGGGAAGCTGTGGCGGATTCTGCCGCGCACAAGGGTTATCATAGCCATCCTTTCCACAAGGCCTTCCGTGCCCATCATGGCAAAGCGCGAGCGCATCTCCAGCGTCGACACCGCATGGCTGCGCATGGACCGCCCCACCAATCTCATGATGATCGTCGGCGTGCTGATCTTTGACGGCCCGCTGCAGTTCGAGCGCCTGCGCCGCGTGGTGGAGGCCCGCCTGCTGTGCCACGAGCGCTTTCGCCAGCGGGCGGTGGTGGAAGCGACCGGCGCCTCCTGGGAGGAGGATCCCGAGTTCGACCTGGACTCCCATCTGCACCGCGTCGCCCTGCCCGGCCGCGGTGGCAAGGACGAACTGGAGAAGCTGGTGGCCGACCTGGCCGCCACGCCCCTGCATCCGGCCAAGCCCCTGTGGCAGTTCCACGTGGTGGAGAACTATGACGGCGGCTCGGTGCTGATCGCCCGCATCCACCACTGCATCGCCGACGGCATGGCCCTGGTGGGTGTGATGCTGTCCATGACGGACGACTCGCCCGACGCCCCCGAGCCGTCGCCGCCGCCGCCGCGCGCCGATGAGCCGGCCGACTACAGCCCGTGGCGCGTGGTGTTCGAGCCCGTGACCCAGGCCACCGTTGCGGCCATCAACGTCGGCACCACCATTTGGCTCAAGTACCTGGACCTGCTCATGCGCCCGGCCCAGGTGATCGACTACGGCAAGCAGGGGCTGGGCTTCACCGCCGAGCTGGCCAAGCTGCTGGCCATGCCGGTGGACTCGCCCACCCGCTTCAAGGGCAAGCCCGGCACGGCCAAGCGCGTCGCCTGGGCGGAGCCGCTGCCCCTGGAGGAGGTGAAGGCGGTGGGCAAGGCCCTGGGCTGCTCGGTGAATGACGTGCTGCTGGCGTCCGTGGCCGGGGCGCTGCGCGAATACCTGCTGGAAAGGGGCGATGCCGCCGACGGCGTCGAGCTGCGCGCCCTGGTGCCGGTGAACCTGCGCGGCGAGGAGGATCGCGGCAAGCTGGGCAACCGCTTCGGCCTGGTCACCCTGTCGCTGCCCCTGGGCGAGGCCAATCCCATGGCGCGGGTGTTCGAGGTGCGCCGGCGCATGCAGGAGCTGAAGGGCTCCTACCAGGCGCCCCTGTCCCTGGCCCTGCTCGCCACCGTGGGCATGGCGCCCAAGCTGGTGCAGCAGCAGTTCCTGGACATGCTGTCGGCCAAGGCCACGGCGGTGATGACCAACGTGCCCGGGCCCCAGCACCCCCTCTACCTGGCCGGCTCCAAGCTGGAGCAGATCATGTTCTGGGTACCCCAGTCCGGCGACCTGGGCATGGGGGTAAGCATCTTGAGTTACGACGGCAAGGTGCAGTTCGGGCTGATGACCGACCGCAAGCTGGTGCCCGATCCCGACCGCATCGTCGCGCGCTTCCGGCCCGAGTTCGAGAAGCTGCTGTTCGCCCTGCTGCTCGAGCCCTGGGACGAGCTGCGGTAGGTCCGTCCTACAGCTCCGCCTTCGCCAGCTCCACGTCCAGGCGCTCCATGGCATCCATGGGCTTGCAGGCGGCCGCCTCCTGGTAGAGCTTTTCCGCCTGCTTCATGCGGGCGTGGCCGAACATCATCGCCAGGCCATTGGCATATTCGATACGCGCGATGGCCGAGTCCGGGTTGAGCCGCAAGGCCGTCTCGAAATGCTCCACGCCCAGGTCCTTCTTGGCACCGTAGGTGAGGCCGCCCACCATGGCACCCACCTTGTCAATCACTTCCGCGTGATAGGTGCCCATGGCGATGTGGGCGTCGGCGTGCCTGGGCTGCAGTTCCAGAGCCCGGGTCAGGGCGTCCTTGATCTTGCCTCCCAGGCCCTGGGCCAACGCCTTGGCCACGGAGATGCCCTGGCTGTAACGCCCCAGGCTGTAGGCCAGGAAGTAGTAGCCGTTGGGGTTTTCGGGCTGCGCCTTGATCTGCTGCTCGCAGCGCCCGGCCACCTCCTGGAACAGCGCCAGCTTGCGCTTGTCATCCTTTTCCAGGTAGGTGGCGTAGATGCACTGGGCCTTGTTCGCCACCGTGTAGCCGGCCGTCCCCAGGCTGAGCCCCAGTTCGGCGGCCTGCTGGAACTCGCCCCGGTGATACAGGCGCCACGCCTCCTGCAACCGCTCGTCCTGGGGGAAGGGCTCGCAGTCCCCCAGGTGCAGCCGCGCCCAGTGCTTCTTGAGACTGGCGCCGGCATAGACGTAAGCCTTGTCGGCGTAGGGAAACTTGCTCCACGCGGTTTGTGCCATGGGCCCTCCTCGTTCTACTGAGCTTTGCACAATTGAATGACGGCCAGCAAAGCTCGGCCCCTCACCCCCAGCCCCTCTCCCGCTTCGCGGGCGAGGGGAGCGTCGTGACGAAAATGGCTGTCAGCCATTTTCGTAATCGTCAGTAAATGTATTCGCGCGACAGCCGCTGCAGCAGCAGCCGGGACTCGCCCAGCAGAAAGGGCGCCACCATGGCCATCACTTGATACACGCCGCGCCCCAGGCTTGCGCCGTCCTGTTTCCGGCGCGGGTTGCAGGCATATTCGTAGGATAGCCAATAGGTGGCCACCACGGTCATGTTCTGGGCCAGGGCGTGGATCTCCGCCGGCGCCGCCATCATCTCGCCCGCCGCCACCAATCCTTCACACAGGGCCGTCGCCGTCTTCACCTTGTGGGCCAGGATCTGCTTGAAATGGATCTCCAGCGTGCGGTTGCGGCTCAGGAGATCGTCCAGGTCCCGGTAGAGGAAACGGTAGCGCCAGATGGATTCGAACAGCAGGTGCAGGAACAGCCACATGTCTTCCACGTTCGCCTGGCGCCGTGCCGGCGCCGTGAGGGTGGCCTCGATTTCCTTCTCGAAATCGGCGAACAGGGCGTTGACGATTTCGTCCTTGCTGTGGAAGTGGTAGTAGAGATTGCCCGGGCTGATGTTCAGGTCGTCGGCGATGCCCGTCGTCGTCACGTTCGGTTCGCCGAAGTCATTGAACAGCCGGAGGCTGGTTTCCAGGATACGCTCTCGGGTTCTTCGTTTTGGCTTCTTCTCGGTCACGCTTTCCTCCCGGGCGCGAGCATAGCACTCCCGCCTTCGTCGCCGTCGGGGCGGCGACACTCAGGCGGCGCGCCGCTGCCGCGCTTTCAACCAGCGCTCCAGGTCGTCGAGGCAGGCGCTGAGGCTGTCGGTGGCCCGGGACAGGGACACCAGCTTCCCCGCCTTGGCCCGGCGCGCCTCGCGCAGGAGGCAGCGGCGCGGGTCCTGCAGGACATCGACCCTGATGCGGATGCCACGGCGCGCCAGCACCGGCGCCAGCTCGTGGCGCCGCCGGAACAGTTCGGCGCGCGTCTTCTGGTAGGCGTGCTCCGACAGCCGGCGCCGGCTGGAATAGCTGAACACGTTGGTGAAGAACATGTCTGCATCATCGCGGTTGGGCTCGAACAGGACCACGTCGGCGTCCGGGTATTCCTTCTCGTACTTGGTCATGCCCACCTGCATGCGCGAATGGATGATGGCGCGGAAGGTCTGGGACAGCACCACCGGCAGCCCGCCTTCCACCAGCTTGTGCTTCTTGGGCGTGCCACGCCGGGCGGCAAGGTCGGAATCGAACGGCACCAGCGGGTTGATGCACAGTACCAGGTCGGCCCCTTCCTTCAACGCCACCGAGGCGTGCAGGGTCTTCTTCAGCGCCCCGTCCACGTAGTGATCGCCGTCGATTTCCACCGGCGGGAAATAGCCCGGCAGGGCGGCGCTTGCCTGGACCGCGGTTGAAATGGGCACGTGGTCGTGGCCGGGCGCACCGAAGGCGACCGATTCACCCGTGTCCAGGTCGGTGGCCACCAGAAACAGCTTGTGCTTCAGCCGGCGGAAATCGTTGGTGCGCCCCGGCGCGGTGAACAGTCGCTTCAGGTAGCGGTCTATGCCGGCGCTGTCGAAGATGCCGGTGGGGATGGCGCTGGACAGCCGCTGGAACGACTCCAGGAAGTTCTGGCCGAGCGGATCGCTCACATAGGCCCACACCGAGGCCAGCACCAGGGGCGGCACCGACAGGGCGCGCCTGGCGTACTCCTTGAACGCCGGCCGCAGCAGGGCCTCCGGCTCGAAGGCCTCGTCCGTGGCGTCGCTCTGGATGAACATGCGGCACATGGCATGGGGCGTGATGCCGTTGGCCAGGCCGGCGGCGATGATACCGCCCGCGCTCACGCCCACGTAACAGTCCAGCTCAGTGAAATCGATGCCCTCGAGCGCCTCGGCCAGGGCGGCCAGCGCGCCGATCTCGTAGATGGCGCCGAGCGGTCCGCCGCCCGCCAGGGCCAAGCCTATGCGTGATCTTCCGGCCGGCGCCGAGGGCTTGCGGGTGGAACGCCTGGAAGTGGCCAAGGTGCTTACTTGGCGGTGCGGCGGCGCGGCGCGGCGGGCTTCTCCGCGCCCTCGCTGGTCAGCTTGTGCACCACCTCGGTCAGTTCCTCGACACGCCTGGTCAAGGTCTCGATGTCCTTCTTGGTGGGCACGCCCAGGCGGTTGAGGGCGCGCGCCACCCGGTCCTCGAACACCTGCTCCAGGCGGTCCCAGGTGCCGGTGGCCTTGCCGGCCAGCTCGCTTACTTTCTCTTCCGCCGCCTTGCGCGTGCGGTTCTGGATCGTCTCGCCTTCCTTCACCAGCGCCTCGAACACCTTGGCGCCGCCCTCCTGGGCCTTGGCGAAAGCGCCCAGGCCCGCCAGCCAGATCTGCTGGGCGGATTCGCGCACGGTTTGCGCCAGTTGGTTGTCGCCGGCGCTGCCGGCGAGGGCTTTCAGTTTCTTGACCATGTCATTCTCCTTCAGGCTGCGATGAAATCCCGTTTCCGATGAACGGCGGACCTCGGCCCACCGCCTACCACTCGCTGGGCAGTCTAGTCCCAATTATTAGAGAGGTCACACTAAAAGGACCTGCACAACCTGGAGAAATCCCTCGTCCGTTCGGTTGAGAGCGTCATCAGCACGGCAGGCGCCGGGGGGATGGTAAACTTTCGTGCTCAGACGCCTGCACTTCGTGAAATGCCCACACCCCGGACTTCGACCCTGCCCCCGCTGGACGCGCGCTCCAAACAAATGAAGAAGACCATGCTGGGCTTCGCCGCGGCGACCCTGGTGGTGATGTTCTGGTCGGGCTTCAACGTGGTATCGCGGCTGGGCGGGCGCAGCGTGCTCACGCCCTTCGACCTGGCGGCATTGCGTTTCGGCGTCTCGGGCATCCTGCTGGCGCCCTTCCTGCTGCGCCTGCGTTTTCATGCCCCGCCGCTGAAACTCCTGATCCTGTCCCTGGTAGGCGGCCTGTCCTACAGCCTGCTGGTCTATGGGGGCTTCGCGCTGGCCCCCGCCGCCCATGCCGGGGTGCTGGTCAACGGCGGCATTCCCTTTGCCACGGCGATCGTCGCCTGGGCCGCCATGGGCTACCGGCCCGGCCGGCGGGCGCTGCTGTCGCTGGCCATCGCCGGCGCGGGCATCGGACTCATCGGCTACCAGGGCATCCGCCACGGCGCCCCCGCCACCGGGCCCCAGTGGCTGGGCGATCTGTTCTTCCTGGCAGCGGCCACCTGCTTTGCCATCTTTGGGCTGCTGGCCAGGAAATGGCAGGTTCGCCCCATCGAAACGATCGTCGCCATCGCCATCGTCTGCATGGTGCTCTACCTGCCCGTCTACCTCCTGTTCCTGCCCAAGGCGATCGGCTCGGCCCCCTGGTCGTCGCTGCTGCTCCAGGGCTTCTACCAGGGGGTCATCGCCGCCTCGGTCGCGGCGCTGTGCTACACCTACGCCAATCTGACCATCGGTCCCATGAAGGCGTCGCTCATGCTGGCCCTGGTGCCGGGGATTTCCGCGGTGCTGGCGGTGCCCGTGCTCAACGAGGAACTGGGCATGCTTACCGCCCTGGGCGTGGTGCTGGTGACCGTCGGCGCCGTGCTGGGCACGACCAGTCGGGGGGCGTGAGCATCCCCGTCTGGCCCGCGTGGTGGCCACCAGCGGACGGCACATATCATTTCGTCGAGGCTTCTTCCGGCACCACCGCCCCCACCGCGCGTTCGAATCCGGCCAGCGTGGCCTTCACCAGTCTCTGTCCGATGTCCGGGGCCCTGCCGCCGCGGTACCACAGCAGCATGTTGCCATCGTGGACGGCGGTGAGATACATGACGATGTCGGCGGTGTCCTGGTCTGTGGTGAATTCGCCGGTTTCCTTACCCGCGATGATGATCCGTTCGAGCAGGCGGGAAATCTTCTCATAGAATCGGGCAATCTGGTCCCTGATCACGGAATCCTGGTTCGCCGATTCCATCGACATGAGCATCACCACTGCCAGGTCGTTCGGGTGGCGCGCCGCCCAGTTGGTCTGGCACTTCACGAAGGTCCGCAACTTCTCCGTGGCGGTGCCGCCCCGCGCCTCGATCACCTGGCTCGTTTTGTCGATGGAGCGCGCCTCGATGTCCTGGAGCACCCGCAGCAGCAGCCGCTCCTTGCTCTTGAAGTGATAATAGACGGCACCCTTGGTGAAGCCGGCCAGGGCCGCCACCTCCTCTAGGCTCGCGCTCTTGTAGCCCTTGGTGGCGAACAGTTCGAGAGCAGCGGCGGCGATCCGGTCGATGCTGTCCCCTCTCTCTTCAGGCTCCCCCATCGGAATACACCTCTTTGGCAATCAATAATCGCTGAATCTGGTTGGTGCCTTCCCAGATCTGGGTGACCTTCGCGTCGCGCATCATGCGCTCCACGGGATAGTCTTCCAGATAGCCGTAGCCACCGTGCAACTGCACCGCGTCTGTGGTGACCGCCATGGCCGCGTCGCTGCACAACACCTTCGCCATGGAGGCGAACAGGCGCGCCCGGGGGTGGTTGCGCAGGCGGTACTCGGTGGCCTGGTAGAGGACGGCCCGGGCCGATTCTACCTTGAGCGCCATATCGGCCACCATGCCCCGGATCATCTGGAACTTGGCGATCGGCTGATCGAACTGCTTGCGCGTCTCCGTGTATTTCAGGGCCTCGTCCAGCGCGCCCTGGGCGATTCCCAGGGCATGGGCGCCGATGGTCAGCCGCGAGTCGTGGAGCATCTCCGTGATGTAGGTCCCGCCCTGGCCCGGATCCCCCATGCAGCGCATGGCGGGAATGCTGCAGTCTTCCAGGATGACATCCGCGGTCGGGCTGCCGCGCATGCCCATCTTGCGCTCGCTGCGTCCGAAACGAATGCCCGGGTCGTCCCGGTGAACCATGAAGATCCCGAATTGCTGCTCGCCGGTCCGCGCGAAGATCAGGTACCAGTCCGCCCAGCCCCCATTGGTGATGAAACGCTTGGTGCCGTTCAGTATCCAGCGGTCGCCCCTGCGCCGCGCGTGGGTGCGGGCCCCCATCAGGTTGGAGCCACCGGCCGGTTCGGTCAGGCCCCAGGCCGCGTGCATTTGTCCGGAACTGACCGGAGGAATCACCAATTCCTGCAAGGCCTCCGATCCATATCGCACCAGGCCGGCCAACACCCAGCCGCTCGCAACCGTAAGCGAGGTGGCTGCGCACACCCGCGCCAATTCCTCGGTCGCGATCACCTGGGCAAACAAGTCCCCGTCGGAGCCGCCCAGGCGTTCCGGAAAGGGCAGGCCAGGCAGACCCAGTTCAAGGCTGGCGGCCAAGGCCTCCACCGGAGGGCGCCCCTCGGCGTCGACGGCTGCCGCATGGGGGGCGACCCGCGCCCGGGCCAGGCGTCTTACCGACTTGCGAAATTCCTCGTAATTCACCTCCTCGTCTCTGCGCATGATCACCTCGGAAAGTGTGGGTTGGTAGATGGAAGCTGCGGACGACTGGTCCGCTGGGCCTGTGCTTCGCAAACTTCGATCTTGACGACCAACATACTATCCGGATAGTATCTTCTCTGACAAGCCTAAAGACCACCGCACCCCGTGCGGCAGGTCCAGCCGGGCGGCGGCAGACCAGGAGGTGCAATGACCACACGGACATGCGCAGGGCATTGGAAACATGTCGCAGCCATAGTCCCGAGCGGCGACACCCTCGGGACATCGCGCCTGGCAGCCAGTCACCGGCGCTCGCCCGCCCGAATCCGGTCGGCCGCCACGGCTCCCTTGTTCCCATAGCGACTGCCATTCATCGGAGGAGACCACATGCGGACCAAGAACCTGAGGCAACTAGTGAAGCAGGTCACTGACTACACCCTGGCCCATCCCTATGAGCGCGACGTGTGGGAGAAAGCCCCCGCGATCACCGGCATCCTGATGTGGAACGATCCGGCGGCGGTCGCCGAGGCGAGGGATTGGGTGGAGCGGGCGGTGGAAGTGCAGTCCTCCCGCGGTTATCTCAGCTACGACGAGCGCATCGAGCTGGCCGCCGGCCACGCGGCGGTGTTCACGCCCACCGCCGCCCTGTCCTGCGCCCTGGGCTACCCGGTGCTCGCCTTCTACGAGCGCGACCGCGAGCCTCATCTGCTGGATGCCGCCCAGCGCCAGGCCGAGGCCCTGCTGGCCGGTCCGCGCACCAGGCGCGGCGGCTTCTGGGTGCGCCGGGAAGGCCCCGAGCTGTGGATCGACTTCGTCTACATGATGTGCCCGTTCCTGGTGAAGCTGGGCAAGATCACCGGCAACTCGGCGCTCATCGACGAAGCCCTGCGCCAGCTCGACGTGAACGTGCATCACCTGCTCGACACCGACTGCAACCTGGCGCGCCACGCCTGGCGTGAAACGCCCAACCAGTTCCTCCAGTCCACCTTCTGGTGCCGCGGCAACGGCTGGCTCAACGCCTGCCTGGTGGATGTGCTCGCCGAAATCCCCGAGCACCCGCGGGCCGCCTCCCTGAAGGAACTGGGACGGCGCACCATTGGCGCCATGGCCGCCCATCAGGACCGCTCGGGCTTCTTCCATAACATCGTGGACGACCTGGACGCCAAGTTCGAGGCGTCGGGCACCCTCATGTTCGCCTACTACGCCGCCCGGGCGGTGGCGCAAGGCTGGCTGGATGAAACCTACCTGGAGCGGGCCGAGCGGGCGTTCCGCGTCGTCGCCGGTTCCGTCGAGCCCGATGGCGCGGTGCCCGGCGTGCAGGTGCCGCCCGGCGGACCCGGCGTCCCCTTCGGCACCGCCCTCTACGGTCAGGGCTTCTTCCTCCAGGCCGCTGCGGAACTGCGCACCCGACTGGACATTTGATCCGGCCCTCACCGGCCCCTGCCGGCGCACGCATCCAAGGAGCGCGACGTGATACTGGAAATCCTGGCCAACGGCCTGTTCCTGGGCGCCATCTACGCCCTGTTTGCGGTGCCCATGAGCGTCATCTGGGTCACCACCGATGTCATCGATGTCACCATCGGCGCCTATGCGGTGGTGGCCGGTGTGGCGGTCGCCGCCTTCGGACTGCCCTACGGGCCGCTGGCAGCTGTCGGCCTGGCGCTGCTGCTGGGAGCGATCACCGGCAGCGTCTTCCTGGGCTTCCATGCCTTGCGCACCCTGAAGGACGCCATGCCCATCGTGCTGGCGACCTTCGCCTTCATGCTGGCGGCCGAAGCGGCGGTGCTGGTAACGGTGGGCACCGATAACCAGTTCATCGACCGCATACCGGGCGGTCTCAGGATGGGACAGGCCGTCTTCGGCTACCAGGGCATGTTCAATCTGGCCGTGGCCAGCCTCCTGATGCTGGTGCTGACGGCGATGCTCAAGTGGTCGCCCATCGGCCTGCGCATGCAGGCCTGCGCCATCTCCCCCCGGGCTGCGTCCCTGGTCGGCATCCCGGTGCGGCGCACCCAGTTCGCCACTTTCGTCCTGTGCGCAGGCATGGCCGGCGTGGGCGGCATCCTGGCCGCCATGTCCATCGGCATGACTTACGCCAGCGCCTTCACCTTCACCACCGCGGCCTTCAGCAGCACCGTGGTGCTCGGACGCAAGGGACCGGTGCCCGCCTTCTTCGGCGGGCTGCTGGTGGGGGTGGCCGAGGCGAGCAGCCAGGCGTGGCTGCCGACCGGGTGGGCGGCGGGCGTACCGGCCCTGCTGATCGTCCTGATTCTCGCCAGCGGCCGCCTGCCGGCGGCGTCATTTGCGGGAGCGCGGCCATGACAATCGCATTGGGCAAATGGAGCGGCACGGTCGGCGTGCTGGCAACCGGCGTCGCGCTGGCAACCCTGCTCGGGCAGATCTACCCGTCCGTCTACACCACATCCGCCACGATCGGCATTTACGCGCTCATCGCTCTGCCTCTGGGCTTGATCTACGGCCAGGGCGGCGTGGTCTCCCTGGCTCAGGGCGCGTTCGCGGCGCTGGGCGGCTACACCACCGCCATCCTCAGCGTGCAGTACGGCGTGCCGCCGCTGGCGTCGCTGGTGCCGGCGGTGCTGCTGCCGGGGCTGGCGGCCTTCATCATTGCGCGGCCGATCCTCCGGCTGCCGGAACTGTCGCTGGCGCTGGTCACCTTGTCCCTGGGGACGGTGATGGAAGTCATCCTCCAGCGGGGCGGCGACTTCACGGGCAGCTTCAACGGGCTGAACGGCATACCGCCCCTGCCGGTCATCGGCAATTCGCGGATGGGTGTGCACTTCGCCATCTGGGCAGTCGTGCTCCTGATGGTGGTGCTGTACGTAAACTTTCTGCACAGCATGCGGGGCCGGGCGCTAAGGGCCGTGCGGGTGGACCACCTGCTGGCCCAGGCGATGGGGGTGAGGGTGGCCTTCGACCTGTCGGTGCTGTTTGCCATCGCAGCCGCGGTAGCGGGGCTGGCGGGTTGGTTTTACGCCCACACCATCGGCTACATCGCCCCGGACTCCCTGAGCATCACCCTGTCGGCCTACACGCTGTTCATGGTGGTGGTCGGCGGGCGCAAACTGGTGCTCGGGCCCATCGCCGGCGCCATCGTCTTCACGCTGGCCAGCGACCTGCTGCCCGGCCAGGAAAGCCACGGCATTTTCTTCGGCATCGCGCTGGTGCTGATCCTGATGTTCTCACCCGATGGCCTGCTGACCCTGCGACCCTGGCGGCGGCGGCGGAAGCCCATGCCTGTAGTCGCGTCCGAAGCCGCCGAACGGGCGGTGACGGTGAGCGGGGGTGCCCTATGAGCTTCAAGGCCACGGACATCACCATCGCCTTTGGCGGCGTCACCGCGCTCTCCGACGTGAGCATCGACGTGGCGCCGGGCACGATCACCGGCCTCGTGGGCCCCAACGGTGCCGGCAAGACCACGCTGTTCAACTGCATGACCGGCGTGGCCGCGCCCGAGAAGGGCCAGGTCCATCTCGACGAGCATGAGATCTCGGGCCTGCGCCTGGACGACCGCATCCGCCTGGGCATCGCCCGCACCTTCCAGACGCCGCGCCTGGACCTGGATACCAGCGTGCTCGATGCGGTGATGCTGGGCTTCTACCCGCGGGTACGGCAGACTCTGGCAGCAAGCTTCTTCCGCGGCCGTGCCTGCGGCCGCACGGAAGCCGATCTGCGTCGTCGTGCCCGACGCCTGGTGGAGCGCTTCGAACTCACCGACAACCCGGACCAGCCGGCCGGCGCGCTCTCCCTGGGCAGCCTGCGCCTGCTGGAAGTGGCCCGGGCCCTCGCCTCCGAACCACGCTATCTGTTGCTCGATGAACCCGCCGCGGGTGTCGACGACCATGACCGCGCGCTGCTCGCGGCTGCCATCCGGGAGGCGGCCAAGAGCGGCATCGGCGTCCTGCTGGTCGAGCACAACGTGGGCTTCGTGGCAGAGGTCAGCGACCACATGGTGGCGCTGGTGCGGGGCGAAATCGTGGCCGCCGGCAAGCCCTTCGACGTGGTGCGCCACCCCCAGGTCGTCACCGCCTATCTGGGAGGCCACCATGGGCGCGCCTGAATCGCACGTTTCCGTCGAGCGCGGTCTTCGCTGCCATGACGTTACGGCCTGCTATGGCGCGCTCCAGGTCTGCCGGGGCGTCAGCCTGCACGTGGAGCCCGGCGAGGTCCTGTCGCTGATCGGACCCAACGGCGCGGGCAAGACCAGCCTCATCGGCGCTCTCAACGGCACGGTCACCAGCACGGGTCGCATCTGGCTGGAGCGCCAACCCCTGGACGGCCTGGCCTCCTGGCGCCGTGTACGCGCGGGGCTGGCTACTGTGCCCGACAACCGCGGGCTCTTCCCCGCCCTCACCGTCGGCGACAACCTGCGCCTGGGTGCCCTGCTGTGCGGCAAGAGTCAGAGCGCGGCCTTGGACGAGGCCGTGCAGCTCTTCCCGTTTCTGCGCAGCCGCTGGAAGGACGTGGCCGGCGCCCTGAGCGGAGGACAGCAGCAGATGCTCGCGGTAGCCAAGTGCCTGGTGGGCGGTCCCCGCGCCCTGCTGCTGGACGAGCCCACCCAGGGCCTGGCCCCCATCATCGTGGACGAACTGGCGGAGGCTATCGGCAACCTGCGGCGGCGGGGTCTGCCCATCCTGCTCGTGGAACAGAACCACCACCTGGTGGAGCAGGTGTCCGACCGCTTCATGGTCATGGTGGGCGGACGCATCGTCCTGGAGGGCGCGGGGGACGAACTCGCCGACCGCGACCGCATTGTCAGCCTGTATTTGCAGCATCGAGAGGACCATGGGGTCCAACAACCGGAGGAGGCAAGATGAAACACACCATCGCACGCACCATCACCGCAGGCCTGTTCGGCCTGACCCTGGGCGCCCTGCCCTGGACCAGCGCATCAGCCGAGGCTCCGAAGGGCCCACCCTTCAAGATCGCCGTGCTGATCGCGCTGACGGGCCCGGCCGCCGCCTACGGGGCGGAGGAACGGGCGGCGATCGAAGCGGTCGCCGAAAAGGCCAATGCCGCCGGCGGCATCAACGGCCGGCCCATCGAGCTGATCGTGCGAGATACCAAGACCAATCCGACGGAAGCGGCGCGCCTGGCCAACCAGGTGATCCTCGACGAAAAGGTGATCGGCATCATCGGCGCCACCACCGGCTCCGAAACCCTGGCCTTCGCCGATCTGGCCATGCGCTCCAAGGTGCCGGTGTTCGCCATGGTGGGGACCCAGTCGGTCACCGATCCCAAGGAAGCCTATTCAAAATGGGTATTCCGCATGTCCGTGCCGATCGCGGTCGACTTGCCCGCCAGCCGCAGCCGCATCGTGGCGGACGGCCACAAGAAACTGGCGATCTTCTCGGAAGAGGACGCCTACGGCCAGCAATCCACCAGCATGATGACGCAACTGTCCAAGGAAAAGGGCGACCTGCAAGTCGTCGAGCACGCTTCCGCGCCCAAGGCCGCCACGGATTTGACCTCCCAGGCCATCAAGATCCGCAACGCCTCGCCCGATGCGGTGTTTCTGGCGACCTCCTCCACCGGCTCGGCCGGCGCCTTCCTGCGCAAGATGCAGGAGGTCGGTCTCAATGTCCCGGTTTACGGCATGGCGGGCATTGTGCAGAAGCAGATCATCAAGAACGGCGGCAAGGCCGCGGAAAACCTGATTGCGCCCGCGCTGGTGAACCCTGACGAGCCCGGTCCGCTGACCGACCTGTTCGCGCTCCTGAAGAGCAAAGGCGGCGTCGCGGGATTCGGCGCAGTGCTCGGCGCCAACGCCATGGCGACCGTGGTGCAGGCCCTGAAGGCGGGGGCCACCGACGGGCCTTCCCTGCGCGACACCGTGGAGAAGATGGGGCCGGTCAAAGGTTACGCGGCCGCCCCGATCAAGTTCTCTGCGACCGACCACGACGGCTGGGGACCGGACACGATGATCTTCGTCACCGTGCGGGACGGGAAATTCAAGAACCTGCCGGAGAAGCAATGAGCGTGGAGTCTCTCCCCCTGGCGGGGGTGCGTGTGCTGGACCTGACCCAGGTCCAGTTCGGGCCCTGCTGCACCCAGATCCTGGGAGACTTCGGCGCCGAGATCATCAAGATCGAACGGCCCGAAGTCGGCGACATCTGCCGATCCACCGATCCTTTCATCACCGAGCCCGAGGGTCAGAGTGCTTACTACCTGAGCCTGAACCGGAACAAGCGCAGCGTGGCGCTGGATATGAGGACGCCAGCGGGACGCGAGGTCACATGGAAGCTCGCCATGAAGGCCGACGTGCTGGTGCACAACTTCCGCCCCGGTGTGGCCGAGCGCCTTGGCCTCGGTTACGAACGGCTGGCGGCGGAGCATCCGCGCCTCATCTACGCGGCCGGATCGGGCTTCGGCCCGAGTGGCCCGCTGGCCCACAAGGGCGGGCAGGATTTCCTGGCCCAATCCCTCTCGGGCCTGGCCGCGCGCAATCCCGACGCCCAGGGGCACCCCCAGCTCTTCCCCACCGCTCTTGGCGATTTCACCTCGGGAATGATTCTCGCCCAGGGCATTCTCATGGCCCTCTACCACCGGGAGCGCACGGGCCGCGGCCAGAACGTGCGCGTCTGTCTGCTCGACGTGCTCCTGGCCATGCAGCAGCAGGAGGCCACCCAGTGGATGCTGCGCAGGAAGGCTGTTAACTGGATCCGCCAGAACCTGATTGGCATCTTTCCCACCCGGGATGGCGCGGTGACCTTGGTTGGCGTGTTTCGCCCGAATCCGTTGGCCGACATCTGCCGCGCCCTGGAACTGGAGGATCTTTCGCGCCGCCCCGAGTTTGCTTCGCGCGAATCCTGGGGACCCAACCGCGACGCGATCTTCAGGCTTCTCGCGCCCGGATTCGCCCGCTACACCACTGCCGAATGCCTCGCCCGACTCGACCGGGAAGACGTACTGTGCGCGCCTGTGCTGTCCCTGGACGAGGCCTTGAACCAGGAGCAGATCGCCGCCAACGACATGCTGATCGAATTCGAGCATCCGGTGCACGGGACGGTGCGCACCGTGGGCAATCCCCTGCATCTTTCTTCCGTGGCCAGGATCGCCACCCGGCCGCCGCCCACGCTAGGCCAGCACACCCGCGAAGTGCTGTCCGAACTGGGTTACGACGAGGCTGCGCTGGCCCGACTGCGCAGCGACGGTGTCGTGCCCTGAACCTTGCCCCTACGCGCCATAACGAGCCGGACTGCACACTGCGCCGTCCCCTATCCGAAGAGGTGAACCATGATCATCGACATCGAAGACCGCCCCCGCGCCACCATCGACGACATCAAGATCGGCGACCACATCGCCCTCGAGAAGACCATCAGCGAGTCGGACGTCTATCTGTTCGCCGGCATCTGCGGCGACAACTCGCCCAACCACATTAACGAACGCTACATGTCCAAGTCGATCTACAAGACGCGCATCGCCCAGGGCGCGCTGATCGTCGGCTTCACTTCCGCTGCCGCGGCCATGTTCGGCATCAAGTACCGGATCGACGGCGTGTCTGCCGGCTATGACCGCCTGCGCTTCGTCAAGCCGGTGTTCTTCGGCGATACCATCCGCATCCTCTATCGCGTGGCCCGCATCGACCGGGACGCGAACCGCTTGTATGCCGAACTGAAGGTGACCAACCAGCGCGACGAAGTGGTGCTCGTCGGCGAGCACCTGCTGCGTTTCCTGCCCTACGACCGGCTGGTGAACGCATGAGCGCCGGGCCGATGGTGTTGCTGGAGCTGCGCGGGCCGGTCGCCCTCATCACTCTCAACCGCCCCGAGGCGCTCAATGCCCTCAACAACCAGCTCATGGATGAACTCACGGCCGTGCTGGACCGCTGCGAAGCCGACGAGGCCATAGGTTGCATGGTGCTCACCGGCAGCGGACGGGCTTTCGCAGCCGGCGCGGACATCAAGGAAATGGCCAACAAGACCTATGTGGCCGCCTATAGTGAAGACTTCATCACCCGCAACTGGGAACGGGTCGTGCGCTGCCGCAAGCCGGTGATCGCCGCCGTCAACGGACTCGCCCTGGGCGGCGGCTGCGAACTGGCGATGATGTGCGACTTCATCCTGGCGGCCGACACGGCGCGCTTTGGCCAGCCCGAAGTCCGCGTCGGGGTGATGCCCGGCGCGGGCGGAACCCAGCGGTTACCCCGTTTCATCGGCAAATCGAAGGCCATGGAGATGTGCCTCACCGGACGCCCCATGAGCGCCGACGAAGCCGAACGGTGCGGGCTGGTGAGCCGCGTGGTTCCCGCTGACCAACTCCTCGACGAAGCGATCCGGGTCGCGGCAGACATCTGCAGCCTGTCCCGCCCCATCATCATGATGACCAAGGAAGCGGTGAACCGCGCTTACGAGACCACCCTGTCGGAAGGAGTGCGCTTCGAGCGCCGCCTGGCGCATACCGTGTTCGCGCTGGAGGACCATGTGGAAGGGGCCGCAGCCTTTGCCGAGAAGCGCAAGCCCCAATTTCGCCATCGTTGATGCGGCCGCGATGAGCCCGCTGCCGCTCTCGCACCGAAGGTCCGGGCCGGCCCGGGCGTTCCCCGGCGGCGGCGCGTGGGCGGTGCGGCCTTGAACCGCGCCGCCTTCTTCTCGAACCGGGCCGTGGTGCTGGGCTTGGCCGTGCTGTGCTGCCTGCTGTGGGGCAGCGCCTATCCGGCCATCAAGAATGGCTTTGCGCTGTTCGGGATTGTCCCCCAGGACATCGCCGGCAAGCTGGTCTTTGCTGGCTGGCGGTTCACTTTTTCGGGCCTGCTCCTGCTGGGGCTGGTTCTGGTCATGAATCCGTCTGGGTTGCGCCTGAGCCTCCGGGACACCGGGGAGTTGACTTTGCTGGGCCTCACCCAGACCGGGCTGCAATACGGCTTCTTCTATGTGGGGCTGGCCTACACCACCGGTGTCAAAGGCTCGATCCTCAACGCCACAAGCACCTTCTTCAGCGCGCTCCTGGCCCACGCACTCTACCGCAACGACCGCCTGAGCATCAACCGCGTGCTCGGATGCGTCATTGGCTTTGCCGGCGTGGTCATCGCCAACTTTAATCGCGACTTGCAGGACTTCGAGTTCACCTTCATGGGGGACGGATTCGTGGTGATCACCGCCTTCATTTTCTCGGCCGCCGCCATCTATGGAAAGCGCATCTCACAGAGGATGGATTCGATGGCGATGACGGGCTATCAGCTCATCATCGGTGGCGTGGCCCTTACCGTTGTCGGGTCGATCTACGGCGGAACGCTCCAGAATTTCACCCTTATATCCACCAGCCTGCTCATCTATCTCGTACTGGTCTCGTCCGCCACGTTCTCCCTGTGGAGCCTCCTCCTCAAGTACAACCGGGTCGGCGTGGTAACGGTCTACAGCTTCCTGATCCCCGTCTTCGGCGGCATGAGTTCGGCGCTCTTTCTTAATGAAAGCATTCTGGATCTGAGGAATGCCACGGCCCTGATCGCCGTGTGTTACGGCATCTGGCTGGTGACCCGCGAGAAGCCGGCAGCGCAGCAGGAGGTGGCAGCCCCGGCTATGGCGGGGAAGCGCTGACCCTCCCGACTCCCGAACCGGCGCGCCGCCGCAGGCTGCAGCTGCACAACGGGGATGTCCGTGGCGCCTCCCTAGAAGTCGTTTTCTAAACAGCCCCTCACCCCTTCAGGCACAATCGCCCGCTTGCATGCGCCCGGGCAGGCGGCGAAACCCCCGTGTATTATTTGAAATGCACGGGGTGGCGGCGCGCCTCCCAAGAATCCGAATAGTCTGCATGAGCGAGAGGAGAGGAGTTCATGATTTATTTCGTCACCGGCGCCTCGGGCTTCATCGGCAAACGCCTGGTCAAAAAGCTCCTGGAACGCCGTGGCAGCACCGTCTATTTCCTCAGCCGCAGCCAAGACCCGGACAAGCTCGCCGCCCTCTACGGCTACTGGGGCGCCGACGAACGCCGCGCCGTCCCTGTGGCCGGCGACCTGACCCGGGACGGCCTGGGCGTGTCCAAGGGGGACCAGAAGAAGCTCAAGGGCAGGATCAAGCACTTCTTCCACCTGGCCGCCGTCTACGACCTCACAGCCTCCGCCGAAGAACAGGAACTGGCCAACATCATCGGCACGCGCAACGCCGTGCACTTCGCCAATGACATGGGCGCCGAGTGTTTCCACCACGTCAGCTCCATCGCCGCCGCCGGACTGTTCGAGGGCATCTTCCGCGAGGACATGTTCGAGGAAGCGGAAAACCTGGACCATCCCTACTTCCGCACCAAACATGAATCGGAAAGGATCGTGCGCCAGGAGTGCCAGACCGCCTGGCGCGTGTACCGCCCGGGCATCGTCGTGGGCGATTCGCGCACCGGCGAGATGGACAAGATCGACGGCCCCTACTACTTCTTCAAGCTCATCCAGCGCCTGCGCCAGATACTGCCGCCCTGGATGCCCGCCATCGGCCTGGAAGGCGGGCGCATCAACCTGGTGCCGGTGGACTTCGTGGTCAATGCCATGGACCACATCGCCCACCTCAAGGGCCAGGACGGCAAGGCCTTCCACCTGGTGGACCCCCAGCCGCGCCGGGTTGGCGACGTGCTGAACATCTTTGCCCGGGCCGGCCATGCGCCCCAGATGACCATGCGCATCAATGCCGCCCTGTTCGGCTTCATCCCGCGCGGAGTGCAGCGCAGCCTCATGGCCTTGACGCCGGTGCGGCGCATCCGCAACGCGCTGATGAAGGACCTGGGGTTGCCGGAGGACATCCTGCAGTTCGTCAACTACCCCACCCGCTTCGATGCGCGCGAAGCCCAGAAGCTGCTCAAGGGCACGGGCATCCAGGTGCCGCCCCTGGAGAGCTACGCCTGGCGACTGTGGGACTACTGGGAGCGCCATCTGGACCCGGACCTGTTCATCGACCGCACCCTGCGCGGCCAGGTGAAGGGCAAGGTGGTGCTGATCACCGGCGGCTCCTCGGGCATAGGCAAGGCCACGGCCTTCAAGGTGGCCGAGGCCGGCGCCACCACCATCATCGTCGCCCGGGACGTGGACAAGCTGGAGGAGACCAAGCGCGAATTCGAGGCTCGGGGCCTGAGCCTCATCACCTACTCGGCCGACGTCGCCGACTTTGATCAGTGCGACAACCTGGTCAAGACGCTGATCGCCAACCACGGCGGCGTGGACATCCTGGTCAACAACGCCGGCCGCTCCATCCGCCGCGCCATCGAGAACTCCTACGACCGCTTCCACGACTTCGAGCGCTGCATGCAGCTCAACTACTTCGGCGCCCTGCGCCTGACCCTGGGACTGCTGCCGGTGATGGCGGAGAAGCGGCGCGGCCACGTGATCAACATCTCCTCCATCGGCGTGCTCACCAACGCGCCGCGCTTCTCTGCCTACGTGGCGTCCAAGGCGGCCCTCGACGCCTTCACCCGCTGCGCCGCTTCCGAGTTCGTGGACCAGGGCATCGAGTTCACCACCATCAACATGCCCCTGGTGAAGACGCCCATGATCGCGCCCACCAGGATCTACGAGAACGTGCCCACCCTCACGCCCGAGGAGGCGGCCGACCTGGTGGTGGACGCCATCGTGCACAAGCCGGTGCGCATCGCCACGCGCCTGGGGATATTCGGCCAGGTGATCCACGCCGTAGCGCCTAAGGTAGCCCAGATCATCATGAACACCACTTTCCGCATGTTCCCGGATTCGGCGGCCGCCCTGGGCAAGACGGAAGGCGCGCCGCCCCAGCCCAGCGCCGACCAGATTGCCTTCGGCCAGCTGATGCGCGGCATCCACTTCTGACGACAACTGCCAACGGAGAGACCCGTGAGACCCCAGCCCGGCGAGCCCGCCCCCGACTTCAGCGGCAAGACCACCGATGGCAACCGCGTAAGCTTGAAGGACTTCCGTGGCCGCAAGCTGGTCCTGTATTTCTATCCCATGGACGACACGCCCGGCTGCACCGCCCAGGCCTGCAGCCTGCGCGACTACAACCGCGAGATCGCCGCCAGGGGCGCCGCCATCCTGGGCGTCTCCGCCCAGGACGAAAAGTCCCACCGGCGCTTCACGGACAAATACCAGCTCAACTTTCCCCTGCTGGCGGACACCGAGCGCAGCGTCGCCAAGGCCTATGGCGTGGCGGGCTCGGGCCTGTTCGGCGTCGCCCGGGGGCTGCTGGGCCTGAACGAGCGGGTGACCTTCATCATCGACGAACAGGGGCGCATCGCCCATGTCATCGACAACCCTGACACGCGCAACCACGGCGAGGAAGTGCTCAAGTATTTGTAGGGCGCGCCAACTCCTCCAGCAGGCATCGGGCGAAGCGGCCATTGCAGGCCATGGCCAGATGGCCCACGCCCGCCACCGGCACGTTGCGCGCGCCGGCGAGGCAGGCACTGGACTGGGGCATCACGTAGTTGTCGTGATAGCTGTAAAGGGACACGCTGTGGGGCGGCAAAGGCGCAGGGCGGGCGCCGTTGAGCTCCGCCAGCCAGACTGAACCGGGCACCATCTGGCGCGCGTTCTCGCCGATGCCCAAGGGCGCCAGGCGGCTGCCGGCGTGGGGCGAACCCAGGGTCACCAGGCGCGCCACGCGCTCCCGGCCATGGCGGCGCAAATAGGCGCGGGCGGCCAGACCGCCCATGCTGTGGGCCACCAGGATCACCGCCCGGGCGCCGGTGGCCCGGCACACTTCCCCGATGCGCCGGGCGATCACGTCGGCATAGGCGTCGATGCCGGCGAACACCGGCTCCAGGTTCACCGTGGCCACCTGCCATCCCGCCCGCTCCAGGCGCGGGCGCAGCCGCCACCAGAAAGCCCGGTTGCACTCGTAGCCATGGACCAGCAGCAGCGGCGGGCGGTCCTCCGCCGGGCGCAGCCGGTCGGCGCCCATGAACAGGCGCTCGAAGGGCTGGACAACGGTGAACAACAGGATGAAGGCCAGGTATTCCTCCAGCGCCATGCGCACGGCCTGCAGCGGCTTGAGCCTTGCGCCCTCGGGCACGGGCGCGCGATGGAATCGCGCCAAGGCGAAGGTGGTGCCGATCACGGCCGCGCGCCCCGCCAGGGCCAGGGCCGCCAGGGCCGCGGCGGCGCCCGCCGGCCCCGCATGGCCGGCGTGCACCAGCCAGTAGCCCGCCA
>JBMOQT010000330.1:0-2095 GCA_049320945.1 Pseudomonadota bacterium
ACAAGACCCAGGGCATAGGCGTGCAGTTCAGCGACGACGAGAGCGGCCAGTCCGCCCGCGCCAAGATCGAGAACCTGCTGGGCGGCCACCTGCAGTCCGCCAAGCCGACCCATACGCTCTGACCCCCATGAAATGCTGGTCGATTCCCACTGCCATCTGAATTTTCCCGAATTCGCCGGACGCACCGATCAACTGATCCAAGCCATGAAGGAGGCCGAAGTCGGCCTCGCGTTGTGCATCAGCGTCAAGCTGGAAGAGTTTCCCCAGGTCCTGGCCCTGGCCGAGCGCCATCCCGAGCTGTATGCCTCGGTGGGCGTCCATCCCGATTACCGGGACGGCCTCGAGCCCGACGTGGAGGAACTGGTGCGCCTGGCCGACCACCCGCGGGTGGTGGGCATAGGCGAGACGGGGCTGGATTACTATTGGCACAAGGGCGACACGGCGTGGCAGCGGGAGCGCTTCCGCGTGCACATCCGCGCCGCCCGCGCCAGCGGCAAGCCGCTGATCATCCATACCCGCGAAGCCGCGGCCGATACCCTGCGCATCATGGAAGAGGAGGGGGCAGGGCAGGCGGGCGGCGTCATGCACTGCTTCACCGAGACCCGTGAAGTGGCGCAGAAAGCGCTGGAGATGGGCTTCTATATCTCCTTCTCGGGCATCGTCACTTTCAAGAACGCCGTCGCCCTGCGCGAGGTGGCGGCGGCCGTCCCCCTGGAGCGCCTGCTGGTGGAGACCGATTCGCCCTATCTGGCTCCTGTGCCCTACCGGGGCAAGACCAACGAGCCGGCCTATGTGCAGTTCGTCGCGGCCGAGATCGCCAAGGTGAAAGGGCTGCCCTTTGAGGCCGTGGCCGAGGCCACCACGGCGAACTTCCATCGACTGTTCCGGATTCCGAAGCCATGATCCCACGCAAAACGCTCCTGCCCCTCGCCCTGGTGCTCAGCTTCCTGGCGTCGCCTGCCACGGCCGGCATCTATGAAGATCTCCTGGAAGCGGCCAACGAAGGCCGCAGCCAGCAGGTGATGGAGATCCTGCAGCGGGGCATGGACGTGAATACCGTCGATCAGGAGGGGAATACCCTGCTGATGCTGGCGGCACGCCGGGGCAGCGAGGACCTGGTGCGCTTCCTGGTGAAACATCGCGCCAAGGTGGAGGCCCGCAACCGCTATGGCGACACCGCCCTCATGCTGGCCGCTCTCAAGGGCCATGGGGCGGTGGTCAGGGCCCTGGTGGAGGCCGGCGCCGAGGTGGATCACAAGGGCTGGACGCCCCTGGCCTACGCCGCTTTCGAAGGCCATGCGGACATCGTCCGCTATCTGCTGGGCAAGGGCGCCCGGGCCGATGCCGTGGCGCCCAACGGCGCCACGCCCCTCATGCTGGCGGCCAAGAACGGCCACGTGGAAGCGGTGAAGGTGCTGCTCGCCGCCGGCGCCGATCCCAACTTCAAGAGCGCCCAGGGCGCCACCGCCCTGAGCTGGGCGAAGCAGGTGGAAGTGGCGGCCCTGCTCAAGCAGGCGGGCGCGAAGGAATAGGGGGAACTAGCGGTTTCCCCGCCCCGGCAGTTTGCGTGTCGCCAGCGCCACCAAGCTGGCGCAGTCGCTGTCCTTGCCGGGGCCCGTTTCGATCAGGGGCAGCAGCGCCGCCAGGGGGTTGACCAGGGCCCCCAGGATCACCGCGGCGCCGCCGCGGGCCGCCAGCACCCCCTTGTCGGGGGCGAACTCCGGTTTCTTGAAGGTACCCGAGACGCGCAGCGGCGCCCGCGCCGACAGTATGCTCACGTCCTTGGGCAGGGGGATCAGTGTCAGATCCAGTTCCTCTGCCTTGAGGTCGACCGTCCCCTCGCCGGTGATGTTGGTGTCGCTGGTGTCGAACACGAACGCCCGGGTCTTCATCAGTCCGTCGCTCACGGCGAAATCGGCCACGGCGCAGCGCAGGCGGGCATTGCGGTCGCCGGCGAGCAGGAACTTGATCCTGAATCCGTGTTCATTTGTCATAGATCAAACACAACCTGTTGATTCTTTGCGAGAATACATGCTTTCCCCTCTTCACCCAACTGACCATGCCGCGCTTTGAAGTGAAACAAACTGGCAAGCTG
>JBMOQT010000331.1:0-38722 GCA_049320945.1 Pseudomonadota bacterium
CAGCCCTTCCGGTCCTTGTTCTTGCCGTAGGCCATTCGTCTTCCAACGCAACGTCACGCGGGCGGTTGACCGCCGGCCCGCCGATACGACGCCTTCGGCGTCAGCGCTATCCTTCCCCGCCCTGAAGGGCAGGGTTTGCCGCGCATTCGGATCAAAACCTACATGGAGACGATCAAATCCGGGCAGCCCCTGGTTCTGACGCTCTCTGGTGGAAAGGATTCCACCACCACCACCCTCCTGGGGCTTGAGGCGATTCGCAGAGCCAAGGAGTTGGGCGTTGCGCAAGCGAAGCACCATGTCTCGTCCTCCTCGACCGGCATCGAGAACCCGGCGATGGAGAATCACCTGCTGGATCTGCACACTGAGATCGAGGCGTACTGTGCGCGTCACAGCCTGCCCGTCGAGGTGAATCTGGTGCAGCCCAGCCTCGCCAGCCAGTTCGTCGTCACCGTCATCGGCCGTGGCACGTTGCCGCGCTTTCCGGAGAACGGCGCCAACCGGACCTGCTCGCAGGACTGGAAGAGCCGCCCGCAGGAGCGACTGGCGCGTCAGCTCCGGGAGGAATCCCTCGGACGCGGCTTTCGGGAGACGGTCACCGTCTTGGGCACGCGCTTCGACGAATCGGCCCAGCGCGCGGCCCGCATGAAGGCGCGCGGCGAGCAGGCACAGCGCCCGGTGCGCAACGACAACGGCCACCTGACGCTCTCGCCCTGTACCGCGACGGCAACGAAGGGACCTGCGGCATGTTCCTCGCCGACGGTGCCAAGGCGCCGTGCGGCAGTCGCTTCGGTTGCGCCTTCTGCACCATCACTGGCGAGCGCGATTGCAGCATGGAAGCGATGCTGCGTGAGGAGAAGTACAGCTACCTCGCCGGTCTGAACCGCTTCCGCAACTACCTGGTCGCCACCCAGTGGGACATGGGCAAGCGCGAGCTCGTCGGCCGCAAAGTAAGCGAGGCCGGCTACGTGCCGGTGCGCCCGGACGTCTACAACCTCGCCACCCGCCAGGATCTCCTGCGCTACCTGCTGACGCTGGATGCCTTAGAACAGGAGCGCGCCGAGCAGGCCGAGGCCGATCTGGCCACTGGGCGCGTACCCGACACCCCGGAGAACCGCGCCATGGCGCAGGTGCAGTTCCAGATGGTCTCGCCCCAGCAGCTTGTGGCGGTCGATTTCCACTGGTCCCTCCACCACTACGCCCACAGCGCCTTCCCCGCGGTCGATATATGGCACGACGTGCATGTGCTGGGCCGGCGCTACCCGATCCCGGAGGTGCAGCGACTGCAGAAGGTTAGCATCCCGGCCAAGCGTTGGTATCCGGTCGGGGCCTTCGACCGGGACGCCCCCGCCGACGGCCTGCGCGACTACAAGGCGGAGCTCTGGAACCGCTACCGGCACCCGGGCCGCCCCTTCTCCCACTGCGAGGTGGACGGGGAGCGTACCGTCTGGTTCGAAGAGGTAGAGAGCTTCGAGGTGGCTGCGGAGAAGGCCTGCGCCTTCGTCACCTGCACCTATCCCGAGATGTTCATCGAATCCCGGCAGCACGCGGCCATCGACTCGGCCCGCTTCTGGCTGAACGAGGAGATCGTGCAGCTGCCCGCCGGCCAGGCGGCGCGCTACCAGCACATCGCCAAGCGGGGCCAGTACTTCGCCAACCTCATGGCTAGGCTCAACGTCACGCCGGAAGAGTTGGACCGGCATCTGGTGGTGCACTCCATCAGCGATGAGGAGCACGGCCGCCTGCTAAGGCAAGGGGAAGAGGTCCAGAGGCCGCTATTTCCGGACTTGGCGGCCGCGTAACAGCCTGCGCGGGCAATGCAACTGCCCGGGCTCTCCGACTTGGAGACCCGGGCTCTTTTTTTTCGAGGGCGGAGCGGTTGATGGCGAAAGCAGGCGACAAACGCGGCAGTTCTTCCGTCACATCGCGAGCCGGGCCCGGGTAGCCTTCCTGAGCCAGCGACTCGTCGCTCCAATTCTGTATGTGCCGGCGTTCCCGGTATCGATCTGATCACAGACGCGGCTCTCGCGTCCGGAGCGACCCAACCACTCAACCGGGCGACAGCCCAGCAACCGTCCGACGGCGCTTAGCCGCCGGACGAATTCCCATGGAGGACCATGAGAACCGCAACTAAAGCGGCGCAGGTCGCACGCCTGCCGCTGCAGATGGACCTTTTCGCGGGTCTGGAGGAAGCAGCCGCCACAACGGCTGAAGTCCTGCCCTTCCCGAAGACCTCCGCCGCTGCCGCAGTGGAGGCGACAATCAAGCGGCGCAACGCCCGCAACTTCGTCATCGGCAACGAACTTGCCGACATCGGCGATCCCGAACGCAAGTTCGCCGACAACGTGGCGGCCATCCGGCTGCTGCAGAAGCTCTCCGAAGAGGGTCGTCCGGCCACGGAAAAGGAGAAGCGCGTCCTCGTCCGCTACACCGGCTGGGGCGGGCTCCCGCAGGCCTTCGACATGACGGACTCCTGCGCCAAGCCCCATTGGCGCGAAGAGTTCAAGGCGCTGCTCTCCCGGGAGGACTGGGAAGCGGCCAGGGCCAGCGTCAACAACGCCCACTACACCGATCCCGTGGTGGTGCGCTTCATCTGGGCAACCCTGAAGCGCATAGGCTTCGCCGGCGGGCGCATCATCGAGCCCGCCGCGGGTATCGGACACTTCCTGGGCTGCATGCCGCAGGACATCGCCGCGGTGTCGGACCTGCATGCGGTCGAGATCGACAGGATCTCGGCGCAGATCCTCAGGACCCTGTACCCCGATGCGGTGGTGCATGCCAGAGGATTCGAGAAGGTCGCCTTCCCGTCTGGGTCGTTCGATCTGGCGATCTCCAACGTGCCCTTCGGCAAGTATCGCCTGAGCGATCCGAAGTACGACCGGCTCAAGCTCTCGGTCCACGACTACTTCTTCGCGAAGAGCCTGGATCTGGTGCGCCCTGGCGGGATCGTGGCGTTCGTCACGTCCCATTTTACGGTAAATGGCGGCGGGGAGGGCACTTGGCCTTCCCCGCCCTTTTTTTCGTCCTGCGCAGTGGCGAACGGGACACAAGCTACGCCTGCCAGTTCGTCGCGCCTGGGTTAGAAAGCCGAAAAATCCCCCAGTTCTTGATGCCGTTTCGTCGGCTTGACACGCCATCCGGCTGGACTTGGCGACATTCTGCATGGGTTCGCCAAACGCGCAACTCGCCCCGGCCAGACGGCTTGATCTCGAGAGACGCGATAGACAGCGGACCGTTCGTCCAATCGCTTCGAGCGGCTGACCGGTAGAGTTCCGCCCATGACATCTCCTTGATGGAGGTGCCGCATCCAGGTTTTCAACTCGCCGGGCTTCCCGGTATCGATCGACCGGACACCGTGTCCGGTCCGCCTGCCGGTTGTGGCGTTTCGCCGCTGCCGGAATATCAACGAAGGAGGTTTCCCATGAACAAGGAGTGGGAGAACGCCGTGCGGATGGCCAAGCGTCTGAAGAAGGCGAAGGACAAGCGGGCGGCCATCAGGCGCCTGCTTGGACGGTGCGCGGCAATTCTGAAGAGCGAGCCGCCGCAGAAGAGCAGGACGGAAAACGTGCGGCAATTCACCCTGTACGTCGGATCCAGGAGCGCGCGGCAATGATGAGCGCCCCGGGGCCGGTTCAGTTCGGGGTGGCCAAGGTGATCTCCCTGAACCACCTGTCCGAGCTGGTTATGCGCGGGATCAAGGATTACCTGGTGCGCTCTGCAGGCAGTGCCCAAGAGGTGATCATCGAGCGCAGCGGCGGTGGCTTCACCGTGGTGCATCATCGGCAAGGCGAGCGTTGCGATCGGATCGCGCCCGACCGGCTGCGCGCAACCTATGTGGCCGGCTGGGTCCAGCAGGGGCAACTGTATTACCGGGCGGTCTAGCCGCCCGTCACCGCCCCGCACCATCGGGGCATCAAACCCCGCCGAACCGGCGGGACTTCAATCAAGGAGCAGAAATGACCCTATTGGAGGCGCTTCGCGCCATTCCACAGGAAGTCCGTTCCGTCCGAATCGACGTGGAAGGCAAGGCAGGGCGGGTGACCGCTCCGATGCCGGAAGGACAGATCACCGTCAAGTTCGATGCGGAAAGCGGGTCCGACTCCTGCGCCGTCGACGGAAAGGTCGTGCGCCTGGCGCGTGCCCTGACCGGCGTGGGAACGGCCACCAAGCGCGGCGACAAGCTGCGCATTTCGGCCGGAAACGGTAGCTACTCGTTCAGTGTGGTGGCGGGCGATTCGGTCCCGCTCGTTACTGAACCCTTCGCATGGTCGGCGCTGCCCGTGACCGCCAAAGCCTTGCAGACGGCGCTGGCGTACGTACGCACGGCGGCGGCGACGGACGACATCAGGTATTACCTGAACGGCGTTCTGGTTCATATCGCCGACGAGTTCACGGCGGTGGCATCGAACGGGCATGTCGCGGCCATCGCCATCGATGCGCTACTGGGCGCGTGTGCGCCGACCAGCATCATTCTCCCCAACAAGTGCGTATCCGAGATCGTCCGCCTGCTGGCGGCGGCCGGGAGCGACGAGGTGGTTGTCGAAACTGGCCGGCGCGAGTCCGGGACGGCGGTGCTGCGTGTCATCGTTGGTCCGGTCACCTACCTGGCGGTCGGGATCGACGGCACGTTCCCCGAGTACCAGCGCGTGTTTGCGGCCAATGAGGCGGCGTCCTACGCTGCGTTCGAGGCGGAGGCCGTGTCTGAGGCCGTGAAACGTCTCGAACTGACGGTCCAGCCCAAGAACCCCTCTATCCTGATGACGCTTGCGGACGGCAGCATGAAGCTGGCCTCCACTGCGGATCCCGACAAGGGCGGGTCGGAGACGGTTGCCGCAGCCGAGACCTTTGCCGGGCAGCACGAGTGCGGGGTAAACCCGTACTACCTGGCGGACGCCGTCAATGCGGCGCTTGGCCAGGCGAAGAACGTGGCCATCGGCTGGCTCGCTCCCGAGAGGGCGATCACTATCCAGCCCATGGCAGAGGAGGGCAAGGCGGCCACGAGGAAGTGGATCGTCATGCCCCTGCGCGTGTGATGGAGGAGGCGACGATGAGCTCCTCGCAAACGCCTGTACAGCAGGAGTTCTTCTCCAGCCTGCCAGGGGGAGCGGCCTCGGGCGCGAGGAAGGCTTCCGCGCCACGCCGGGGCCTCGATGAGCGGCTGAACGAGGTGCTGCCCGGGGACCATCGCCTGTGGAGCCAGGACGAGAAGGACATCTTCGTCGTCCGCCTGGCCGGGATGCTGGTAGAAGACATGATGGAGATGTTCGAGTCCCATCACGAGCGCACCGACGCGGGCCTGGTCTTCCGCGACGAGGAGGACCGCGCCGACTTCATCGCCACGCTCGGATGGGTCTGCGGGTACTGGAAGGGCGTGGTTTCGTTCGACCTTGTCATGAAGATGTTTGGGTTCGACCCGCGCGTCATCAGGGAGGCGGTCATGGAGGCCTACGCTTGCGACCTCCACCTGGCGCAGGAAGTGTTCGCGGACAAGTTCACGCTCCACTGAGCGCAGAGCCAGGCAGGGCAATCTGCCTGGCAGGAAAACGGCATGAAAGCATTCATTGACGGACTGGTGTATCTGGTGGTCGCCCTCGCGTACCTCCTGTACGAGGTCCTGAGAATCATCGTCAGCGCATTCCGCCGTGAGCAGCAAGCTGGCGAGGCCCCTGTGACGGCCACACCTTCCCCGGCGCGCGCGATGGCCCCGGCGGCTGCGCAGGACCCCGCCAAAGCAGCGAAGGAAGCGAAGGGGGCAAGGGCAGAGCCTGATCCGAACCAGATACCGCTGTTCGAAAGCAATGGCGGCGATCCGGCGGACGCGGGAGGCCTTCGGACGCGACGGGGTGCAAGAGCGCCGCGCAAATCCGCGGCGCCAAAGCGCAACGCCGAGAAGCCAGCGGCCAATCAGTCCATGCCTTTGGTTGAAGACGTTCCCGCGGCGCCCGGGACGCGCACGCGCTCGGAAAGTAGGGCCGCCCAGCACAAAGGGCGCTGGGTGGGGACCCTTGAGGACTTCGGAATCAGGACTTTCACCGACACGAAATCGAAGGGCGCGTCTGCGGAAAACCCGCGGAGGTATCAGTCCTTCTACGTTTCGATCGAAACCGAGGATGGCGGACTCGTAATAAAGCAAGGTGTCGAGTTGGAAAAGGCCATCGAGATCTCAGGGGCACAGATCGGCGACTGCGTGGAGTTGCTGTTCCTCGGCAAAGAACCCGTCGAGGTCGAGGAGGACGGCGAGAAGGTCACGCGCCACCGGAACCGGTGGCGTATCAACATCATCTGAGGAGCATCAAGTGGCATCAGTCAACAAAGTCATCCTCGTCGGCAATCTTGGCGCGGATCCCGAGACGCGATACATGCCCAGCGGCGATGCGATCACAAACATCAGGGTAGCCACCACGGATACGTGGAAGGACAAGGCAACCCAGGAGAGGAAGGAAGCCACCGAGTGGCATCGCGTCGTCCTCTTCGGAAAGCAGGCGGAAATCGCCAGCCAGTACCTGAAGAAAGGCGCGCAGGTCTACATCGAGGGCAGCCTTCGCACCCGGAAATGGCAGGGCCAGGACGGGCAGGAGCGCCACACGACGGAAATCCGGGCCGACATCATGCAGATGCTGGGCTCGCGGCAGTCGGGCGGCAGCAATGCCCGGTCCTCCGCGCCCCAGAAGCCGGAAGCGCCCGTTCGCACCGTGGCGCCCGGGAACACGGTACCGGCCGCCGATTTCGACGACGACATCCCGTTCTGAGCAGTTCGCTCAGGGAGGGATCTTCCAAGCCCCCTCCGGGGGGCTTCTTCGGGTGCCCTGCGCTCGCAGGGCACCGGATGAAGCCTCACGATTTCCTCACGCCGGCGATGCCGGCATCGACGCGACGCCATAAGGCGTCTATCTCCTGTCCCGCTTACCGCCGGGACATTTTCAACGCAAACAAGGAGCATTCATGGCTCTCGTTTCCATCCGGCCTGCCCAGCTCAAGACGCTGCTGGCCGAAACCATCGCCGCCCGCCTGCCGACGCTGATCGTGGGAAGTCCCGGGGTGGGTAAGAGTGAGATTGTTTCGCAGGCGGCCCAGGCCGCGAACGCCGACATCATCATCAGCCACCCGGCCGTGGCCGATCCGACAGACGTGAAGGGCCTGCCCTGGCCTGGCAAGGATGGCGAGCACGCGACCTTCCTGCCGTTTGGCGAGCTGAAGCAGGCCCTCGACGCCACGAAACCGACCGTCTGGTTCCTCGACGATCTGGGGCAATCGACGCCGGCCGTGCAGGCCGGATACATGCAGTTGCTGCTCGCCCGGCGCGTGAACGGCCACAAGCTGCCGGACTGCGTCACGTTCGTTGCGGCAACCAACCGCCGTGGCGATAAGGCCGGGGTGAATGGCATCCTGGAGCCGGTGAAGAGTCGCTTTACGACTATCGTGGAGTTGCAGCCCACTCTGGATGACTGGTGCGCCTGGGCATTGAACAACGGCGTGCCGCCGGAACTCATCGCTTTCCTGCGCTTCCGGCCGAATCTCCTTCAGGACTTCAAGCCGAGCGTGGACATGGACAACAGCCCGTGCCCCCGCACCTGGAAGGCGGTCGCCGACATCCTGACAAAGACGAGCCTTGGCCAGCACCAGAGCCTGCTTTATCCGGCCGTCGCCGGCGCGGTAGGCGAGGGGGCAGCCGTGGAGTTCGTCGAGTTCCTGAAGACGTACCGGAACCTGCCGAACCCGGATGCCATCCTGCTCAACCCGGATACGGCCAAGATCCCGAGCGATCCGTCGGCGCTGTACGCGGTTTCGGCGGCCCTCGCGCACAAGGCCAACACCAGCAACTTCGACCGCGTCATGACCTACATGCGGCGGCTGAAGGATGCCGGTTTCGCGGAGTTCGCTGTTCTGTGCATCCGCGATGCCGAGAAGAAGACTCCCGAGATCGTCAATACGCCAGCCTTCATCGGCGCCATGGCGGGCGATTTCGGCACCCTGATCTCTGGAGGAAATAGCCAATGAGCAACATCAAGTCGCGGGTGATGCTCGCGATGCTCAACATCTCGGTCTGGGATGCCCACGTGCATGACAGCAAGGCGACCAGCGAGGTGGAGAAAAACCACTCGACGTCCGACATCGGCCGCTTCAACAAGCGCCTGCTGCCCAAGAAGGCGGCGAGCTTCGAGGCGGTCATGGAACTCGCGCGCACCGCGCGGGAGACCTTCTACCGTTACACGCTGAAGTACGGCCAGGATGGGGTACGGCTGCTTCCGGCGGAAGCCTACATGGAGCTTGCGCAGGAGATCCGCGGCTTGAAGGTGGAGTTCCCGCGGCGCGTGGAGGCGTTCCTGGAGGATCTGCCGAACCTCAAGGCGGTGCAGAAAGCGGCCCTGAACGGCCTCTATCGCGAGGACGACTATCCGACGGTCGACGTGCTGCGCACGAAGTTCGACCTCCGTTTCAAGGTCCTGCCGTTCCCGGATGCGGAGCAATTCGGCGTGACCCTTCCGGAGGCCGATCTCATCGAGATCCGGAAGTCGATCGACGAACACACGGCCGAGGCGGCCCAGATTGCCACCCGCGATCTGTGGAACCGGATGTACGAGGCCGTGTCGCGCATGACCGTGCAGCTCTCCAAGCCGTCGGGGCGCATCCATGACTCCCTCGTGGAGAACGTCCGCGAGATCGTGGAACTCCTGCCCAGCCTGAATTTCACCGGTGACAGCAAGCTCGCCGAGCTGTGCGAACAGGCGGCGGCGAAGCTGGCGAGCCAAGACGCGGAGGAGCTGCGGCAAAGCATGGGCACCCGGATGACCGTCGCCCAGCAGGCCGCGGATATCCAGGCCCAGATGGCTGCCTACATGGGCATCGAGCTGCCGGAGAACTTCGGTCAGATCGGCTCTGCGGCTGCCCCCGAGGGCGCGCTGTTGTAATAACCCAGGCCGCTCCGCTTTCAGGGCGGAGCGGCCTCAGAACCGAGCAGCAACATGTTTAACAATACTTCGACATCGCCCGTGATCGTTAAAGGCGCGGCGGAAGCGGCCGCGCAGCTGGAGAAGGTGGCCGCGTCGTCGCTGCCGATCACGCGCGAAGACGACTGGTCGCTCACCCGCGCGCTGGATGCGCTGCATGAGCTGATCGAGTCGAACCGGCAGCAACTTGGCCCGGAGCCGCGATGAGCGCAGGGCCGGCCAACTACGACGCGGCCCTGGCGAAGATCCGCCAGGCCCGGACCAACATGATCCTTGGGCAGCCGTTCTTCGGCGCCCTGGTGATGAGGCTAAAGGCCGTTCCGGACCCCAGCTGCAAGACGCTGTGGACCGACGGTATCAGCATGGGATTCAACCCCGACTACGTGGCCGCTCTGCCAATGCCTGAACTCGAGGCGGGCGTGGCACACGAGGTGCTGCACGTGGCGAACGGGCATACCTGGCGCCGCGGTCATCGGGATCCGAAGCGTTGGAACGAATCGGCCGACTTGGCCATCAATCCGCTCCTGCGAGAGGCGGGGTTTCAGATCGGCAAGGACTGGCTGTGCGACGACCAGTACAAGGGCCTGTCGGTCGAGGCGATCTACGAGCGGCTGCCCCGCGGCCACGAAGGCGGCGACGGTGAAGGCAGTGGTGCGGGCGGAAGCGGCGGCTCTTCGGCCAGCGAACCGTCTGGAACGAATAGCCAACCGGGTCAGGGGGACTCCAGTTCAGGCCCGGGTGAGGTACGAGACCTGCCGGATCCGGATCGGGCCGCGGAAGTTGAGGCAGACTGGAAGGTCGCGGTGAAACAGGCGGCCCAGGCCGCCAAGATGCGCGGCGACCTGCCGGGCGGCCTGCAGTGGCTGGTGGAAGACACCACGCGAAACAAGACGGACTGGCGCTCGATTCTGCATCGGTTCGTGCAGACGGCCGCGCGTAACGACTACGACTGGCGCAAGCCCAATCCGCGGTACATGCACATGGGGCTATATCTGCCCGCGCTGCGCTCCGAAGAGATGGGGCCCATCGTCGTGGGTGTGGATACGAGCGGCAGCACGGGCGAGTGGATGTCGACGTTCTTCGGAGAGCTGAGCAGCGTCGTTCAGGATGTTCGCCCGGAGCGTGTCCACGTGATCTACGTCGATGCCCGCGTGCAGAAGGTCGATGAGTTCGGTCCGGACGACGAGCTTGTGCTGGCGCCAAAGGGCGGTGGCGGAACCCGTTTCGAGCCATTCTTCGAGTACATCGAGAAGAACGACATCGCTCCGGCATGTGCCATCTACCTGACGGACCTCTACGGAACGTTTCCGGAACAGGCGCCGGGTTACCCGGTGCTGTGGGCGGTCCCAAATGAAGCGAAGGCGCCCTTCGGCGAGGTGGTCCGCATCGAGGACTGAAATGATCATGGCGAAGGCCATGTTTTCGGAAAACCACGGGAAAGCGGCCGTCACACAATTGCGGTGAGCCTTGACTGCGTCGGACCGTTGGTCGGACGCGCAGGACTCGCCTCCTCCCAACACCCTCCGCTTCGGCGGAGGGCTTTTTCCGGGTGGCTTCGAAAGAGGCTCCCGGAAAAAGCCCACGCGCTTGACATGCCCCTCGGGGCATAGATCGACACAACGCCTGCTGTCCTTGCAGGTATCGATCAAACCGGCACCGTTCTGGTGGCCGGCTTCACAAGGAGCGCGACATGAAAAGCGAGGGGCTCGATCTGGGCCAAATCAACTGGAATCTGGTTCTTCCTCGCCTTGGCGTGGACGACAAGTATCTCACCAAGACGCAAGGGCCTTGCCCGATGTGCGGCGGCAACACGCGTTTCCGCTTCGACAACAAGGAGGACCACGGTACCTGGTATTGCAATAGATGCGGGGCGGGCAACGGCGTGACGCTCGTGGCCAAGGTCAACGGCTGGAGCAACGCCGAAGCCTTCAAGGCGATTCTGAATGAATCGACCGTGGTTCCGCTGCGGCCCTACATCGTCCGCGCGCGCAAGGAGCCGACGCGCGACGAGCTGAGAAGCAAGCTGCAGCGCATCTGGGACGAAGCCCTGCCGATCGTGCCGGGCGATCCCGTGTGGCGCTATCTGCACGCACGCATTCCGGGACTTGGACCGCTTCCGGCGCCGTCCGAGCTGCGCCACCATCCGGCGCTCGAATACTTCGAACCCTACAAGGATGCGAAGGGGCGCAACCGCTCCCGCAGCTGCGGGAAGTTCCACGCCATGCTGGCCAAGATCCGCAACAAGGATGGCCGGCCGGTGAACCTGCATCGGACGTATCTCTCCGAAGACGGCCAGAAGGCGCGGATCCTGCGCACCGGCTCGACGGACGAGTATCTCAAGGTCAAGAAGATGGAGCGCGGCGTGGAGAAATACACCGGCGGGGCGGTGCACCTCTATGCCCCCGACGGAACCGGCCGGCTGGGCGTGGGCGAGGGCATCGAGACGATGCTCGCCGTACGAGCCGGGTACAAGAACCGCCTGCCCGTTTGGCCCTGCCTCAATGAAGGCGGCGTGCGCAAGTTCGTCATTCCCGACTGGGTGACCGAACTGCACATCTTTGCAGACAACGATCTTCCCGACGAGAAAGGGAAGCGCGTCGGACAGGAGGCGGCGGCGGCGCTGCTGCGCCGCGCGGTCAAGGAGGGATTCGTCCTGGGCGCCAGAAGGACCGGTGCGAGACGCGTGTTCCTCCACATCCCGAAGGAGGAAGGAACCGACTTCCTCGACCAGTGGGTGGCCATGCAAGGGCTGCGCGCGGCATGAAAATCAACCAACCGGTGGCGCCGAAGATCATTCGGCCCCACCACTTCTCGCCAAGGAGTTCAAATGGCTTTTTCAATCCTCGCCCGAGTACGCCTGGGGCGCAAGCTACTAGCGAATCCTGCCATACGGACAGGGGGTGTCCTGTGAACGCCCCCGAACGTATCGGCCTGGCGCCCCAGGAGATCTCAACCGAGGTGCTTCTGGAGAAGTACGCCAAGGACGGTGAAACAAGCATCCAGGAGGTTCGCGCCCGGGTGGCGCGGGCTCTGGCGGCAGCGGAGCCGGAGGAGAAGCGGGCCGAAATGGAGGCCCGTTTCCTGTGGGCCCAGGAGAACGGCTTCGTGCCCGCCGGCCGCATCAACTCCACCGCCGGCACCAACCTGCAGGCTACGCTGATCAACTGCTTCGTGCAGCCGGTCGGCGATTCGGTGTCGGAAGACAAGGACGGCAAGCCGTCCATCTTCAAGGCGCTGGCCGAAGCGGCCGAAACAATGCGCCGCGGCGGCGGGGTGGGCTACGACTTCTCGTCGATCCGCCCTGAGGGCGCTGTGGTGAAGGGGACGGGGTCTGCTGCCTCCGGCCCGGTGTCGTACATGCATGTCTTCGACCAGATGTGCTCGACGGTGGAATCGGCTGGCGCCCGCCGCGGCGCCCAAATGGGCATGCTGCGCTGCGACCATCCGGACATCGAGCAGTTCATCCACGCCAAGGACAACGGCGAGCTGTCCAACTTCAACATCTCCGTGAGCGTCACCGATGCCTTCATGGAAGCGGTCGAGCAGGACCGCGACTGGCAGTTGGTCCATGAAGTCCGCCCGGGCGACGAGCTGATCAACCGGGGCGCCCACCAACGCGAGGACGGCAAGTGGGTGTATCGCACGGTCAAGGCACGCCACCTGTGGAACCAGATCATGGAGTCCACGTACGACCATGCCGAGCCCGGGGTGATCTTCATCGACCGGGCCAACCGGGAGAACAACCTGGCCTACTGCGAGACGTTTGAGGCGACCAATCCCTGCGCGGAGGAGTTTCTGCCACCGTACGGTTGCTGCGACCTGGGATCGATCGACCTCACAAGGATGGTCGACAACCCCTTCACGAGCGAAGCGAGCTTCAACTTCGAGCGTTTCAAGGGGCTCATCCCGATCACGGTGCGCATGCTCGACAACGTGCTGGATGTCACACAGTGGCCGTTGGAACAGCAGCGGAAGGAAGCCATGAGCAAGCGCCGCGTCGGCCTGGGCTTCACGGGATTGGGCGACGCCCTGATCATGCTGGGACTGCGCTATGACAGCGAGGCGGGGCGCGCGATGGCGGCCAAGATCGCCGAAGTCCTCCGTGACGAGGCGTACAGGGCATCCGTGCAACTGGCCATCGAACGGGGCGCGTTCCCGCTGCTCGACGCCGACAGGTATCTGCGAGCGCCGGGGTTCGCCTCGCGCCTGCCATCCGACCTCCAGGAGGCGATCCGCGTGCATGGGATCCGCAACTCGCATCTGCTGGCCATCGCGCCCACCGGCACTGTCTCGCTGGCGTTTTGCGACAACGCTTCCAACGGAATCGAGCCGGCCTTCTCCTGGACCTATACCCGGAAGAAGCGCATGGCCGGCGGTTCCGTGAAGGAGTACCAAGTGGAGGATCACGCCTACCGGCTCTACAGGCACCTGGGCTACGACGTAAGCGCTCTGCCGAGCGCGTTCGTCACGGCGCTTGAGATCTCCGCCCTGGATCACGAGAAGATGGTGGCGGCAGTGGCGCCTTTCATCGACTCGGCGATCTCCAAGACCGTGAATGTGCCGGAGGACTACCCCTACGCGGAGTTCAAGGACCTCTACCTGCAGGCGTGGCGGTCGGGCCTTAAGGGGTTGGCCACCTACCGGCCCAACAAGATCCTGGGGAGCGTGCTTTCCGCGAGCCCCGGCGAGACCCAGCCGGAGGCGTCGGCGCCGGCCCTGCAGGACGAGGATCCGCTGCGCAAGCCGATCGACAAGCGCCCATCGGGGTCCCTATCGGCCGAAGCTTCGCAGATGGAATACATCACCTCCGAGGGCAAGAAGAAGGTCTATCTCGTCGTCTCGTTCATGCCGGTTACCGGCGTGTTGGACGGCAAGGAGGTGACCATCGAGCGGCCAATCGAGTTCTTCATGCCGGCCGGCCAGAAAGGGGAGGGGCAGCAGTGGATCTCCTCCAATATGCGGCTGCTCAGCATGGTCGGGCGCTCCGGCGGGTCAATCGCCAAGGCGCTTGCGAACATGCGCGAGGTGGTCTGGGACAAGGGGCCCGTGCGCTACGGTCACTTCGTCAAGGAGGATGGCACCAAGGTGCCGCTGTTCCACGATTCCGAAGTGGCGGCGATCGGCTACGAGCTGCAGCGGATGCTCATCTGCCGTGGCTTCCTGGACGCCGATGGCAATCAGGTGCCCGTCAAGGCTTTGGCCGCGCGCTACATGGGCACGGCCACCGCCGAAACGGACGAGTCAGCGGACGCACCCATTGAGGTAAAGCCGGCTACCGGCGCACAATGCCCGGAATGCGGCGCCTACGCCTACAGGAAAGTGGATGGCTGCAAGCGTTGCGACAATTGCGGCCACCACGGGGATTGCGGTTGAGGTTTGCCAGCAAGCCCCAAGAAAAGGACGACGACGAGACAAGGCCCGGTTCATCCTTTTGGATGGCCGGGCCTTTTTTGTGTGTGCCCAGCGCCAGGCGACACTTGGATTGCCCGGGGGCTGAATTCGGATTCGGATTCGGATTCGGAATCGGAATCGGAATTGAAATGCGGTGGCTGTTCGGGCTGATTGACCCGGCGCAGTTCGAAGCGGCGTTCCGCTGCCGGGTGGGCGCGATCCTGCCCGCGCTGGAGCTGGATGCCGGTGGTGGCGATCGACGGCAAAGCCAGCCGGCGCTCCGGCAAAGTGGATGCCACGCCTCTGGTCAGCGGCTTTGCCGCCGGGGCCCGGCTGGTGCTGGGGGCGGAAAAATTGAACGAGAAGACCGCCATCCCCGAACTGCTCGCCACGCTGGCGCTGCAAGGCTGCATCGTCACCCGTGACTGCTCTCCGCCCTATAGCGCGCGACGGTTTCCTCCAGGGCCGGCTTGACCCGCATGCGGGCCTGTTCGCGCCAGACGGAATTCAGTCCTTCGGCGCTGCGCTGGATCTCGAGCAGCTTCGCGTCGAGCTCTTTGCCGCGCAAGTCAGACGCCAGCGGCTCGGCGCAGAAGCCGGCGGCCGCCACGGTCAGGCCAAGCCGAGCAACTGGGCGCGAGCCCGACTTCCGCTATTCGCCCCCGCTCCACGCGATTTTGATTGAGATTTTTCGCCGACGGCGGCTCCATGTCGTTGATATGGCATCGGCGCGTTTTGCGTGGAGGAGCGCGAGGCGGCTGTAGTGCCGACCTTGTCCCTTGCCAGATGGCTGGCATGTGGGCGATAGTCCGCCCCATGTTCCTGCGATGCAAGACGCGTAAGAAGGACGGTAAGACGCACCGCTACTGGAGCGTGGTCGAGAACTGCCGCACTAAGCACGGCAAGATCGTGCAGCGCCACGTGCTGTATCTGGGCGAGATCAACGATGCACAGCGTGCGGCCTGGTGCAAGACCATCGACGTAGTGCATGCGGGAGCCAAGGCCGCGACCCAGATGGCCATCTTCCCCGACGACCGCCCGGCACCCGAGCTCGACTGCGCGGTGGTGCAAGTTCGCTTGGACCGGTTACGCCTGGAGCGCCCGCGGCAGTGGGGCGCCTGCTGGCTGGCGCTGGAGCTGTGGAGCTGGCTGCAACTGGACGAGTTCTGGGGTGCTCGCCTGCCGGCCAGTCGCAAAGGCACCAATTGGCTCAACGTGCTTAAGACGCAGGTGGTGTATCGGCTGATCGATCCGGGCAGCGAGTGGCGTTTGCATCGTCAGTGGTATGCCGGCACGGCCATCGGCGATCTGCTCGGCGAAGATCTGGCGCTGGTACAGCCGGACACGCTCTACCGCTGTCTGGACAAGCTGGTGGCGCACAAGAGGGCACTGTTTAGCTTTCTCACGCAACGCTGGCAGGCGCTGTTCGGCGCGCGCTTCGAGGTGCTGCTCTACGATTTGACCAGCACCTACTTCGAATGCGATCCGCCCGAAGCGGGCAAGCGCCGCCACGGCTACAGCCGCGACAAGCGCTTCGACTGTGTGCAGGTCGTCATCGCTCTGATCGTCACGCCCGAGGGCTTTCCGCTGGCCTACGAGGTGATGGCGGGCAACACGCTGGACCACACCACGCTGGAAGGCTTCGTCGAGCGCATCGAGGGCCAGTACGGCCAGGCCGAGCGCATCTGGGTGATGGACCGCGGCATTCCCACCGAGGCGGTGCTGGAGAAGCTCAGAGCCCGCCCCATCCCGGTGAGCTATCTGGTGGGCACGCCCAAAGGGCGCTTGAGCAAGCTGGAGAAAGCCTTCCTTGATCAGCCTTGGGAGAGCGCGCGCGAAGAAGTACAGGTGAAGCTCATCGAGCGCGAAGGGGAACTGTACATCCTGGCGCGAAGCCGCGGGCGCGTCGATAAGGAGCGCGGCATGCGCCTGCGCCGGCTCAAGCGCCTGGTGAAGCGGCTCAAGGAGCTGCAGGCCCAGAAGCTCGATCGGGACGCTGTGCTGCTGAAACTGGGCGCGGCGAAGAAGGAGGCGGGCCGTGTCTATGGCCTGCTGCAGATCGAGTTGCCGCCCAAGGAGCAAGCGGCCCAAACCGACAGCTTCCGCTTCAGCCTGGACCGCGCCAAGCTGCGCCAGGTGCGCCGCCGTGAAGGCCACTACCTGCTGCGCTCCAATATGCCACACGAATCCCCTGCCAAGCTCTGGCAGCTCTACATCCAGCTCACCGAAGTGGAGCAGGCGTTCAAGGAACTGAAATCAGACCTGGCGGTGCGACCCATCTGGCATCAAAAGGACGAGCGTATCGAGGCGCATATCTTCGTGGCCTTCCTCGCCTACTGCCTGCAAGTGACCCTCAAGGCCCAGCTCAGAGCCCATGCGCCAGGACTGACCGCGCGCAGCGTGCTGGAAAAGCTATGCGGCATCCAGATGGTCGATGTCCATCTGCCCACGACTGACGGTCGGCACCTCGTCCTCAGTCGCTACAGCGAGCCGGACGCCGATCAACGCCTGCTGCTGGCGCAACTCAAGCTGCAACTACCCAAGCAGCCTGCGCCGAAAATCGCCCCCAACCCACCAGCCATCGCCTCGCCCGCGCAAGCCCTCTCGTAGTGCCGACCTTCGGGAGTGGAGTCTTAGGAAATCAATCAGTTAGGCTCGTCCATAGGCCCGAATAGCGGAAGTCGGGCGAGGTCCCGAGGGCGGCGGCATGCGCTTGCCCGGTTGGGGGACCTTGCGTTGAACAATTCCACAAGAGTTCTGCTATACTGCGCTCCGCTTTAGCCGTAGCACGTAAGCGTATTTTCACGCATCTGGATTTTCGTGTGGTGCGTATACAGTGCGAATGGAAAGTATAAGTAATTGAATTAACGGGTGAATATTGGCCCTTACAAGGCGAATGTCGGGAGTTCGATCCTCTCAGCACCCACCAGCCGTCGCCTGCCGAGGCGGGGCAAACGAGATTCAGGAGTGGTAGTTCAGTCGGTTAGAATACCGGCCTGTCACGCCGGGGGTCGCGGGTTCGAGTCCCGTCCACTCCGCCAACAACGGGAAAAGGCGAACGCAAGTTCGCCTTTTTTCTATCCGGCGGCATCCGGCAACACGCCGCCTGGCGATTCCCTTCAGCGACGAAAACGGTAGGTCACATGTTCGACGCGGTCCGCAACAGAAAATTCATCGTACAAGCTGTTCTGGCAGTGATCGTCCTGAGCTTTGCTCTTTGGGGCGTCGGCGATTACCTGCGCAACATTGGCACGCCTGGGGACATCGCCAAGGTAGGCGACAGCCGTGTGACGCAACAGGATATGCAGAGGGCATTGCGTGAACAGCAGGAGCGCCTGCGCGGCATGTTCGGCGCGGGCTTCGATCCGGCCATGCTCGACAGCCCGGAAGCGCGCCAGGCGGTGCTCGATTCCCTCATCCGCCAGCGCCTGGTTCAGCTACATGCCCAGAAGTCCCATCTCACGGTGAGCGACGAACAGTTGCGGGAAGTGATTGCTTCGATCCCTGCGCTGCAGGAAGACGGCAAGTTTTCACGGGAGCGCTACGACGCCGCACTGCGCAGCCAAGGCCTGACCCAGGCTGGCTTCGAGGCCCAGTTGCGCCAGGACCTGGCGGTGCAACAGCTGCTCGCCGCTGTGGCGGAGAGCGCCTTCGTCTCGCGCGGTTCGGCCGAACGCTGGATGACCGTGCTGCTCCAGGAGCGCGAAGTGAGCGAGGCAGTCATCAAGCCCGAGCAATACCTGGCGCAAGTGAAGGTTTCGACCGAATCGGTCAAGGACTACTACGAGAAGAACCGCAAGCAGTTCGAACTGCCCGAACAAGTGCGCGCCGAATATCTGGTACTGAGCCAGGACCAGCTGGCTGAGCAGGTGAGCGTCACCGACCAGGAAGTCAAGGAGTGGTACGAGAAGAACGCCGAGCGCTACAAGCAGGCGGAAGAGCGGCGTGCCAGCCATATCCTGATCCAGGTGCCCAAGGATGCCAAGGAAGCTGACGTGAAGGCGGCCCGCGACAAGGCTGAGGAAATCCTCCAGCAGGTGCGCAAGAATCCGGTGGACTTTGCGCGCCTGGCGAAGGAGCATTCCCAGGATCCGGGCTCCGCCGCCAACGGCGGCGATCTCGGCTTTTTCGGCCGCGGCGCCATGGTGAAGCCTTTCGAGGACGCCGTGTTTTCCCTCAAGGAGGGCGAGATCAGCGAGGCGGTGCGTAGCGATTTCGGCTTCCACATTATCAAGCTGACCGGCGTGCGCGGCGAGAAGAGCCCGAAACTGGAAGAGATAAAGCCCAGGATCGTTGCCGAGCTCAAGGCGCAGGCGGCGGCGAAGAAGTTCCTGGAGAACGCCGAGGCGTTCTCCAACATGGTCTACGAGCAGCCGGACAGCCTCAAGCCGGCCGCCGAGAAGTTCAAGCTCGCGGTGCAGCAGACGGGATTCTTCAGCCGCACCGATCGTGCCGCCGCCGGTCCCCTGGACAACGACCGGGTCATCGCCGCGCTGTTTTCTGATGACGCCATCAAGAACAAGCGCAATACCGAGGCGATCGAGATCGCGCCCAACACGCTGGTGGCCGCGCGTGTGCTGGAACACAAGCCGGCGACCCTGCGTCCCCTTGAGGCGGTGGCGGGGGAAATCGAGGCGAAGCTGAAAGCGGAGCAGGCGGCCAAGCTGGCGCAAGATGACGGCGAGGCCAAGCTGGCGCAGCTGCAGAAGGGCGAGCGGGTCGCCCTGGCCTGGAGCAAGCCGCGCACCATTCAGCGCGGAGGCGGGCCCCAAGGCCTGCCCCCGGATGCGCTGCGCGCCGTCTTCCGGGCGCCGGCCGACAAGCTGCCGTCCTACGCAGGCCTTGCCTTGCCGGGAGGGGGCTACGCCATCTACCAGATCACCAAGGTAGCCCAGCCCAAGGTGCCGGAGAACGACCCGCGCGTGCGGGCGCAGCAAGGGCAGCTGGCGCAACTGGCCGGAGCGGAAGACTTCGACGCTTATCTGGCGGCGCTGAAGAAACGCTATGGTGTGGAGATCGACAGGGAAGCGCTGGCGGCGGCGAAATGAGCTAGCTTTATCGTTCGTTGCTGCAAAGAGAACGGGCCGCACGCAGCGGCCCGTTCTCTTTTGAAACCCGCCTCCTTCAGGCGGCGTCCTGATTGCCCAGGGCGGTGGTGTTGAAGCCGGCATCCACGTACAGCACCTCGCCGGTGATGCCGCTCGCCAGGTCGGAGCACAGGAATGCCGCCGCGTTGCCCACTTCCTCGATGGTGACGTTGCGGCGCAGCGGTGCGTGCTTCTCGTTGTAGGCCAGCAACTTGCTGAAGCTGCCGATGCCCGACGCCGCCAGGGTCTTGATCGGTCCGGCGGACAAGGCATTTACGCGCGTGCCTTCGGGGCCCAGGCAGGCTGCCATGTAGCGCACCGATGCTTCCAGGCTGGCCTTCGCCAGTCCCATGACGTTGTAGTTGGGCATGGTGCGCACGGCCCCGAGATAGGACAGCGTCAGCAGGGAGCCGTTGCGGCCTGTCATCATCGGGCGCGCGGCCTTGGCCAGCGCCGGGAAGCTGTAGGCGGACACCTCGTGGGCAATGCGGAAGGCTTCCCGGGACAGGCCGTCGAGGAAGTCGCCTTCCAGCGCTTCGCTGGGGGCATAGGCGATGGAGTGGACCAGCCCGTCCAGGCCGTCCCATGCCTTGCCCAGCTCGGCGAACAGCTGGTCGATCTGGGCATCTTCGGCGACGTCGCAGGGATAGACCAGCGAGGCACCGAAATCCGCCGCCATCTTGGCCACGCGCTCCCGGAAGCGCTCGTTCTGATAGGTAAACGCCAGCTCGGCGCCTTCACGATGCATGGCCTTGGCGATGCCGTAGGCGATGGAGCGATTGCTCAGCAGACCCGTGATGAGAATGCGTTTCCCGGCGAGAAAGCCCATTACTCTCGTCCCCTAGAAATGACCGCGCGATTATAGCGGAATTCGCCCCGGGCCTGCTCGCGTCCGGCCCGTGCGCCGCAGCCGCCGGGGCGGCCCGTCTAATGGTCCTGGGGCCGAGCATCCGCTAAACTTCGCGTTATGCCCATTTACCTGCGGTTGTTCGCGCCGCTGCTCCTGCTCCTGCTGATCGCCGGCTGCGGCGAGGTATGGAACGATCCGTATCCGGCCGAGGATCGGGGCAGGAACATCCTCTACAGCGCCTTCACCGAGCGGCCCAAGCATCTGGACCCGGTCCAGTCCTACAGCGAGGACGAGGCCGAGTTCAATGCCCAGATCTACGAGCCGCCGCTGCAGTACCACTACCTGAAACGGCCTTATACCCTGGTCCCCATGACGGCGCAGGAGGTGCCCCGGCCCCGTTACGAGGATGCCCAGGGGAAGCCTGTGCCCGCGGATTCGCCCGATGTCGCCTTTTCCGTCTACGAGCTGCGCATCCGGCCGGGCATCCTCTACCAGCCCCATCCCGCCTTCGCCCGGGACGCCGAGGGCCGGCTCCGCTTTCACGACCTGAAGCCCGAAGATCTGAAGGGCGTCTATACCCTGCGCGACTTTCCCCACACCGGTACCCGTGAACTGATCGCCGAGGACTACGTCTATCAGATCAAGCGGCTCGCCCATCCGCGCCTGCACTCGCCCATCTACGGCCTCATGAGCGAGTACATCGTCGGGCTGAAGGAGCTGGGCGAGCGCCTGCGGGCGCACGCGGCGGCGCTGCCGGGTGCGCAGCGCCAGGCCTGGATAGACCTGTCCCAGTTCGACTTCCCGGGTGCCGAAGTGATGGACCGCTACACCTACCGCATCCGCATCAAGGGACGCTATCCCCAGTTTGCCTTCTGGCTCGCCATGAACTTCTTCGCGCCCGTGCCCCGGGAGGTGGACCGCTTCTACGCCCAGCCGGGGATGGCGGAAAAGAACCTCACCCTGGACTGGTACCCGGTCGGCACCGGCCCCTACATGCTCACCGAGAACAACCCGAATGCGCGCATGGTGCTGGAGCGCAACCCCAACTACCGGGGCGAGCCCTACCCCGGCGAGGGCGAGGAAGGCGACCGGGCGGCGGGGCTCCTGGCGGACGCGGGCAGGCGCATGCCCTTCATCGACAAGGTGGTGTTCTCCCGCGAGCGGGAAGGCATTCCCTACTGGAACAAGTTCCTCCAGGGCTACTACGATTTCTCCGGCATTTCCTCCGACAGCTTCGACCAGGCCGTGCGCCTGTCGGTGGAAGGCGAAGCCTCCGTTTCCCCGGAAATGGCCGAGAAGGGCATCAAGCTGGTGACTTCGGTGGCCACCGCCACGCGCTATCTTGCCTTCAACTGGCTCGATCCGGTGGTGGGCGGGAGCCAGAAGGATCCGGCGGAGCGCGAGCGTGCGCGCAAGCTGCGCCAGGCGATCTCCATCGCCCTGGACTGGGAGGAATTCATTTCCATCTTCGCCAATGGCCGCGGCATCCCCGGCCAGGGCCCGATACCGCCCGGCATCTTCGGCTTTCGTTCGGGCGAGGCGGGCATCAACCCGGTCGTCTACGACTGGGCCAACGGCGCGCCGCGGCGCAAGTCCATGGAGACGGCGAAGAAGCTCCTGGCCGAGGCCGGCTATCCCGGCGGACGCGATGCCAAGACGGGGCAGCCCCTGGTCCTCTACCTGGACACCACCGACCGGGGCCCCGGCGACAAGCCGCGCTACGACTGGTACCGCAAGCAGTTCGCCAAGCTCGACATCCAGCTGGAGATCCGCGGCACCGACTACAACCGCTTCCAGGAGAAGGTGCGCAAGGGCGCAGCGCAGATCTTCGTCTGGGGCTGGAACGCCGACTACCCCGATCCGGAGAACTTCCTGTTCCTGTTCCACTCGGCCCAGGCGCGGGCCAAGACCCAGGGGGAGAACGCGGCCAACTACTCCAATCCCGAGTACGATCGGCTGTTCGAGCAGGTGAAGCACATGGAGAACGGAGCCCAGCGCCAGGCCCTGATCGACCGCATGCTCGCCATTCTGCGGGAGGACGCGCCCTGGTCCTTCGGCTTTCATCCCAAGGACTACAGCCTGCATCATGCCTGGGTGTCCAACCTCAAGCCCAACCATATGGCACGCAACGGTCTCAAGTATTATGAGATCGATGCCGCCCTGCGGGAAAAGATGCGGGCGGAATGGAACCGACCGGTGCTATGGCCGCTGGCCCTGCTGGCGCTGGTGGTCCTGTCGGTGGCGGCGCCGGCCTTCGTCAACTATCGCCGGCGGGAAAGGGCGAGGGCGGCCTAATGGGCGCCGGAAACCCCACCCCCACCCCTAGCCCCTCCCCCTGGGAGGGGAGGGGAACGTCGTGGCGCTGCGCGCGGAAATCGGTTGGGGCGAGGGTCGCCGCATGATTGCCTACATCCTGCGGCGCCTGCTCTATGCCATCCCGATCCTGATCGGCGTGAACCTGCTGACCTTCGCCCTGTTCTTCGTGGTGAACACCCCCGACGACATGGCGCGTATGCAGCTGGGCATCAAGCGCGTGACGCCCGAGGCGATCGAGAAGTGGAAGGCGGAGCGCGGCTACGACAAGCCGCTCTTCTACAACACGCAGGGCGCCGGGGCGGCCAGGTTGACGGACACCATCTTCTTCGAGAAATCGGTGAAGCTGTTCGCCTTCGACTTCGGGCGGGCCGACGACGGCCGCGATATCGCTCACGAGATCAGAACGCGCATGGGGCCGAGCCTCGCCATCGCCGTGCCGGTGTTCGTGCTCGGGCTGTTCGTCACCGTGTCTTTCGCCCTCATGCTGGTTTTCTTCCGCGCCACCTATCTCGATTTCTGGGGCGTGGTGTTGTGCGTGGCGATGATGTCCATCTCCAGCCTGTTCTACATCATCGGGGGGCAGTACCTGGTGAGCAAGGTCTGGCACCTGGTGCCCATCTCGGGTTACACGGAAGGGCCGGATGCACTGAGATTCCTGCTGCTGCCGGTGATGATCAGCGTCATCGCCGGCATCGGCAGCAGCACCCGCTGGTACCGCACCATCTTCCTTGAGGAGATCAACCGGGACTACGTGCGCACCGCCCGCGCCAAGGGGTTGTCGGAAATCCGAGTGCTGTTCCGCCATGTGCTGAAGAACGCGATGATCCCCATCCTCACCGGCGTGGTGGTGGTGATCCCCTTGCTGTTCATGGGGTCGCTCCTCACCGAGTCCTTCTTCGGCGTGCCAGGGCTGGGCTCCTATACCATCGATGCCATCAACGCCCAGGACTTCGCCGTGGTGCGGGCCATGGTGTTCATCGGCTCGGTGCTGTACATCGTCGGGCTGCTGCTCACCGACATCTCCTACACGCTGGTGGACCCGCGGGTGAGGCTGCAATGAAGCCCGTGCTGCTGGCGACCGACGCGCTGGTCTTCGTCCTGATCGCCGCCGTGATCGCCGCCGGCTTCTACGTGCGCCGGCAGGAGTATCTGCTGGCCTCCTGGCGGCGGGTGGGCGAGAGCCGGGCGGGCATGGCGGCGCTCACCGTCCTCCTGGCCTTCCTCGCCGTGGGTCTGCTGGACTCGCTGCACTACCGGCCGCGCCTGCCGGGCGCCAATGGCGAGCCCGGCGCCGGCTACGGCACCGAAGTGCGCAGCGTGCTGGACGCCCTGCTCATGCCTCTGCGCAACCGCACCGAGAAGACCTACTCGGCGCCCCTGGCCACCCATCTCTACGCCAAGGAGACGGTGGAGACGCCGGACGGCAAGCAGGCGCGCGTATTTCCGCGTCTGCGCCATGGTGGAGCGCATCTGCAGGATCCGCACACCCAGTGGGCGGCGGACGTGGCGTGGAAGGCGGCGCGCGGACTGGCCTTGGGCGCCGTCGCGTGGGCGCTGCTGGCGGCACTGGCTGCCATGGTGGCGGCGCGGCACTGGCGGGTCGGCTGGGGCGTGGCGTGGCGCCGGCTGTGGCGGGGCGAGACGCGCTTCGCCTGGAACGCGGTGCTGGGAACGGCCGCCGCCCTGCTGCTGCTGGCGGGGCCCACGGTGAGCCTGGCGCTGGACTACCACGTGCTGGGCACGGACAAGGTGGGCCAGGACGTGCTCTACCTGGCCCTGAAGAGCATCCGCACGGCCCTGGTGATCGGCACCATCACCACGCTCGCCATGCTGCCCTTCGCCGTGGTGCTGGGCATCGTCGCCGGCTACGTGGGCGGCCGGGTGGACGACGCCATCCAGTACCTGTACACCACGCTCAATTCGATTCCGGCGGTGTTGCTCATCGCCGCCGCGGTGCTCATGATGCAAGTAGTGATCGATACCCACCCGGAGTGGTTCGCCACCGCCGCCGAGCGCGCCGATGCGCGCCTGCTGGCCCTGTGCCTGATCCTGGGCGTGACCAGCTGGACGGGGCTGTGCCGCCTGCTGCGCGCCGAGACGCTCAAGCTGCGCGAGCTGGAGTATGTCCAGGCCGCCCAGGCTTTCGGCGTTTCCGGCCCGCGCATCATGGCCCGCCACATCCTGCCCAACGTCATGCACATCGTGCTCATCGCCCTGGTGATGGACTTCTCCGGCCTGGTGCTGGCGGAGGCGGTGCTGTCCTACGTGGGCATCGGCGTCGATCCGACCACCATCAGTTTCGGCACCATGATCAACACGGCGCGCATGGAACTGGCGCGCGAGCCCATCGTCTGGTGGTCCCTGGCGGCGGCCTTCGTCTTCATGTTCGTACTGGTGCTGGCGGCCAACCTGTTCTCGGACGCGGTGCGTGACGGCTTCGACCCGCGCACCTATCTGCGGCCGCGGCGGGCACGAGTCCCGGGAGTCGTCGCATGACTCCACCCCTGCTCGAGGTGCAGGATCTCAGCACCTGGCTGGACACAGGCAGCGGCACGGTGCGCGCGGTGGACCACGTGTCGTTCGAGGTACACCCGGGCGAGACTTTCGCCCTGCTGGGCGAATCGGGCTGCGGCAAGTCCATGACGGCCCTGTCGCTGCTGCGCCTGCTGCCCGATGCCGGACGCATCGTCGGCGGTACGGTGCGCTTCGACGGCACCGATCTGCTGGCGCTCACCGAGGCGCAGATGCGCGAGGTGCGCGGCCGCGACATGGCCATCATCTTCCAGGAGCCGGCCACCAGCCTGAATCCAGTGCTCACCGTGGGCCAACAGATCGGCGAAGTGCTCGCCCGCCACCAGGGGCTTGGGGGCGCCGCCGCCCGGGAGCGCACCGTTCAACTCCTGGTCCAGGTGGGCATTCCCGATCCGCAACGGCGCGTGGACGAATATCCCTTCCAGCTTTCCGGCGGCATGAAGCAGCGGGTCATGATCGCCATGGCGCTGGCCGGGGAGCCGCGGCTGCTCATCGCCGACGAGCCGACCACTGCCCTGGACGTCACCATCCAGGCCCAGGTGCTGGAGCTTCTGGCCCGGCTGCAGGCCGAGCAGAACATGGCGATGCTGCTCATCACCCATGATTTGGGCATCGTGTCCCAGGTCGCCCACCGCATCGGCGTGATGTATGCCGGCGAACTGGTGGAGAGCGCGCCCCGGCAAACCTTCTTCGCCGCCCCGCGCCACCCCTACACCCGCAAGCTGTTCGCGGCCCTGCCGCGGCCTGAGCGGCGCGGCGCGGCGCTGGACACCATTGCGGGAAGCGTGCCGCCCCTCACCAGGGTATTCAAGGGCTGCCGCTTCGCCGATCGCTGTCCCGAGGCCTGGGAGCGCTGCCATGGGGAAGTGCCCGCCTGGCACGAATCCGGGAACGGGCATGGGGTGCGCTGTCATCTGTACGATCGGAGGACAGAGGACAGAAGACAGAGGACAGAGAAGCCCGGTCGGGCGGCGGTTATGGCATCCGCATCGGTTCGGACCACCTCGGATGGGCCGCTATTGGAAGTGGTGGATCTCAAGGTCCATTTCCCCATCCGCAAGGGCGTATTCAAGCGCACCGTGGGTCACGTCAAGGCGGTGGACGGGCTCTCGCTGGAGCTGCATGCCGGCCGCACCCTGGCACTGGTGGGGGAATCGGGCTCCGGCAAGACCACCGCCGGCAAGGCCATTCTGCAGCTGCTGCGGCCGACGGCCGGCCGGGTGCGCTTCGACGGCCAGGAACTGACCGGGTTGTCGGCGGCACGGCTGCGGCCCTTGCGCAGCGCCATGCAGATCGTGTTCCAGGATCCTTACGCCTCCCTCGATCCGCGCATGCGGGTGGGGGACATCATCGAAGAAGGGGTCGCCGCTCTTGCCCTGGGGCGCGGGCGCAGCGCCGAACTGCTGGAAAAGGTGGGGCTCGCAGCCGACATGCGCGGGCGCTATCCCCACGAGTTCTCCGGCGGCCAGCGCCAGCGCATCGCCATTGCGCGGGCCCTGTCGGTCAATCCGCGCCTGATCGTGTGCGACGAGCCGACCAGTGCCCTGGACGTGTCGGTGCAGGCCCAGATCCTCAACCTCCTGAAGGAACTGCAGCACTCCCTGGGCCTTTCCTACTTGTTCATCACCCACAACATCGCGGTGGTGGACTACCTCGCCCACGAGGTGGCGGTGATGTACCTGGGCCGCATCGTGGAGCGGGGCAGCGCGCACGAGATCCTGGGCGCTCCGAAACATCCCTACACCGATGCGCTGCTCTCGGCGGTGCCGCGCATCGATGGCGAAAGCCGCCGTCCGGTGATCATCCTGAAGGGGGACATGCCTTCGCCGGTGCATCCGCCTTCGGGCTGTCATTTCCATCCCCGCTGTCCGCGGGCCATGGAGGTGTGCAGGAAGGAATACCCGGAGGAGACGCGACTCAGCGACACACGCAGGGTGCACTGCCACCTGTACGATCAGGAGACAGAGGACAGAGGACAGTGACGCCGGAAAGCGGCAGCGCCGCCTAGGAGCGGCTGTCGGGCCGCTTGCTGGCGACCGCCCTGGACTTGGGTTTGACCGCCGCCGCGTTGCGCACGGTGCCCCGGGCCGCGGCGCGGCGCTGCGGCACCTTCGCTGCCACCTTCTTGGCCGGCCGTGATTCCTTGGCCACCCTGGGCTTGCCCGCCTTGGGGGCGCGAGTTGCGGTCTTCACGTCCGGCTCCAGGACCGGGCCACTGACCCGCGCCAGGTCGGTGGTGGCGGCATTGCCCCGGGAGGGCACCAGCAGGGTGCTGCCGGGGCCGATCCTGGTACGTCCCCCGATGCCGTTGACCTGCTTCAGGCGCGCCAGGGAGATGCCGAAGCGGCTCGCCACCTTGTCCAGCCGCTCGCCCTTGCGCAAGGTGTACGCCTGCCAGCTGACCAGGGGGGCGTCGTACTCCGCCAGGTTGGCGCGGAACACCTCGGCCTTGTCCACCGGCAGGATGATCGACGCCTTGTCCTGGGCCGGTATCACCGGGCGCTTGTAGGCCGGATTGAGAGCGATGAATTCCTCCGTGGACATCTCCGCCAGCTTCGCGGCGACGGCCAGGTCCATGTCGGCAGGCTTGTCCACGGTGACGAAATAGGGCTGGTTGGGAATGGCTTCGAGATTGACCCGGAACAGATCCGGCTGGGCGATGATGTTCTTCAAGGCCTGCAGCTTGGGCACGTAGTTGCGCGTCTCCGCCGGCATGGTCAGGCTCAGGTAGTCGGTGGGCGCGCCCTTGGCCTGGTTCCTGGCGATGGCGCGCGCCACGGCGCCTTCGCCCCAGTTGTAGGACGCTAGGGCCAGATGCCAGTCGCCGTGCATTTCGTAGATCTGCTGCAGATAGTCCAGCGCCGCTGACGTGGAGGCGACGATGTCGCGCCGCTGGTCCACCCACCAGTTCTGCTCCAGGTTGAAGTTCTTGCCGGTGGAGGGGATGAACTGCCAGATGCCCGAGGCGCGCGCCGGGGAATATGCCATCGGGTTGTAGGCGCTTTCCACCATGGGCAGCAGGGCTAATTCCGTTGGCATGCCGCGCCGCTCGAGCTGCTCGACAATGTGATAGAGGTAGCGGCGGCTGCGCTCGATAATGCGCTTGAGATACTCGGGACGGCTGAGATACCAGGCCTGCCAGTCCAGTACCAGTTCGCTGTCCAGGTTGGGCATGCTGAAGCCGTGGCGCACCCGCTGCCACAGATCGTCCGGGGGCACGGTGAGATCGACGGTGGCAATGGCCGGCAGCGGATCGTGTATGTCCACTATCGGCAACGCCGCCTGCGCCGCGGACGGCGCAGTCTCGACGGCGAGAGGCGCGGCCTGGGGTTCCGGTTCGTCCGCGGCGACGGGCGGGATCAGGAACAGGGCGAGGCAGGCCGCGAGGCCCGCGAAGGAGGAGGTTGTTCTTCGCATGGTCCTTACCGCGTGGAGAGGCGGGCATTTTCGCCCATAACGCCGCGGGCGTCAAATCAAGGACTGGCGCGCCCTATCACGAAAGTAATATCATTCGGCGATTGTGGGAGGCGTCTGGCCGCATGCTGCGGCGGATCGGGAGGGAAACAACGATGAGAGCCCTGGTCGTGGAGGACACCCAGACAGGTCTGAGGAACGTCTGCCGCATGCTCGAGCGCATGGGCATCGTTCCCATCCCCGCCAAGAACGGGTCTATCGGCCTGCAGCGCTACACGGAGGAGAAGCCCGACCTGATCCTGCTGGACATCATTCTTCCCGATATCGACGGCTTCGAGGTGGCCCAGCGCATACGGGCGGCGGAAGCCAAGGAAGAATGGACGCCCATCATCTTCCTGACCGGGCGCACCAAGGACGAGGACGTGGAAAGGGGCATCGCCTCGGGCGGCGACGACTATCTGATCAAGCCCGTCAGCGAAGTGGTCCTGGCCGCCAAGATCCGCGCCATGCAGCGTATCGCGCGCATGCGTTCGTCGCTGCTGGTGCTGGCCCGGCAGCTGGACGACGCCAATCAGGAATTGCAGCGCCTGTCGGCCGTCGATGGCCTGACGGGGGTGGCCAACCGCCGCCATTTCGACATCAGCCTGGCGCGCGAGTGGCGCCGCGCCCGGCGCGGCCAGCGCTGCCTGTCGTTGCTGTTATGCGATGTGGATCACTTCAAATCCTTCAACGACACCTATGGCCACCAGGCCGGAGACGAATGCCTCAAGGCGGTGGCGTGTATTCTTCAGGCCCATGCCAAGCGGCCCGGCGATCTGGTGGCAAGGTATGGCGGCGAGGAATTCGCGGTGGTGTTGCCGGAAACGGACCAGGAAGGGGCGCTGCGAGTGGCGGAGAGCATGCGCGCGGCCGTAGAGGACTGGGAAGCGCCGCGGTCGAGCCCAGTCCCGGCGCGGGTGACTATCAGCATAGGGGTCGCGTGCACCGTGCCCAGCCCGGCCCAGCCGGGGCTGGTCCTGTTGGAAGCCGCGGACAAGGCTTTGTATTGCGCCAAGCGGGCCGGCCGCAACCAGGTCAAGGCCGGCGCCTGCGCATCGAAGGAAGCCGCCGCGAAGGCAAGCTGACGTTCAGAAGCGGTTCTTCCACTCCCGGATGACGGCGAACACCTCGGCGGGGTCCTGCAGGGGTTGCCCGTGGCGCTCCTGGGCCGCGGCCTTCACGCTGGGCAGTTCCACCCGCAGGAAGGGATTGGTGGCCAGTTCCTCGGCCAGGGTGAAGGGCACGGTCGGCTGGCCGCGCCCGCGCATTTCCGCCACCTGCCGCGCACGCTCGTGCAGCGCGTCGTTGTCGGGCTCGACGGCGAGCGCGAACGCAATATTGGCCTGGGTGTATTCGTGCGCGCAATAGATGTGCGTGCCGCCGGGAAGGCCCGCCAGCTTGCGCAGGGAATTCCACATCTGCTCGGGCGTTCCTTCGAACAGCCGGCCGCAGCCGCAGGCGAACAGGGTATCGCCACAGAACAGGGTGTTTGCGCCATAATAAGCGACGTGCCCGCGCGTGTGGCCGGGCACCTCGAGGACGAGGAAGTTCGTTTCCAGTTCCGGGAGGTGGACCCGCTCGCCTTCGTGCAACGTGTGGGTGACGGTGGGAATCTCCTCGCCGGCCGGGCCATACACCGGAAGGTCATGGCGCGCAGCCAGGGTCGCTACGCCGCCCACATGATCGGGATGATGGTGGGTGACAAGGATGGCACTCAAGGTCAGGCCGTTGTCGGACAGATACTCGAGCACGGGACCGGCCTCTCCCGGGTCCACCACCGCAGCGGCGGTGCCACGACGCAAGAGCCAGATGTAGTTGTCGCGGAATGCGCGTAAGCCGACGATCTCCATAGGTCCCATTCTCATCCATCAGCCGCAAATGTCAATTCCCGACCTCGACGAATGGCTGGCCTCGCCCCAGGGGCGTTACGTGCTGGACTGGGAGCAGGAGAAGTACGACCAGCTGGTGGTGGACATCTTCGGCTTCAATGCTGTGCAACTGGGACTGCCCCAGTTCGATTTCCTGCGTGCCAACCGCATGCCCTTCCGCTTCAACTGCGACGCCGCGGGCGCGGTGTGCGTGCGCGCCGATCTCCATCATCTGCCCTTCGCCAATACCAGCCTGGACCTGGTGGTGCTGCCCCATGTGCTGGAGTTCGATGCGTCGCCGCACCAGATCCTGAGGGAGGTCGAGAGAGTGCTGGTGCCGGAAGGGCAGGTGGTGATCACCGGCTTCAACCCCTACAGCCTGTGGGGCGTGCGGCGCAAGCTGAGGCCACGCTCGGCGGCCTTTCCCTGGCGCGGCCACTACATCAGCGTGCTGCGCCTGAAGGACTGGCTGTCATTGCTCGGCTTCGAGACTCAGATCGGCAGCTTCGGCTGCTATGCGCCGGCAGTGACCCAGGAGAAATGGCTGCGGCGGTGGCGCTTCATCGAGCTGGCGGGCAACCGCTGGTGGCCCATCGCCGGGGCGGTGTACTTCCTCCAGGCGATCAAGCGGGTGCACGGCATGCGCCTGCTCACGCCCGCCTGGCGCGACCGCAAGGCGCGCGCCAAGGCCTTGCTGCCTGCCATTCAGAGAAGAACCGAACAATAGATGAAAGAGGACATCGTCGATATCTTTACCGACGGCGCCTGCAGCGGCAACCCGGGGCCGGGCGGCTGGGGCGTGGTGCTGCGCATGGGCAGCCATGAGAAGGAACTGTTCGGCGGCGATCCCGCCACCACCAACAACCGCATGGAGCTCACCGCCGTCATTCGCGCCCTGGAAGCGCTGAAGCGTCCGGTCACAGTCCGGGTGCATACGGATTCCCAGTACGTGCAGAAGGGCATCAGCGAGTGGATCCACGCCTGGAAGCGGCGCGGCTGGAAGACGGCGGACCGCCAGCCGGTCAAGAATGATGATCTGTGGCGCGAGCTGGACACGCTGTCGTCACGCCACCGCATCGAGTGGCATTGGGTGAGGGGCCATGCCGGCCACCCGGACAACGAGCGCGCCGACCGGCTGGCGCGGCGCGGCATCCAATCTGTGACAGGGAGAAGAGGATGAGACAAATCGTCCTGGATACGGAAACCACGGGTCTCGAGGTCCGCCTCGGAGACCGGGTGATCGAGATCGGCTGCGTGGAGATTCTGGGGCGCAAGCTTACGGGCAGCCGCTTCCACCGCTACATCAACCCGGAACGGGAAATCGAGGCGGGCGCCATGGCGGTGCACGGCATCAGCAACGAGTTCCTGGCGGACAAGCCTAAATTCCGCGACATCGTGCGTGATTTCCTCGATTTCATCCGCGGCGCAGAGCTGGTGATCCACAACGCCGCCTTCGACGTGGGCTTCCTCAATCACGAGCTGTCGCTGCTGGGCTTGCCGCCGCTGGAGGAGGTGTGCGGCGGCGTGGTCGACACCTTGCGCCTGGCCAAGGAGCTGCATCCGGGACGCAGGAATTCCCTGGATGCCCTGTGCGAGCGCTACGCGGTGGACAACTCGGGACGCACGCTGCACGGCGCCCTGCTCGACGCGGAACTGCTGGCGGAAGTTTATCTGGGAATGACCCGCGGCCAGGAAAGCCTGATCGTCGACATGGAAGTTGCCGTGGCGGTGGCTGAAACAGTCACCTTCTCGGGCGAGCGGCCCAGCCTGATGGTACTGGCGGCCAGCGCCGAGGAACTGGCCGACCACGAGCGCGTGCTCCGGGAAATTGCCAGGGAAAGCAAGGGCAATTGCCTGTGGCTGGAAGGCAGCGAGCTCGCCGCGTGAACTCTGCGCGCGCATTTGACCCTGCGGGCCACTTGTGGGAAAATGCGCCCCTCTTTTCGGCGGGCGGCTAGCTCAGCGGTAGAGCACTGCCTTCACACGGCAGGGGTCACAGGTTCGAACCCTGTGCCGCCCACCACCGGATCTCGAAGCCTGCGCCCGCGCAGGCTTTCTTGTTTATGCCTGGCTTCCATGGGTTGCCGGGCTAAAATGAAGTTTTTTGTCTGTCCCTTCGCCCATGAACGGCAACAAGATCCGCACCCGTTTCGCCCCCAGCCCGACCGGCTATCTGCATATCGGCGGCGCCCGCACGGCGCTGTTCTCCTGGGCCTTCGCGCGCAAGCACGGCGGCAAGTTCATCCTGCGCATCGAGGACACGGACCTGGAGCGCTCCACCAAGGCCTCGGTGCAAGCGATTCTCGACGCCATGCACTGGCTGGGGCTGGACTACGACGAAGGACCCTACTTCCAGATGCAGCGCCTGGCGCGCTATCGGGAGGTGGCCGAGAAGCTGCTCGCCGAGGGCAAGGCCTACTGGTGCTACGCCAGCAGGGAAGAGCTGGACGCCCTGCGCGAGGCCCAGCGCGCGCGCGGCGAAAAGCCGCGCTATGACGGCCGCTGGCGCCCCGAGAATGCGCGGGGCAAGACGCCCCCGGCGGGGGTGAAGCCGGTGCTGCGCTTCCGCAATCCCGACGAAGGCTCGGTGGTGTGGAACGACCTGGTGAAAGGGCCGATCGAGTTCGCCAACAGCGAGCTGGACGACCTGGTGCTGCTGCGCGCCGACGGCGTGCCCACCTACAACTTCGGCGTCGTGGTCGATGACATTGATATGGAGATGAGCCATGTCATCCGCGGTGACGACCACGTGAACAACACGCCGCGCCAGATCAACATCTATCGCGCGTTGGGCGCCGAGGTGCCCCTGTTCGCCCATGTGCCCATGATCCTGGGGGCTGACGGCGAGCGCTTGTCCAAGCGCCACGGCGCGGTGTCGGTGATGCAGTACGAGCAGGACGGCTACCTGTCCCAGGGCCTGCTCAACTACCTGGCGCGCCTGGGCTGGTCCCATGGCAACGACGAAGTGTTCTCGCTGGAGCAGTTCGTCGAGTGGTTCGACCTGGAGCACATCAGCCGCTCGCCCGCCCAGTTCAACCCGGAGAAGCTGCTGTGGCTCAACCAGCAGCACCTCAAGTCTGGCTCCGACGGCGAGTTGGCAGTGCTGGTGGAGAAGCGGCTGGAGGCGGCGGGCGTCGACATCCTGGCCGGGCCGCCGCTGCCCCTGGTGGTAGGGCTGTACAAGGAGCGGGTGGCGACCCTCAATGAGCTGGCCGATGCCATGCACCCCTTCTATGTGGCTCCCAAGCCGGCTGCCGAGCTCCTGGCCCAGCACCTGACCGAGGCGGCGCGGGAGGCGCTGCGCGCGCTGCATGATCGGCTCGCGGCGACGGAGTGGAATCGCGCCGCCCTGAACCAGGCGCTCAAGGACGTGGTGGCGGCGCGGGGCCTGAAGCTGCCGCAGGTGGCGATTCCGTTGCGCGTGGTGTTGCTTGGCCAGACCCAGACGCCGTCCATCGATGCGGTGCTGGAAGTGTTCGGCCGCGAGGCGGTGCTGCTGCGCCTGGAACCTTATCTCTAATGCGAACACCCGCCGCGCCTATGGGCGGGGCGGGCGCGCTTCCTGCGCGGGGTCAGCCGCGCGCCAGGATCATGCCGTTCTGTACCCGCACCCGGTCACCGCTGCGCCAGGAGGGCGCGGTGTCGTAGTCGAACGCCCGTGAGGTGCCGTCGTCGAAGCGCACCACCACTTCGTAGCGCACGGTCTTGCGCATGGTGCGCTCGACCTGATGGCCCGCCACGGCGCCGCCCACCACGCCTGCCACGGTGGCGAGCTTCCTGCCGTCGCCCTTGCCCACCTGGTTGCCCAGCAGGCCGCCGAGTACGCCTCCGGCGACTGCGCCCATGCCCGTGCCTTCGCCCTTCTGTGCCACTTCACGCACCGATTCGATCACGCCGCAGTCCTTGCACACCGCCGGCTCGGCGGGTTTCGGGCCATAGGTCACGGGCGGCGCCGGGCGCTCGGCGGACGGTTCGGCCCGTGCCACCCTGGCATGGGTGTGCCGGGGTGCCGCTTTCGGCGCCTCAGCCCTGGGCGCGGGCTTGGCTGCCTCGGTCTTGTCGCCCGATTGCACCAGCGGTGCCGTTGCCGGCGCCGAGGCGCTTGCTTCCAGGGGCGTATCGTTGGTCTTGCTGCCGGCGGGCGGAATGACGCCGAAAATGGCGGCGATGCCGCTCAGGCTGAAGAGGATGACGGCAATCGCGGCCACCCACAGTACCGGGTGCAGCTTGCGTGTGCCTTGAGTTTCCATGTGTGTGTCCTCCTTGCGCTGTAGCGTATTGGTTGCTGCGAACAATAACGCCTGCAGCCGGGCACTGATGACCCAGGAAACAAACTTTTACAAAGGGCGGTCGATTTTTACAACTGGGACGCGCGGCTGTCGTCGACGGGTGACGACAGTCTTATTCTTCATCAGCCACGCCCCAGCCCGCCAGGGCATAGGGCACCCCGGGACGGCGCTGGGCGCGCAGGATGAAGCGTCCCGGGTCGAGGGCATCGGCCAGTTCCGCTTCGATGGGCCAGGGCTCCGCCGACAGGCGGCTGGCCAGTAATTCCGCCGTCAGCGCCGACCAGATGATGCCGCGGGCGCCGTAGCCGGCGGCGGTGAACAGCCCGGGCCAGCGCGGCAGCTCGCGCAAGGATCTGGGGGGCGGCGCATCGGCGCGGGTCAGCGGTCCCACCAGGGGCAGCTTGTCGGGGGATACCGGGCGAAAGCCCACGCGTCCGTCGAGCGCCGCCGCGGCGAGCCCGGCGCCGTAACCCGGCAGCATGCGTTCCAGGCGCTGCAGATTCCCCTCCTGGTCGGCCAGGCGCAGGGCGCTCTCCGTCGACGCGTGGAAGCTGGCGCCGACGCAGCGGATGCCGGCCACGGCCGGGGTGACATAGCCTTCCCGGCAGACGACGATGTCCAGGGGCGGCGTGGCCGCCTCGGGCAGATGGGTGACCTGGCCGCGGAAGCAGCGCAGCGGCAGATGGGCTGCCTGGACCAGGGCTTTAACCCCCAGTCCGTTGGCCAGGATCACCACCGGCGCCTCGGCGATCGCCGAGGCGGCGTCGTCGCGCAGCAGCCAACCGGCCGCCGTCTGCTCCAGGGCGGCAACCGACACGCCGAAGCGGGTGCGCACCGGGCGGCTTGCCAGATTGGCGGCGCACAGGGCGGGCGGGCTGGCCCAGGCGCCCGCGGGAAACCACCAGCCGCCGCCTGCCACCGCCCGCCCGGCCAGCCGTACGGCTTCATCGGCATCCACCCAGCCCACGAACTCCTCGGGGAAGCGGTGCCGTTTCACGATTCTGCGCTGGTTCTCCAGGTGCACCGGGTCGCGCGCCAGTTGCAGCACGCCACAGGCCTGCCAGGGGACGTTCAATCCCCGATCGGTGAGGGCCTGCAGATGGCGCAGGGCGTAGAGAAATCCGGCACGGGCCAGGCGCGACAGGCGGTTGTCGTCCAGGCTCAGGACGGGCAGCAGGGCGCCTGCGAGGTTGCCCGAGGTCTCGCGCCCCGGGCCGGGCTGGCGGTCGATGACGGTCACGTCCCAGCCGCGCGCGGCGAGCCGCTCGGCGCAGGCGCTGCCGGCCAGGCCGGCGCCCAGCACCACCGCCGTCCGCGCTGTCTGCATGGCGTCCGCTGCCCGCGCAGCCGTGATCCGGGCATGCAGCATCTGGCGCTTGCCGCCGAAGCCGGGCCGCTTGTGCACGGTGAAGCCGGCGGCAGCGAGGGCCTGGCGCACGCCGCCGGCCACGCTCCACGTGGCGGCGCTGGCATCCGCCGCCGCCAGGCGGCCCAGCGCCGCCATGAGTTCCGCCGACCACAGCTCCGGGTTCCGGGCCGGCGCGAAGCCGTCCAGGTAGAAGGCGTCGAAGCGGCCGGCGATCTGCGGCAGAGCGAGGCGTGCGTCGTCGAACGCCAGGGTGAGCGTGACGCGCCCGTCGTCGAAATGCAGGCGATGGAAGCCGGGTACCAGCACCGGCCATTGGCCTCGCAGCTCCCGCGCCAGGTCGGCCAGCTCGCCGTAGCGCTCGTGGAGCACGGCGAGATCGGCGGTGCCGAAGGGATGCTTCTCCACCGAGAAGAAATGCAGGCGCTGCGGGCGCTGGGGATCGGCGCGCCAGGCGGCCCAAGTGGCGAGGAAGTTGAGGCCGGTGCCGAAGCCGGTCTCGAGGATGGAGAACAGGGGGCGCCCGCGCCAGCGCGCCGGCAACTCATTGCCGCCGAGGAAGACGTGGCGCGCCTGGCCGAGCCCGCCGTCGGCCGAGTGATAGACGTCGCCGTAGGCTTCCGAGTAGGGCACTCCCTGCGCGCTGAAGGCGAGGCGGGCGGGCTCCAGGGGCGTGCGTTCGGTCACGGCCCGGTCAGCTCTCCTTGCGCAGTTGCGGGAACAGGATGACGTCGCGGATGGACGGGCTGTCGGTGAGCAGCATGACCAGGCGGTCGATGCCGATGCCGCAGCCGGCGGTGGGCGGCAGGCCGTACTCCAGGGCGCGGACATAGTCGGCGTCGTAGTACATGGCTTCCTCGTCGCCCGCCTCCTTGGCCTTGGCCTGTTCCAGGAAGCGCTGGGCCTGGTCTTCCGGGTCGTTCAGCTCGGAGAAGCCGTTGGCGATCTCGCGGCCGACGATATACAGCTCGAAGCGCTCGGTGACATGCGGGTTTTTGTCGCTGCGCCGCGCCAGCGGGCTGGTCTCCGCCGGCCAGTCGATAATGAAAGTGGGATCGAACAGCTCCTGCTCGGTGGTCTCCTCGAACAGGGTGAGCTGCAGCGTCCCCAGGCCGGAATGGGGACGTGGCTCGATCTTGAGTTCCTTGAGCTTGTTGCGCAGCCAGGTTTCGTCGTTGAGCTGGGCCAGGCTCCAGCCGGGATGGTACTTGTGGATGGCTTCCACGATGGTCATGCGTGCGAAGGGCTTGGAGAAATCCAGGGTGCGCCCCTGGTACTCGAACTGCAGCATGCCCAGCGCCTCATGGGCGGCGTGGCGCAGCAGGCCTTCGGTGAAGTTCATGAGCAGGCGGTAGTCCGAGTAGGCCTCGTAGAACTCCATCATGGTGAATTCGGGATTGTGGCGCGTCGAGATGCCTTCGTTGCGGAAGTTGCGGTTGATCTCGAACACCTTCTCGAAGCCGCCCACCACCAGGCGCTTGAGGTAGAGCTCCGGCGCGATGCGCAGGAACAGCTCCATGTCGAGGGCGTTGTGATGGGTCTTGAAGGGACGCGCCGCGGCGCCGCCCGGGATGGTGTGCATCATGGGCGTTTCCACTTCCAGGAAGCCGTGTCCCACCATGTAGGCGCGAATCGACTGCACCAGGCGCGAGCGGGCGACGAAGACGAAGCGCGAGCGCTCGTTGGTGATGAGGTCGAGGTAACGCTGCCGGTACTTCTGCTCCGTGTCGGTAAGGCCGTGGAACTTCTCCGGCAGGGGGCGCAGTGCCTTGGTGAGCAGGCGCAGCTCGCGCGCCGACACCGTCAGCTCGCCGGTCTTGGTCTTGAACAGGGTGCCGCGCACGCCGACGATATCGCCGATGTCCCAGTGCTTGAAGGCGGCATGCACCGCCTCGCCGGTGACGTCGTTGCTGACGTAGATCTGGATGCGGCCGGAGAGATCCTGGATGGTGGCGAAGCTCGCCTTGCCCATGACGCGCTTGAGCATGATCCGCCCCGCCACGGCGACCTCCACCGGCAGCTGCTCCAGCTCCTCCCGCGACTTCTCCCCATAGGCCTCGTCCAGCTTGGCGGCGACGGTGTTGCGGAAGAAATCGTTGGGGAAGGCGACGCCCTCCTGGCGCAGCCTGGCGAGCTTCTCGCGCCGCTCGGCCACCAGGCGCTCTTCTTCATGGCGACGCTCCAGTTCTTCACGCAGCGTCTCGGGTTGTTGGTTATTGCCTTCGCTCATGGTTATTTCCTCAGACGCCTTGTTTCAGGCTCGCTTCGATGAATTCGTCCAGATCGCCGTCGAGCACGGCCTGGGTGTTGCCGACTTCCACGTTGGTGCGCAGGTCCTTGATGCGCGACTGGTCCAGCACGTAGGAACGGATCTGGTGGCCCCAGCCGATATCGGTCTTGGCGTCCTCCAGCTTCTGCTGCTCGGCCTGGCGCTTGCGCAGCTCGGCCTCGTACAGGCGCGATCTGAGCATGGCCATGGCCTCGGCCTTGTTGCGGTGCTGGGAACGGTCGTTCTGGCACTGCACGACGATGCCGCTGGGGATGTGGGTGATGCGGATGGCCGACTCGGTCTTGTTCACGTGCTGGCCGCCGGCGCCCGAGGCGCGGAAGGTGTCGACGCGCAGA
>JBMOQT010000332.1:0-2066 GCA_049320945.1 Pseudomonadota bacterium
CATCCCCATCCTGTCCGTCCCACGGCCCGGCCTGCATGCCGGGCCGGCTCCGCGGGCGCAGAGCAATGCTCTGCGAAACCCGCGCTCCGCCCCCTTGGAAGGGGAAGGAACCTACTAAGATCACCCGGCGAAGCGCCTCAGCGCATCGAGGCCTCGCGCCAGGAGGCCGCGCGACTTTCCGGCCGCCTTGCCGTCGGCCCCGTGCCTGCGGCCTGGCTCGATGCAGTTGCCGTCGATGTCGGGTTTGGCAGGCGGCATCACGTTGCCGTTGACCTCGCCTCGGGAACGGGCGGGCCGTGCTTGACGCTCCTGGCGCGCAGCGTCATTGCTGCGCTTGCTGCCCGGCCCGGCACCATTCCGGCTCTTGCTGGCCGGCTTCCTGCCGTCGCGGGCAGCGGCGTCATGCCGGACGGACGGCTGAGCGCGGCTGCGCTGGGGCGCGTCGCTTCTCTCCGGCCGCGCCCCGCGTCCGTCTTCCTCGCGCCGGCCGCGGCCGCGCCGCTCGGAGCTCTCCTGCGCCCGCGCTTCGCGGGCCGGTTCGGCCGGAGCGACGAACCCGACCACCGTCTCCCGCGGCAACTTGCGCTTGATGAGCTTCTCGATATCCGCCAGCAGCTTCGTCTCTTCCTTGTCCACCAGGGACAGGGCCTGGCCCGTGGCGCCAGCGCGGCCGGTGCGGCCGATGCGGTGCACGTAGTCCTCGGGCACGTTGGGCAGTTCGAAATTCACCACGTGGGGCAGTTCGACGATATCCAGGCCGCGAGCGGCGATGTCGGTGGCCACCAGCACCTGCAGGCTGCCGTCCTTGAACTGGGACAGGGCCCGGGTGCGCGCGCCCTGGCTCTTGTTACCGTGGATCGCCAGCGCCGGAATCTCGTTCTTGGCGAGCTTGTCGGCCAGCCAGTTGGCCCGGTGCTTGGTGCGGGTGAACACCAGCACCTGGAACCAGGCCTGCTCCTTGATCAAGTGGGCCAGCAGCGCCGCCTTGTCGGGCTGGCTCACCAGCACCACCTTCTGCTCCACCAGATCCGCCGTGGCGTTGCGGCGGGCCACCTCGATCAGCGCCGGGCGATTGAGCAGACTGTCCGCCAGCGCCTTGATCTCGTCCGAAAAAGTGGCGGAGAACAGCAGGTTCTGGCGCTGCCTGGGCAGCAGGGCGAGCACGCGCTTGATGTCGTGGATGAAGCCCATGTCCAGCATGCGGTCCGCCTCGTCCAGCACCAGGATCTCCACCTGGGACAGATCCACGGTCTTCTGCTGCACGTGGTCCAGCAGTCGGCCGGGCGTGGCCACCAGGATATCCACCCGCTTCTTCAGCCGGGCGATCTGGGGATTGATGTTCACACCGCCGAATAGGACCGCGGAGTGCAGGCCGACATACTTGCCGTAGGCGCGCACGCTCTCCTCCACCTGGGCCGCCAGTTCGCGCGTGGGCGTCAGCACCAGGGCGCGGATGGGCGGGATTCCCTTGGCGGAGCGCGGCGCCGGCGCGGCCAGCAGGCGCTCCAGGATCGGCAGGACGAAGCCGGCGGTCTTGCCGGTGCCGGTCTGGGCGCCGGCAAGGAGGTCGCCCCCCGACAGCACGGCGGGAATCGCCTGGGCCTGGATGGGCGTGGGTTGGGTATAGCCGCGCTCGGACACGGCGCGGACGATGGGCTCGCGGAGCCCCAGTGACAAAAAGGACATAACACCCCTAAACGGGAAACACTGCGCCGACCTGTCGCATGGGGCGGGCCCGGCGACACCAGTCGAGGAGGACGAAGCAGATTGAAGAACTTGGGCAGCGGCGAGGTGACTGGTTTTCTTTGCCGCAGGCCGCTAGTTTGAACGAATCCCGGAAGAAGGCAAGAGAAATTTTGCGGCGCCGCCCAGGTGATCGCCCGCCGCAGCTCATCCTGCCAGGCCAGGGACCCGGCAGGACGAGGCGCGGCGACCCGCAGCGCTTGGCGAGACTGCAGCTACGCGCAACCCGAAATGTTCTTTGTGTGCCGGAACATGTTGTCGGGGTCGTATTTCTTCTTGAGCGCGCCGAGTCGTTCGAGGATCGGTTTGCCGTAGGCCGCCTC
>JBMOQT010000333.1:0-38245 GCA_049320945.1 Pseudomonadota bacterium
TCCGCCGCCCGCCTATCCGGTCCTGTCGCGCCGCCACGGCGAGCAGGGCAAGGTGCTGCTGCGTGTGCATGTGGACGCCGCCGGGCGCGCGGCGCAGGTGGACGTGAAGCAGTCCAGCGGCCACGAGCGCCTGGACCAGGCCGCGCGCGCGGCGGTGCGCGAGTGGCGCTTCGTTCCGGCGCGCCGCGGCGACACGCCGGTGGCCGCCTGGGTGGTGGTACCCATTTCTTTCGTATTGTGAGGTTGTCATGGAAGGAGCATCGTTCGGCTTCGGCCACTTTCTCGCCAGCGCCGATGGCCTGGCCCGCATACTGCTCGCCGCCATGGTGCTGGCCTCGGTCGTGTCCTGGGTACTGATCCTGGAGCGGGTCTGGGGCAACTGGCGCGAGCGCCGCGCCGCACAGCGCTTTCTCGCCCACTTCTGGGCCGCCCCGGACTTGACCGTGGTGGCGGAGCAGTTATGTCGCGCAATGCCCGAAGGCGCCCACGCGCGGCTGACCTGCGAGGCCCTGGAGGCGGCGCGCCACCACGCCCAGCACGGCGCGGTGCGCCTGGCGGAGGCCGGCAGCCTGCCGGACTTCCTGACCCGGGTGCTGCGGCGGGGTATCGAGCTGGAGACGGCCCGGCGTGAGCGCGGCCTGACGCTGCTGGCCTCCATCGGCTCCACGGCGCCTTTCGTGGGCCTGTTCGGCACCGTGTGGGGCATCCACTCGGCGCTGGTGGCCATCGGCATGAGCGGGCAGGGCACCCTGGACAAGGTGGCCGGGCCCGTGGGCGAGGCCTTGATCATGACCGCTGCCGGACTGGCCGTGGCCATCCCCGCCGTGCTCGCCTACAACGCCTTCACCCGCGGCAACCGCCTGGCGGTGGCCCGGCTGGAAGCCTATGCCCACGACCTGCTGACCCTGCTCACCACCGGCCAGGCGCCGGCGGCGCGGGTGCGGCTGAGGGAGGCGGCGTGATGGGCGGCGCTCTTACCCTCACCCCTAGCCCCTCTCCCTCGCAGGGAGAGGGGAACGTCGAGCGCGCCTTTGGCGCGAAAATCGGATGGGCGGCCTGATGGCCTTCGGCAGCCTGGAAAGCGGCCACACCGAGCGGCCCATCTCGGACATCAACGTCATTCCCCTGGTGGACGTGATGCTGGTGCTGCTGATCATCTTCATGGTCACAGCGCCGCTGCTGACCCATGCGGTGAAAGTGGATCTGCCGCGGGCCGCCACCGCCCCCAACGTCACGCGCGCCGAGCGCGTCGAGCTGGCGCTCAAGGCCGACGGCAGCGCCTACTGGAACGGTATCGCCGTGGACCCGGAGCAGTTGCGCCAGCGCCTGCAGCAGGCCGGGCGCGGGACTCCGGCGCCGGAGCTGCACCTGGCGGCCGATCGGGAAGTGCCCTATGGGCGGGTGGCGGAAATCATGTCCGCGGCGGCACGGGCGGGGCTGACACGCGTGGGATTTGTCACCGATCCGACCGGTGCGTCCCAATGAGGCCCTTCGGCTACAATCGGACCCTATGCAGTTTGAAGGAGCAATGAAATGAAGCCATCCCTGCTGACGGTTCTGGTGGCATTCTTTTCCGCCGCCGCGCTGGCCGATGTGACGGTGCAGGATCCCTGGGTGCGTGGCACGGTGCCGGCGCAGAAGACCACGGGCGCATTCATGACCCTCACCAGCGACAGCGATGCCGCCGTGATCGGCGTCAGCAGCCCGCTGGCGGAAGTCACCGAGATCCACGCCATGCACATGGAAGGCGGCGTGATGAAGATGCGTGCCCTGGAGCGGCTGGAGCTGCCGGCGGGCAAGGCGGTGGAGCTGAAACCCGGCGGCTACCACATCATGCTGCTGGGTCTCAGGCGGCAGCCGAAGAAGGGCGAGGCGGTGCCGATCACCCTCAGGATCGAAGGCAAGGACAAGAGCGTGAAGAGCGTGGAAGTCAAGGCGGAAGTGCGTGCCCTGACCGACGCAGGCCAGCCCATGAAGCACTGACGGCCTCGCTTTCCTGCAGCTGCCAACGGCGCCTCGGGCGCCGTTGGCGCTTCTGCGGCCTCTGGGCGGACCGTGACCTGTTGCACGGAAAGCGCGCCCGAGCCGGCGCACAATGAGGGTGCGGGCAAGGCGGACAGGGACGCAGACCATGAAGCAGGAACTGGCTCAAGTATTTCCCAGGATCTGGGGCGATCTCGCCGCGGCGGGAGAGCGTCTGCCCCTCGAGCTGGCCAACAAGTACGCGCGCATCAGCGAGAAGCTGGAGACCCTGTGGGGCAGCCGGGAGGCGGTGCACTACCTGGACAGCCTGCTGCTGTCGGAGCGCAGCGAACGCCAGGGTTTCTCCGAGGAGGTGATCCGCGACCTGCTGCTGTTGAAGCAGGTCCATGAGCTGCGGCATCCCGAGGAGAGCCGCGATCCCTACGATCCCTTTTCCGCCGCGTCTTTCCGCATCGTCGCCGAGTCGGACAAGACGCGCGGCGCGGTCGTGGAGCCGGAGCGCCAGCCGGTGCGGCCCGAGGCGTCCGCCCCGCTGGTGCGGGAGGTGCGCCGCGGCGCCGGTACGCGTCCGGCCCAGGCGCCGGCCTGGGGCGAGATCCGGCAACTGGAGGAGCTGCACGCCATCCTGGACGAACGCAAGGCTGGCATCGTCTCGCCGCCCCATGACGGGCGGCGCATCGGACAGATCCTGCTGGAGAAGGGGCTGATCACCCAGCAGGCCCTGGACAGCGCCCTGGCGATCCAGAAGCGCCATGGCGGGCGCAAGGAGCCTCTGGGGCAGATCCTGGTGAAGACCGGCGCCGTCGGCGCCGAGAACCTGATCCAGGCCCTGTGCGTGCAGGCGGGCGTGCTGCGTGCCGATCTGGTGTCCTTCCCCATCTCGGCCGAGACCATGGCCCTGGTGCCGGCCCACGTGGCGCGCAGCAAGCAGGCGGTGCCGGTGGCGGCGGTGGATCACACCCTGTTCCTGGCCGTCGCCGACCCCTTCACCTTCGCCGACCGGGAGTTCTTCGCCTTTCTCACCAACCGCAGCATCGAGCTGATGGCGGTCTCCCGCGCCCAGCTCATCCATCGCCTGAACGCCTACGGCCAGGTGCGCACCGTGAAGGAGGCGGACGAGGAGTTCCGCAAGCTGGCCAAGCGCGCCTTCGTCGGCGTGCCCGAGAACGGCAACGGCACGGCGGAGCGGGAGGGCAAGCATGCGCTCATCAGCCAGGACGACGCCACGGTGATCGGCCTGGTCAACAAGATGATCAATGATGCCGCCGCCATCAACGCCTCGGACATCCACATCGAGGCCTTCCCCGGCAATCCGGTCACGCGCATCCGCTTCCGCCACGACGGCAGCATGGAGAACTATTCGGAGTTCCCCTCGGCCTATCACGAGGCGGTGGTGTCGCGCATCAAGATCATGGCGGATCTGGACATCTCCGAGAAGCGCCGGCCCCAGGACGGCAAGATCTCGTTCCCGCGTCCCGGCCTGCCGCGCCTGGACCTGCGTGTGGCGACGATCCCCACCATACGCGGCATCGAGACGGTGACCATACGCCTGCTGGCGGGCGGCGAGCCCCTGCCCCTGGACAAGATCGGCATGCATCCCCGGGATCTCGCCCGCTTCCGCGAGGTGATGCAGAAGCCCTACGGGCTGGTCCTGGTGTGCGGGCCTACGGGCAGCGGCAAGACCACCACCCTGCATTCGGTGCTGCGTGAGCTGAATACACCCGAGCGCAAGATCTGGACGGCGGAAGACCCGGTGGAGATCGTGCAGCGGAACATCTGCCAGGTGCAGGTGAATCCGAAGATAGACTGGAATTTCGCCAACGCCCTGCGCGCCTTCCTGCGCGCCGATCCGGACGTGATCATGATCGGCGAGATGCGCGACCAGGAGACGGCCCGGATCGCCATCGAGGCGTCCATGACCGGGCATCTGGTGCTATCTACCTTGCATACCAACTCGTCGTCCGAGACGGCGGCGCGCCTGCTCGACCTGGGCGCCGATCCCTACAACCTGTCGGACGCGATCCTAGCCATCCTGGCCCAGCGCCTGGCGCGCCGCCTGTGCGGCAAGTGCGCCAAGCCCCGGGAGCTGAAAGGCCCGGAGGTGGAAGAGCTGGCGTCCGAGTATTTCTACTCCAGCCACGGCAAGAACCCGTCCTTCGCCGAGCGGGAGGCCATCGCCGCCGCCTGGCGCAAGCAGTATGGCAGGAGCGGCAAGCTGTTCCTGGCCAAGGGGGCGGGCTGCAGCGAATGCAACGGCCGGGGCTACAAGGGACGCCTGGCCCTGTTCGAGCTGCTGGTGGTCAATCCCGACATCCGCTCCCTGGTGCGCCAGCAAGCGTCGGCAGCGGACTTCCTGCGCGCCGGCATTGCCAGCGGCATGCACACCCTCAAGCAGGACGGCATCGAGAAAGCCCTGATGGGCCTCACCGACATGTATCAGGTGCGCGGCGCCTGCATCTGAGGGGAAGTGGTTTCAGGGCAGGACCTGCTCGGCGGCGAACAGCTCTGCCACGGTTTCGCGCCGGCGCACCAGGTGGGCGCGATCGCCGTCCACCAGCACTTCCGCGGCACGCGGGCGCGAATTGTAGTTGGAGCTCATGGCCATGCTGTAGGCCCCCGCCGACATGATCGCCAGGAGATCGCCTTCCGCCGCCGCCAGTTGCCGGGCGTGGCCGAGGAAGTCGCCGCTCTCGCATACGGGTCCCACCACTTCGTACACGCCGGCCGTGCCGTCCCGGGGCGCCAGCGCCAGGATGTCGTGCCATGCGTCGTAGAGCGCCGGCCGGATGAGGTCGTTCATGGCGGCATCGACGATGGCGAAGTTCTTTTCCGCACCATGCTTGAGATACTCGATGCGGGTGAGCAGCACGCCGGCGTTGCCCACCAGGGAGCGGCCCGGCTCGAACAGCAACCTCTCCCTGCGTTGCGCCAGCAGATCGAGCATGGGACGCAGGTAGCTGGCCACCTCGGGCGGCGCTTCGTCCCGGTAACGGATCCCCATGCCGCCGCCCAGGTCCAGGTGCCGGAGCCCTATGCCTTCCGCTGCCAGGGCGTCGGCCAGGCCGGCGACCTTTTCCGCCGCCTCCGCCGCCGGCGCCGGGTCGAGCAGCTGCGAGCCGATGTGGCAGGCGATGCCGATGATCTCCAGGTTCTCCATCTGGCGCGCGCGCCGGTACAGGGGCAGGGCATCGTCGAAGGCGACGCCGAACTTGTTGCTGCGTAAGCCCGTGGAGATGTAGGGATGGGTCTTGGGGTCCACGTCCGGGTTGACCCGCAGGGCGATGCCCGCCTTCTTGCCCAGCGCGCCGGCGATGCGGTTCAGCCTGTCCAGCTCCGAGGGGGATTCCACGTTGAGGCAATAGACCCCGGCGGCCAGCGCCTGGCGCATTTCCACCTCGCTTTTGCCGACGCCGGAGAACACCACCTTGCCGGCGTCTCCGCCCGCCGCCAACACCCGCGCCAGCTCGCCGCCGGATACCACGTCGAAGCCGGCGCCCAGGCGTGCGAACAGGTTCAGGATGGCAAGATTGGAATTGGCCTTGACCGCGTAGCACACCAGGCCGTCGCGCCCGGCCAGGGCCTCCCGGTAGGCGTGATAGGCGGCCTCCAGGGCGGCGCGGGAATAGACGAAGCAGGGCGTGCCAAAATGCTGGGCGATGTACGACAGGGGCAGCCCTTCCACATGCAGCTCGCCGTTGCGGTACTGGAAAGCGTTCATCGCGCCGCCTCGCCCGCGGGAGGTTTATTATTCGTGACGGAACCGGTCTGGGATGGTTTGTCGGCCGTTGCGGGTTTGGGGGGCAGGGTGAGCGGGCCCTTGGTGCCGCAGCCGGACAGAGCCAGCGCCAGGCCGAAGATCAATGCAGAAAGCCGCATGTTATCGACAAAAACTTGATGTTAGCAGAAAAGCCATGGACGAAACGGAATTCAACCGGCTGGCCGACGCCATGCTGAAGCGGATCGAGGATGCCCTGGACGCCCAGGAGCTCGATCTGGAAGTCAAGCCGGGGGGCGTGATCGAGGTCGAGTTCGACGACGGCAGCAAGATCATCATCAACCGCCACACGGCGGCGCGGGAGATCTGGGTGGCCGCCCGCTCGGGCGGCTACCATTTCCGCCATGACGAGGGGCGCTGGCTGGGTACGCGCGACGGCACGGAATTGATGGAGGCCCTCGGTCGCCTGGTGTCCGGCCAGACGGGCCGTCCCATCGTCCTTTAGTTCACCCTCTCCGGTGCAAAGGGCGCCGGGGGCGCGGGCACCGAGGCCGGCGGCGCGGGCTGCGGTGCCACCGGCTCGGGCGGCACCGGCGGCAAGCTCTCCCGGTAGATGTACTCGCTGGTCTTGCCGTCGCCCAGGGTCACCGCAACCAGCCCATCGGGCGGCTGCATATAGCTCTCGGGCACGTTCTTCAGCGCCTTTTCCATGTAGCCCATCCAGATCGGCAGCGCGGCGAAGCCGCCGGTTTCACCGTTGCCCAGTTTGCGCGGCTGGTCGAAGCCGATCCAGGCGATGCCCACCAGGTTGGGCTGGTAGCCGCAGAACCAGGCATCCACGAAGTCGTTGGTGGTTCCGGTCTTGCCCGCCAGGTCGCCGCGCTTGAGGGCGAGCGCCCGGGTGGCCGTGCCCCGGCGCACCACGTCGTGCATCATGCTGTCCACGAGGAAGGCGTTGCGCGGGTCGATCACCCGCAGGGACTCGTCGCCGGCCCGCACCGGGGCCGCTTCCGCCAGGACGTTGCCCCGGTCATCCAGGATCTGTTTGACGATGTAAGGCTGGATGCGGTAGCCGCCGTTGGCGAACACGGAATAGGCGGTGAGCATCTGCCAGGGGGTGACGGAGCCGGCCCCCAGCGCCATGGTCAAATAGGGCGGGTGCTTGTCGGCGTCGAAGCCGAAGCGGGTGACGTAGTCCTGGGCATAGCGGGTGCCGATGGACTTGAGGATACGGATCGACACCAGGTTCTTGGACTTGGCCAGGGCCGTGCGCATGGGCATGGGCCCCTCGTACTTGCCGTCGTAGTTACGCGGCTCCCAGGCCTGGCTGCCGGTTTCGGAGGCGGGGACCACCAGCGGCTCGTCCGGGATGATGCTGGCCGGAGTGAAGCCCCGTTCCAGGGCCGCCGAATAAATGAAGGGCTTGAAGCTGGAGCCCGGCTGGCGCCAAGCCTGGGTCACGTGGTTGAACTTGTTGCGATTGAAATCGAAGCCGCCCACCAAGGCGCGAACGGCGCCGTCTTCCGGGCTGGCGGCGACGAATGCGGCCTCCACCTCGGGCAGCTGGGCCACCTGCCAGCCGTCCTTGGTTTTCTGTACATGGATGATGGCGCCGCGGCGCAGGCGCTTGTTAGGGGGTGCCTTGCCGTCCAGCATGCGCTGGGCGAACTTCAGGCCTTCGCCTTCGATTACGACCACCTCCCCGCCCCGTCGGTAAGCGCGCACTTTCTTCGGGCTGGCCTCCAACACGACTGCAGCCACGATATCATCGGAATCGGCGACGTCCTGCAGGGCGTCCTCCAGGCGTTCATCCTGTTCCGATTCCACTTCTGCCAGGTCCACATAGCCCTCCGCGCCCCGATAGCCGTGCCGGCGGTCGTAATCCAGCACGCCGCGCCGCACGGCGGCATAGGCCGCCTCCTGGTCAGCCTTGGTTATCGTGGTGACGACGCGCAGCCCCTTGCTGTAGGCGTCCTCGGCAAAGCGCTCGAACACCATCAGGCGCGCCATTTCCGCCACGTAGTCGGCCTTGACGCCGAACTCGTTCACATCGCGCTTGATGTGCAACGGCTGGTCCTGGGCGGCGGCCAGTTGTTTGTCATTGATGAAACCCAACTCGTGCATGCGGCGCAGGACATAGAGCTGGCGCTGCTTGGCCCGCTTGGGATTGACCACCGGGTTATAGCCGGAGGGGGCCTTGGGCAGGCCGGCCAGCATGGCTGCCTCCGCCAGCGTAATGTCTTTCAGTTGTTTGCCGTAATAGATCTGGGAGGCCGCCGCAAAGCCGTAGGCGCGCTGGCCCAGGTAAATCTGGTTGACGTAGATCTGGAGGATTTCATCCTTGGACAGGTTGCTTTCGATCTTGAAGGCCAGCAAGGCCTCGTAGATCTTGCGGGTCAGGGTCTTCTCGCTGGACAGGAAGAAGTTGCGGGCGACCTGCATGGTGATGGTGCTGGCCCCCTGCTTCTTGCCGCCGCTGAGGAAGTTGGAGTAGGCGGCGCGTAGCACGCCCAGGGTGTCCACTCCGGGATGCTCGTAGAAGCGCTCGTCCTCGGCGGCCAGAATGGCCTGCTTCATGACCAGCGGCACATCCTGGATGCGCACCAGCGCGCGCCGCTCTTCCCCGAACTCGCCGATCAGATGGCCGTCGGCGGTATAGACCCGCAACGGGATCTTGGGCTGGTAGTCGGTCAGGACGTCGAGCTCGGGCAGTTGCGGATAGGCGAGCACCAGCACGATGCCGCCCAGCGAGGCGATGATCAGGGCGATACCGACCAGGATCAGGACCGGGTAGAGGATCCAGCGGAGGACAACAGGCACGCGGCAGTCCGGGATGAGGGAAAAGCGCCACATTATATCCGCCCTGAGGCGGCATCGCATGTGAGCGCTTGCCCTGGGGCGCCCAGAAAGCTTGTCGTCGCCCCAAGGTGACGTGTATTTACGAAATCTCTTGAATGCCGTGAGATAAGCCACTCAAATAGAAGGAATCTCTCCTTGAAAAAGAAGTTTACTTGTGTCAGAGTTGCTGCTAGCATTTAATGTAAATTATGCGTAGTGCGCATAACTAATTATTATTAAAAAGGAATTCCCATTGCAGCTACCCTTTGATTTGTCGATTCTCAATCCCAAGGCGCGTCCGCTGATGGGGCTGGACATCAGTTCCTCGACCGTGAAGCTGGTCGAGCTGGCGGATGCCGGCAAAGGGGCCTACCGCATCGAGCGCTACGCTATCGAGCAGTTACCGCGGGATGCCGTGGTGGATGGGAATATCGCCAACCTGGAAGCCACCGCCGAGGCGGTCAGGCGGGCGTGGAAAAGGATGGCGACGGCCACCCGCTTCGTCGCCCTGGCGCTGCCGACCGCGGCGGTCATCACCAAGAAGATCATCGTCCCGGCCGGCCAGCGGGAGCAGGAGCTGGAAATCCAGGTCGAGTCCGAGGCCAACCAGTACATCCCCTTCGCCCTGGAGGAGGTGAACCTGGACTTCCAGGTGCTGGGGCCGGCGCCCAGCAGTCCCGACGAAGTGGAAGTGCTCATCGCCGCCTCGCGCAAGGAAAAAGTCGAGGACCGGGTGGCGGTCGCCGAAGCCGCCGGGCTGAAGGCCCTGGTGATGGATGTGGAATCCTACGCCGCCCAGTCGGCGTTTGAGCTGGTCGAGCAACAGCTGCCGGGGAGCGGCAAGAATCAAGTCATTGCGCTGGTGGATGTGGGCGCCAACGTGATGAACGTGACTATCCTGCGCAACGACCAGCAGATCTATGCGCGCGAGCAGGCCTTCGGCGGCAACCAGCTTACCCAGGACATAATGCGCCACTACGGCATGAGCTACGAAGAGGCCGAGGCCGGCAAGCGCACGGGCAGCCTGCCGGAAAACTACGAGAGCGACCTGCTACGGCCCTTCCTGGACAATCTGGCTCTGGAAGTGTCGCGGGCGCTGCAGTTCTTCTTCACTTCCACCCAGTTCAACCAGGTGGACCACATCGTTCTCGCCGGCGGCTGTGCCGTCATCCCCGGCGTCGATGAAGTGGTGGCGGGCCGCACCCAGGTTCCCACCCACATCGCCAACCCCTTCGCCACCATGCAACTATCCCAGCGGGTGAGGCCGAAGAACCTGGCCGCCGACGCGCCGTCCCTGATGGTTGCCTGCGGCCTGGCGCTGCGGAGGTTCGACGCATGATCCGCATCAACCTCCTGCCCCACCGCGAAGAGAAGCGCAAGGCACGCCGCCAGCAGTTCGCCGCCTTGTCGGGCCTGATGGTGGCCCTGGGGGGGCTGATTGTGTTCCTGGTGCATGGGATCATTGCGGGCTACATCAGCCAGCAGGAAGGCAAGAACCAATACCTGAAGAAGGAAATCGCCGCCCTCGACAAGGATCTGGACGAGATCAAGCGCCTCAAGGAACAGACCGAGGCACTGCTGTCGCGCAAGCGGGTGATCGAGTCCTTGCAGGGGAGCCGGGCGGAAGCGGTGCAGCTGCTCAACGAACTGGCCCGGCAGGTGCCCAGCGGCATCTACCTCAAGTCCGTGCAACAGTCCGGGGCCAAGGTGACGCTCACGGGCTATGCGCAATCCAACGCGCGCGTGGCGACGCTGATGCGCAATCTCGAGGCTTCCACCCTGCTGGAAAAGCCGGACCTGGTGGAGATCAAGACCGCAGCGGTGGAAAAACGGCGGCTCAGCGAGTTCGTGCTCAATGTCTTGATTGAGCGGCCCGCGGAAGCGGAGGACAAGAAGGCTGCCCCGGGCGGGGCCGCCCGTCCGGCGGCGCAGGGAGGGAAGGCATGAAGGTCCCGCAAATGCCGAAAGCGCCCCGGCTGGATCTCCGGGGTGTCATTCAGGACTTCCAGTCCCTGGATCCCAAGGAGATCGGCAATTGGCCGGCGGCGCCCAAAGCCGTCGTTCTGCTTGCGCTACTCATGGCGATACTTGCCGCCGGCTGGTGGTTCGACTGGAGCGACCAATTGAACGACCTGGACGCCAAACGGCAGCAGGAAGAGCAGCTGAAGAAGGAATACCTGGACAAGAAGCGCCAAGCCATCAATCTCGAGGAATACAAGAAGCAGCTGGCAGAGATCGACCGGGCCTTCGGTGCCTTGCTGAAGCAGTTGCCGAACAAGTCGGAGATGGAAGCGCTGGTGGTGGACGTCAACCAGGCCGGGCTTGGACGGGGGCTGCAGTTCGATCTGTTCAAGCCTGGCGGCGAGGTCATAAAGGACTTCTACGCCGAGCTGCCCATCACCATCTCCGTATCGGGCAGCTACCATGATCTCGGCCACTTCGCCGGCGACATTGCCAAGCTCAGCCGCATCGTGACCTTGCGGGAGGTGCAGATCCAGAAGGCAAAGGACCAACACTTGCTGAAAATGGATGCAGTGGCGGTGACTTACCGTTATCTGGACGAGGAAGAAGTGGCCAGGCAGAAGAAGGAGAAAGCGGAGGCGGCGAAGAAGGGGGGCAAGAAATGAGAGCGATTGCGCTGTCCCTGCTCTGCCTGACGCTCGCTGCCTGCAGCGGGGAACACGAGGATATCAAGGAGTGGATGAAGGAATCCACCAAGAACCTGCAAGGAAGGGTTCAGCCGCTTCCGGAAATCAAGGTGGCGGCGATCGCCGGCTACGAGGCTGCAGACCTGATCGATCCCTTTCAGCCACGGAAAATTGAGCCGGACAAGAAACCCGGCAGCGGGATCATGCCCGACCTCAACCGCCGCAAGGAGCCCCTTGAGGCCTATCCCCTGGAGTCCCTGAAGATGGTCGGAACCCTCATGATGGGCAAGATGGTGCACGCCGTCATCCAGGCCGACAAGACCTTGCACCAAGTGAAGATAGGAAACTACATGGGGCAGAACTTCGGCATGGTGACCGAGATATCCGAATCCGAAGTGGTGCTCAAGGAGCTCGTGCAAGACGCGACCGGCGAGTACACGGAGCGAACTAGCGTGTTACAGCTGCAAGAGAATCAGGAGCCGAAAAAATGAAGATCAAGTTCGTCCGCAACGCCGTCTTGTTCCTGCTATGCGGCTTGTTGGCGCCCCACGCCATATCCCAGGCCCCGGAATCCTCCGGCGCCAAGAACGCGATCACCAGGCTGCAGGTGACGCAGCAAGCAGGAAACGTGGTCGTCAGGGTCTCGCTCAAGCAGCCCCCCGTAACCGCTCCGGTCACCTTCTCCATCGCCAACCCTCCGCGCATCGCCCTCGATTTCCCGAACACGGAAAACGCCCTGGGCCGCAACGTTCAAGAGATCGGCGAGGGCGGGGTGCGTAGCGCCAACATTGTGCAGGTGGGCGACAGGACTCGTCTTGTGCTTAATTTATCGAAAATGGCAGGCATCGACACCCGGATAGAGCAGAACGAGGTATTGATAAGTTTGTCTTCTCTTGCGCCTGCCGCCGCCACCACTTCCGGCGCCACCCAGGTGTCTGTAGCCGAGGGACAACGCTTTGCGGGGGTGAGCGCATCAGGGGGCGGGGCGATTCGCGATGTCTCTTTCCGGCGCGGTAAGGCGGGAGAAGGAAGAGTCGTTGTCGATCTTGCCGATCCCGATACTGCCATCGATATACGGCAACAGGGGGCGAATCTCGTTGCCATATTCAACAAGACCACTCTGCCCGATCATTTGCGTCGCCGCCTCGACGTGACCGATTTCGCAACGGCTGTAACCTCAGTCGATACTACGGTGCAGGGCGACAACAGCATCATAACGATCACCCCGACTGGGCTATGGGAGCACAACGCTTATCAAAGCGACAATCAGTTTGTCATCGAGGTCAAGCGGGTTATCGAAAGCCCTCACAAGCTGGTGCAGGGTAGCCGGGGAGGCTACCAAGGCGAGAAGCTCTCCCTCAATTTCCAGAATGTCGACGTGCGCGCAGTCTTGCAAGTCATAGCGGACTTTACCAATTTGAACATTATTACCAGTGATACCGTAAGCGGGTCCCTGACGTTGCGGCTGAAGGACGTGCCCTGGGATCAGGCGCTCGACATCATTCTCCAGGCCAAGGGCTTGGATATGCGCAAGAACGGGAACGTCGTATGGATTGCTCCTCGGGACGAGTTGGCTGCAAAGGAAAAGCTCGAATTGGAGACGCGGCAACAGGTAACCGACCTCGAGCCGGTGAAGACCGAGAGCTTCCAATTGAATTATCATAAGGCCAAAGCCATCTTCGACGTCCTCAAGAACAAGGACCAGACTCTCCTGTCCAAGCGCGGCAGTGTGATAGTCGATGAGCGGACGAATAAGCTCTTTGTCACAGACGTCTCGAGCCGGCTGGACGAATTGCGGAAGCTGATTTCCGAAGTCGACGTTCCGATGCGACAAGTGCTGATCGAGGCCCGTATCGTCGAGGCCGAAGATACCTTCAGTCGCAATCTGGGTGCTCGATTGGGCCTGAACGACGTGAAGGCAGAGGGGCGCCGGATCGGCGGATCGGCCAACAACAGTCCGCGCTTCATGGCGGGCGGCGGACTGGCCGATACGGGCTTCAATACTGGCCAAACTTCGGTGGTCCCGGATTTCCTCAGGGATACCATGAGCGTGAACTTGCCCGCGAACAACCTATCCGGGAATCGGCAGCCCGGCCAGTTCTCGTTCATTCTGTTTGATGCAGCAAAGAGCATTTTCCTGAACATGGAGATTTCTGCTCTCGAGGCAGACGGAAAAGGCAAGATCATCTCCAGTCCGCGGGTGGTGACTGCGGATCAGGCGGATGCCGTCATCGAGCAGGGGGTCGAGATTCCGTATCTCCAGGCGACCAGTTCCGGGGCTACCAGCATCGCGTTCAGGAAGGCCAACTTGACGCTCAAGGTGAAGCCGCAGATCACCCCTGATGGGCGGGTGGTCATGTCGCTGGAAATAAACAAGGATGCACCCAATACCCAGCTGTCCACGGCCTTGGGCGTGGCCATCGACACCAAGCATGTCAAGACGGAGGTTCTGGTAGAGAACGGCGGCACCGTCGTCATCGGCGGGATATACACCCAGGATGAAAGAACCCTTGTCCATAGGGTACCGCTGCTTGGTGAACTGCCAGTGGTCGGTCATCTATTCAAAAACACGGAGAGGAAGGACAACAAGACCGAGTTGCTTGTCTTCATCACGCCGAAGATCGTCAATGACAATCTGACGCTACGCTGAGCCCGATCATTCCTGCTGGTCTTGAATCGAAGACACCCGCTCCAGGCGGGTGTTTTGCTTCGGGTGTCCTTCTCGCCCCTGTTAGAATCCGCGTGTGAGCAAGTGTGATAACGTCTATTTCGTCGGGATGATGGGTGCCGGTAAGACCACTGTGGGCCGCTTCCTGGCTCGCCGCACCAAGAAACGCTTCATCGACTGCGATCAGGAAATCGAGGCGCGCACGGGGGTGCGCATCCCGGTGATTTTCGAGATCGAGGGCGAGCAGGGGTTTCGCCGCCGGGAGGCGCAGGTGGTGAAGGAGCTGACCGCCGAGAAGGGTATCGTCCTGTCGACCGGCGGCGGCGTGGTCCTCGATCCCGAGAACCGGGCCTGCCTGGCTGCCAACGGCCTGGTCGTCTATCTTAGCGTTCCCCCTGACGAGTTGTACCAGCGCACGCGCCACGACAAGAACCGGCCCCTGCTGCAAGTGGCCGATCCTCTGGGCAAGATCCAGGAACTTTACGCGCTGCGCGACCCACTCTACCGGGAGATCGCCGACATCGTGATAGACGGCGCCGGCAAGACGGCCTTTGGCGTGGCGCGACTGCTGGAAAGGGAAATCAGGAAGCGATGCGGACATTGAACGTCTCCCTGGGGGCGCGCAGCTATCCCATCTATATCGGCAGCGGCCTGCTGGGGCGCGCCGAACTGCTGGTGGACAAGCTCAAGACGCCGCGCGTTGCCGTGGTCACCAACGAAACGGTGGCCCGCTACTACCTGCAGACGCTGACGGGCGCCTTGCGTGGAGCGGGGGTGGTCGTGACGCCGGTCGTGCTGCCGGACGGGGAAGAGTACAAGAACTGGCAGACGCTCAATCTCATTTTCGACGCCATGCTGGAGAGCCGCTGCGACCGCTCCACCACCGTGGTAGCCCTGGGCGGCGGCGTGGTGGGCGACATGGCGGGATTTGCCGCGGCCTGCTACCAGCGCGGCGTGCCTTTCATCCAGATCCCCACGACGCTGCTGGCCCAGGTGGATTCCTCGGTGGGCGGCAAGACCGGCATCAATCATCCCCTGGGCAAGAACATGATCGGCGCCTTCCACCAGCCGCGCGCGGTCATTGCCGATACCGACACCCTCGACACCCTGCCCGACCGGGAGCTCAAGGCCGGCCTCGCCGAGGTCATCAAGTACGGGCTGATCCGCGACCTGCCCTTCTTCCAGTGGCTGGAAGCCCATATGGAACGGCTGCTGGCGCGGGACGGCGAGGCGCTGACCTACGCCATCGAGCGCTCCTGCGCCAATAAGGCGGAGATCGTCGCCGAGGACGAAACCGAGTCAGGCGTACGCGCTCTGCTCAACCTCGGTCACACCTTCGGCCATGCCATCGAGGCCGGGTTGGGCTATGGCGTGTGGCTGCACGGCGAGGCGGTGGCGGCGGGCATGGCCATGGCGGCCGACTTGTCCCAGCGCCTGGGCTGGCTCGGACCGGGGGACGTGGCGCGCATCCGGGCGCTGCTGGAACGGGCAGGACTGCCGGTACGGGGTCCCCGGCTGGGCGCCGACCGCTACCTGGAGCTCATGAGCCTGGACAAGAAAGTGGCCTCCGGCAGACTGCGCCTGATCCTGCTGCGGGCCATCGGTCAGGGCGTGATTAGCTCCGAGGCAGCAGAGGATCAGATCCGCGCCACCATCGATGCCTGCTGCCATGCCTGACCTGGCGCCCTATGCCGTAACCGAGGCCGATTCCCGCGGCCGGCGGCACCCCGAGCCGCCGCCGGCGGCACGCAGCGAGTTCCAGCGCGACCGGGACCGCATCGTCCATAGCACCGCCTTCCGCCGCCTGGAGTACAAGACCCAGGTGTTCGTGAATCACGAGGGCGACCTGTTCCGCACCCGCCTCACCCACACCATCGAGGTGGCCCAGATCGCCCGCTCCATCGCCCGGGCCTTGCGGGTCAACGAAGATCTCGCGGAAGCGATCGCCCTGTCCCACGATCTGGGCCATACGCCTTTTGGCCACGCCGGCCAGGACGCCCTCAACGCCTGCATGCGCGACCATGGCGGCTTCGAGCACAACCTGCAGTCGCTGCGCATCGTGGAGGTGCTGGAGGAGCGCTACGGCGCCTTCGACGGCCTCAACCTGTGCTACGAGACGCGGGAAGGCATCCTCAAGCACTGCTCGCCCAAGAACGCGCGTCGGTTGGGCGAGCTGGGCGAGCGCTTCCTGAACGGCACCCAGCCATCCCTGGAAGCCCAGATCTGCAACCTGGCCGACGAGATCGCCTACAACAATCACGACGTGGACGACGGCCTGCGCTCCGGGCTGATCGAGCTGGAACAACTGGAACCAGTGACCCTGTGGGCCCGCCATCTGGCAGAAGTGCGGCGCGCCTATCCGGCCCTCGCCGGGCGTCGCCTCATCCACGAAACGGTGCGGCGCATCATCAATTCCTTGGCGGTGGACCTGATCGAGACCACCCGGGCCAATCTCGCCGCGGCGGGCGTGGCCAGCCTCGATGACGTTCGCCGCGCCCCGGCTCTGGCCGCCTTCAGTGGCGAAATGCACGCCGAGGCGAAGCAGCTCAAGCACTTCCTTCACGTGCATCTCTATCAGCACTACCAGGTGCTGCGCATGACCAGCAAGGCGCGGCACATCATCACCGACCTGTTCAATGCCTTCATGGATGACCCGCGCCTGCTGCCGCCCCAGTACCAGGCCATGGCGCGGGACAACAAGCCGCGCGCCATCGCCGACTACGTGGCAGGCATGACCGACCGCTACGCCATCCGGGAACACCGGCGCCTGTTTGCGGTCGGGGAAATCTGAGCCTCCGCCACCTATAAAAATTATTGTGTGTAGGGCGGAATCGCGCTATATTCCGCGGTTCGCCCTGAAGGTTTTTCCAAAAGCCGGTCGGCTCTCGCGCCCCGGCTTTTTTGACGGCCGTTCAAATACTTATTTCGTGTCCGGGAATTGGCCGCCAGGGCGCAGGGTGCCGGGTTCCCGGTAGTGTTTGGCAGTTGAGGAAAGTCGCGATGGACCTCCCCCAAAGACAGGGTCTTTACGACCCCGCAAACGAACGTGACGCCTGCGGCGTCGGCTTTGTGGCCCACATCAAGAACCAAAAGAGCCACAGCATCATCGAGCAGGGTCTGCAGATCCTGAAAAACCTCGAGCACCGCGGCGCCACCGGCTACGACCCGCTGCTGGGGGATGGAGCCGGCATCCTGATCCAGATCCCCGACCGGTTCTTCCGCGAGGAAGTGGCCCGGCAGGGCGTCACCCTGCCGGCCGCCGGCGAGTATGGCGTCGGCATGGTGTTCCTGCCCCGCTCGGAAGCCGACCGCCGCGCCTGTGAGCAGGAGATCGAGCGCGCCATCCGCACCGAGGGCCTGACCCTGCTGGGCTGGCGCGACGTGCCGCGCGACAACCGGGGCCTGGCCCAGGCCGCGCGGGACCTGGAGCCGGTGGTGCGCCAAGTGTTCATCGGCTGTGGCGCCGCCATCCGCGACACCGATGCCCTGGAGCGCAAGCTCTACATCGTGCGTAAGTCCTCGGGCCATGCCATCCAGGCCCTCAAGCTCAAGGAAGGCAAGACCTTCTACGTGCCGTCCATGTCGGCGCGCACCGTGGTGTACAAGGGCATGATGCTGGCGGCCCAGGTGGGCGAGTATTACCTGGACCTGCAGGATCAGCGCATGGTGACAGCCCTGGCCCTGGTGCACCAGCGCTTCTCCACCAACACCTTCCCCACCTGGGATCTGGCCCACCCCTTCCGCATGATCGCCCACAACGGCGAGATCAACACCCTGCGCGGCAACGTGAACTGGATCCGGGCGCGCCAGCAGGCCATTTCCTCGCCCGTGCTGGGTGAGGACTTGAAGAAGGTGTGGCCGCTGATCTATGACGGCCAGTCGGACTCGGCCTCCTTCGACAACGCGCTGGAACTGCTGGTGATGGGCGGCTATTCCCTCGCCCACGCCATGATGCTCATGATCCCCGAGGCCTGGGCGGGCAACTCGCTCATGGACGAGGAGCGCCGCGCCTTCTACGAATACTATGCGGCCATGATGGAGCCCTGGGACGGCCCTGCCGCCGTGGCCTTCACCGATGGTCGCCAGATTGGCGCCACCCTGGACCGCAACGGCCTGCGCCCGGCGCGCTATCTGGTGACCGACGACGACATGGTGGTGATGGCCTCGGAGACCGGCGTGCTGCCCATCCCCGAGGAGAAGATCGTCAAGAAGTGGCGCCTGCAGCCCGGCAAGATGTTCCTCATCGACCTGGAGCAGGGGCGCATCATCGACGACGTGGAGCTGAAGAACAGCCTGTCTTCGGCCAAGCCCTACCGGGAGTGGATCGAGAAGTCCCGCTACTTCCTGGCCGACCTGCCGGCCGTGGATGCCAAGCAGCCGCTGACTGAATCCCTGCTCGACCTGCAGCAGGCTTTCGGCTACACCCAGGAGGACATCAAGTTCCAGCTGCAGCCCATGGCCACCGCCGGTGAAGAGGCGATCGGCTCCATGGGCAACGATGCCGCCCTGCCGGTGCTGTCCGACAAGAACAAGCCCCTGTACAACTACTTCAAGCAGTTGTTCGCGCAAGTGACGAACCCGCCGATCGACCCGATCCGGGAAGAGATCGTCATGTCGCTCACTTCCTTCATCGGGCCCAAGCCCAACCTGCTGGGCATCGACGAAACCGATCCGCCCCTGCGCCTGGAAGTGACCCAGCCGGTGCTGTCCAGCGAGGACCTGGCCAAGCTGAAGGAGATCGACAAGCTCACCGGCGGCCGCTATCGCGCCCTGGTGCTGGACATCACCTACCCGGCCAAGGTTGGCGCCGAGGCCATGGAGAAGGCCATGAGCGCCCTGTGCGAGGCCGCGGAAGCCGCGGTGGGCAAGGGCTACAACATCCTCATCCTGTCCGACCGCAACGTGTCGCGGGAACGGGTGGCGATCCCCGCCCTGCTCGCCACTAGCGGCGTGCATCACCACCTGGTGCGCAAGGGCCTGCGCACCAGCACGGGCCTGGTGGTGGACACGGGTTCGGCGCGTGAAGTGCATCACTTCGCCCTGCTCGCCGGCTACGGCGCCGAAGCCGTGTGCCCGTGGCTGGCCTTCGAAACCCTGGCCGACCTTGCGCCCTCGCTGCCCGGCAACGTGGATGCCAAGGAGGCCAAGAAGCGCTTCATCAAGGCCATCAACAAGGGGCTGCTCAAGGTGATGTCCAAGATGGGCATCTCCACCTACCAGTCCTATTGCGGCGCCCAGATCTTCGAAGCCGTCGGCCTCGCCTCCGACTTCGTCGCCAAGTACTTTACCGGCACGGCCTCCAACGTGCAGGGCATCGGCCTCAAGGAAGTGGCCGAGGAGGCGCTGCGCACCCATCGGGAAGCCTTCAGCGACGACCCGGTGCTGGCGAACATGCTCGATGCCGGCGGCGAGTACGCCTGGCGCGTGCGCGGCGAGGCACACATGTGGACGCCCGACGCCATCGCCAAGCTGCAGCACGCCACACGTGCCGGCAACTTCCAGACCTACAAGGAATACGCCCAGATCATCAACGACCAGAGCAGGCGCCTCATGACCCTGCGCGGCCTGTTCGAGATCAAGCCCGCCGGGCCGCCCGTGCCGCTGGAGGAAGTGGAGCCGGCCAAGGAGATCGTCAAGCGCTTCGCCACCGGGGCCATGTCCCTGGGCTCCATCTCCACGGAGGCCCACACCACGCTGGCCATCGCCATGAACCGCATCGGCGGCAAGTCCAACACGGGCGAGGGCGGCGAGGACGCCAGCCGCTACCAGGTGCTCAAGGGCGGCGAGAAGCTGTCGGAGATCATCGGCGCCGGGCGAGTGGAAGCGGATCTCACGCTGCAGCCGGGAGACTCCCTGCGCTCCAAGATCAAGCAGGTGGCCTCGGGCCGCTTCGGCGTCACCACCGAGTACCTGGCCAGCGCCGACCAGATCCAGATCAAGATGGCCCAAGGGGCGAAACCCGGCGAGGGCGGCCAGCTGCCCGGCCACAAGGTGTCCGAGTACATCGGCTACCTGCGCCACTCGGTGCCGGGGGTCGGCCTCATCTCGCCGCCGCCGCACCATGACATCTACTCCATCGAGGACCTGGCGCAGCTGATCCACGACCTGAAGAACGCCAATCCCCAGGCTTCCGTGTCGGTGAAGCTGGTGTCCGAGGTGGGCGTGGGCACCGTGGCAGCCGGCGTGTCCAAGGCCAAGGCCGACCACGTCACCATCTCCGGCCATGACGGCGGCACCGGCGCCTCGCCCTGGAGCTCCATCAAGCACGCCGGCACCCCGTGGGAGCTGGGCCTGGCCGAGACCCAGCAGACGCTGGTGCTCAACCGCCTGCGCGGGCGCATCGCCGTGCAGGTGGACGGCCAGATGAAGACCGGCCGCGACGTGGTCATCGGCGCCATGCTGGGGGCCGACGAGTTCGGCTTCGCCACGGCGCCCCTGGTGGTGGAAGGCTGCATCATGATGCGCAAGTGCCACCTCAATACCTGCCCGGTGGGGGTGGCCACCCAGGATCCGGAGCTGCGCAAGAAGTTCTCGGGCCAGCCCGAGCACGTGGTGAACTACTTCTTCTTCGTCGCCGAGGAAGTGCGCGAGCTGATGGCCAGCATGGGCATCCGCAGGTTCACCGACCTTATCGGCCGCAGCGACCTGCTCGACATGAGAAAGGGCGTGGACCACTGGAAGGCCAAGGGCCTGGATTTCTCTAGGATCTTCTACCAGCCCCAGGTGCCCGCCGAGGTGGCGCGCTACAACTGCGAAAGCCAGGATCACGGCCTGGAGCGGGCGCTCGACAGCCAGTTGATCGCCGCGGCCCGCCCGGCCCTGGAGCGGGGCGAGAAAGTGGTGATCGAGACCCCGGTGCGCAACGTCAACCGCACCGTGGGCACCATGTTGTCCCACGAGGTGGCCAAGCGCTACGGCCATGAGGGGCTGCCGGACGACACCATCCACGTCAAGCTCACCGGCACCGCCGGCCAGAGCTTCGGCGCCTTCCTGGCCCGGGGTGTCACCCTGGAGCTTGCGGGCGAGGCCAACGACTACGTGGGCAAGGGCCTGTCGGGCGGGCGCATCGTCGTCAAGCCCCAGGCGGGCTTCCGCGGCAAGCCGGAAGAGAACATCCTCATCGGCAACACCGTCCTGTACGGCGCCATCACCGGCGAGTGCTATTTCCGCGGTGTGGCGGGCGAGCGCTTCGCCGTGCGGAACTCCGGCGCCACGGCGGTGGTCGAGGGCGTGGGCGACCACGGCTGCGAGTACATGACCGGCGGCACGGTGGTGGTGCTGGGGCAGACCGGGCGCAACTTCGCCGCCGGCATGTCGGGCGGCGTGGCCTACGTGCTGGACGAGGAAGGCAACTTCGAGAAGCGCTGCAACCTCGCCATGGTGGCGCTGGAGCCGGTGCCCGAGGAGGAAGCCCAGTCCGAGACCGGCGAGCTGGAGTCCCACGGCCGGGTGGACGTGAACCACCTGGGCCGCGCCGACGACGAGCTGTTGCGCTCGCTCATCGACAAGCATGCCCAATACACGGGCAGCGAGCGTGCCCGGCACATCCTCGCCCACTGGGATCAATACCGTACCAAGTTTGTCAAGATCATGCCACACGAGTATCGCCGCGCGCTCAGGGAAATGGCCGCGAATCAGAAGCAGTTGGAGGCCGCGTAATGAACGGACGCCTGAGACCCTCTCCCCTAGCCCCTCTCCCGCAAGCGGGAGAGGGGAACCTTGTGGCGCTGCGCGCGAAATTCGGATGGGAGGTCGCGTAAATGGGGAAGCCGACGGGATTCATGGAGTATCAGCGTCTCGCCGAGGCGGCCGAGCCGGTCGAGGAGCGGCGCAAGCACTACCGGGAGTTCATACTGCACCTGAGCGACGAGCAGGCCGCCATCCAGGGTGCCCGCTGCATGGACTGCGGCATCCCCTTCTGCTCCAGCGGCTGTCCGGTGAACAACATCATTCCCGACTGGAACGACCTGGTGTATCGGGGCCGGTGGAAGGAGGCCATCGAGGTGCTGCATTCCACCAACAACTTCCCGGACTTCACCGGCCGCATCTGCCCGGCGCCGTGCGAGGCGGCGTGCACCCTCAACATCAACAACGACCCGGTGGGTATCAAGTCCATCGAGCACGCCATCATCGACAAGGCCTGGGAGCAGGGCTGGGTGGTGCCGCAGCCGCCCAAGGCCAGGACCGGCAAACGTGTCGCCGTGGTCGGTTCCGGGCCGGCGGGCCTCGCTGCCGCCCAGCAGCTGGCGCGCGTCGGCCATGACGTGGTGGTGTTCGAGAAGGCCGACCGCATAGGCGGACTGCTGCGCTACGGCATCCCCGATTTCAAGCTGGAGAAGCACCACATCGACCGCCGCATCGCCCAGATGCAGGAGGAGGGTGTGCGCTTCGAGGTGAACCAGCACATCGGCGTCAATGTCCCGGCGCGCAAGCTGGTGGACGAGTTCGACGCCGTAGTACTGGCCGGCGGTGCGGAACTGCCGCGCGACCTGCCCGTGCCCGGGCGCGAGCTCGCGGGCGTGCATTTCGCCATGGAGTTCCTGCCCCAGCAGAACAAGGTGGTGGCGGGCGACCAGGTTCCAGGGCAGATCCTGGCCACCGGCAAGCATGTGGTGGTCATCGGCGGCGGCGACACGGGCTCCGACTGTGTCGGTACCTCCAACCGTCAGGGCGCCGTGTCGATCACCCAGTTCGAGCTGCTGCCCCAGCCGCCGCTGCAGGAGAACAAGCCGCTTACCTGGCCCTACTGGCCCATGAAGCTGCGCACCTCCTCCTCCCACGAGGAATGGGGTGACAAGATGCAGCGCGAGTTCGCCGTGGCGACCAAGGAGTTCATCGGCGAGAACGGCCGCGTTACCAAGCTGCGTGCGGTGCGCGTGGAGTGGAAGGACGGCCGGATGAGCGAGGTCCCCGGCTCCGAGTTCGAGCTCAAGGCCGACCTGGTACTGCTTGCCATGGGCTTCGTCTCGCCCGTCAAGCAGGGCCTGCTGGAAGAGCTGGGGCTGGAGCTCGACGCGCGCAACAACGTCAAGGCCGCAACCGAGGGGGAACGCTCCTACGCCACCTCCCTGCCCAAGGTATTTGCCGCCGGCGACATGCGCCGCGGCCAGTCTCTTGTGGTGTGGGCAATCCGGGAGGGGCGTCAATGCGCCCGCGCCGTGGATGAGTTCCTCATGGGGTGCTCCAATCTGCCGCGCTGAGCGGACCGAGCTTGCACATTTGTGACAAGGCCCGCTGTTGCGGGCCTTGTCGCTTGACAGCCCGGCGGCCTTCCTGCGATAAGCAGGTTTTTCGGCCAAGAAAAATGGACGGCAGCTTCCTCTCCGCCACCTTCCTGCTGTTCCTGGTCTTCGATCCCTTCGGCAACACGCCCATCGTCGCCGCCCTGCTGCGGGGTGTCGTTCCCGAGAGACGCTGGCGAGTGGTGCTGCGCGAGTGCATGATTGCCTATGGGGTGCTGCTGGTGTTCCTGTTTTTCGGCCAGCACCTCATGGGCTTCCTGCAGCTGTCCCAGACGTCCCTGGGCATCGCTGGCGGCGTGGTGCTGTTCCTCATCGCCTTGCGCATGATCTTTCCGCCGCCGGAGGGCGGCGTGTTCGGCGAACCGGTGAATGGCGAGCCCTTCATCGTGCCTCTGGCGGTGCCGGCCATCGCCGGCCCTTCGGCGATGGCCATGGTCATGCTTCTGGTATCGCGCGAGCCCGCCCGGCTGTGGGAATGGGCGGGCGCCCTTACCCTGGCTTCGGCGGCGAGCGCCGTGGTGCTGCTGGCGGGGAGATGGCTGATCGAGGCTCTGGGCGAGCGGGTGATGACCGCGGTGGAGCGGCTGATGGGCCTCATCCTCAGCGCGCTCGCCGTGGAGATGCTGTTGCGGGGCATCCAGGCCTTCGTCCGGGCCCTGTGACTGGCTTAACAAGGGTGTGGTTTCCAGCGTGATAAAATTCTCGTCCTTTCCCGCCTAGCACGAAAGCATGCTCAACGTCGTCATTCTCGCTGCCGGTCAAGGCAAGCGCATGCGTTCCGATCTGCCCAAGGTACTGCATCCCCTCGCCGGCCGGCCCCTGCTGGCTCACGTGCTGGACACGGCGCGGGAACTGGGCGCCGGGCGTATCTGCGTGGTCTATGGTCACGGCGGCGAGCGGGTGCGCGAGGCCATGGCCGCCGCCGACGTGGCCTGGGCCAGGCAGGAGCCGCAGCTGGGCACCGGGCACGCCGTGCTCCAGGCCCTGCCCCATCTCGACCCCGCCGCCCAGACCCTGGTGCTGTACGGTGACGTGCCTCTCACCGAGGCGGCCACCCTGTCGCGCCTGTGCGCCGTGGCGGGCGACGGCGTCGCGGTGCTGACCGTCGAGCTGCCCGACCCCGCCGGCTACGGACGCATCGTGCGCCGCGACGGGCGCGTGGTGCGCATCGTCGAGGAGAAGGATGCGGACGACGAGATCCGCGCCATCCGCGAGATCAATACCGGCATCCTGGCGGCGCCGACAGGGGCGCTGGCGCGCTGGCTGCCGACCCTGGGCAACAACAACGCCCAGGGCGAGTACTACCTGACCGATGTGATTTCCCTGGCCGTGGCGGAAGGCCTGCCGGTGGCCACTGCCCGGCCCGGCCACGTGTGGGAAGTGCAGGGGGTGAATAGCAAGGTGCAACTGGCCGAGCTGGAGCGCGCCTATCAGCTCCACGGCGCGCAGCTGCTCATGGAACAGGGCGTGACCCTGGCCGATCCGGCGCGCATCGACGTGCGCGGCGAGCTGGATTGCGGGCGCGACGTGTCCATCGACGTCAACTGCGTGTTCGAGGGCAAGGTGCAGCTGGGCGACGGCGTCTCCGTCGGCGCCCACTGCGTGTTGAGGAACGTGACCGTGGGCCCGCACACGCGCATCACTCCCTTCTGCCATCTGGAGGACGCGGTGATCGGCGCCGCCTGCGCCGTCGGCCCCTACACGCGCCTGCGTCCCGGCACGCGGCTGGCCGACGACGTGCACATCGGCAACTTCGTCGAAGTGAAGAACAGCCAGATCGGCGACCACTCCAAGGCCAACCACCTGGCCTACATCGGCGACGCAACGGTCGGGCGCAACGTGAACATCGGCGCAGGCACCATCACCTGCAACTACGACGGCGCCAACAAGCATCGCACCGTCATCGAGGACGATGTCTTCATCGGTTCCGACACCCAGCTCGTTGCGCCGGTCACCGTGGGCCGCGGCGCGACCCTGGGCGCGGGCACCACGCTGACCAAGGATGCGCCGCCCGAACAACTCACGCTGTCCCGGGCAAAGCAGGTCAGCCTGGCCGGCTGGAAACGGCCGGTGAAGAAGAAGTAAGGAGCGAATCATGTGTGGAATCGTCGCAGCAGCAGCCAAGACCGACATCGTTCCGGTGCTGATCGAAGGCCTGAGAAAGCTCGAATACCGGGGCTATGACTCGGCGGGCCTGGCGGTGCTCAATGGCGGCCTGCAGCGCCTGCGCAGCGTCGGGCGCGTGGCCGAGCTGGCCGAGCAGAGCCGCGCGGTGCATGGTGTCACGGGGATTGCCCACACCCGCTGGGCCACCCACGGCGTGCCTTCGGAGCGCAACGCACATCCCCACGTGTCGGGGGGGCTGGCGGTGGTGCATAACGGCATCATCGAGAACTACGAAGAGCTGCGCCACGGGCTGCGCGCCGCCGGCTACGAGTTCGTCTCCGAGACCGACACCGAAACCATCGCCCACCTCATCCACCACATCCTCAAGACCGAGCCCGACCTGTTTGCCGCCGTGCAGCGCGCAGTGCAACAGCTGCGGGGCGCCTATGCCATCGCCGTGGTGCGCGCCGAGGATCCCCACCGCGTGGTGGTGGCGCGCGAAGGTGCGCCGCTGCTGCTGGGCACGGCGCCCCAGGGCAGCTATGCCGCCTCCGACGCCTCGGCCCTGCTGCAGGTGACGCGCCACATGATCTATCTGGAGAACGGCGACGTGGCCGAACTCACCCCCGATGGCTACCGCATCGCCCGCGCCGACGGCACGCCGGTGCAGCGCGCCGTGACCGTGTCCAGCCTGTCGGCCGACGCCGTGGAGCTGGGTCACTACCGGCACTACATGCAGAAGGAGATCTTCGAGCAGCCCACCGCCATCGCCAACACCCTGGAAATAGTGGGGACCGCCCGCAGCGTGCAGGCCGGAGTGTTCGGCGCCGAAGCCCAGGACATGCTCAGGCGCACCGATGCCGTGCTCATCCTCGCCTGCGGCACCAGCGGCCATGCGGGCATGGTGGCGCGCTACTGGCTGGAATCCATCGCCGGCGTGCCCTGCACCGTGGAGATCGCCAGCGAATACCGCTACCGCGACTCGGTCGCCAATCCCAACCAGCTGGTGATCGCCATTTCCCAATCGGGCGAGACGGCCGATACCCTGGCCGCCCTGAAGCACGCGCGCAGCCTGGGCCAGACCATGACGCTCGCCATCTGCAACGTGCCCGAGTCGGCCCTGGTGCGCGAGACGGCGCTACGCTTTATCACCCGCGCCGGCCCCGAGATCGGCGTGGCCTCCACCAAGGCCTTCACCACCCAGCTCACGGCCCTGTTCCTGCTCACCCTGGTGCTGGCCAAGCTGCGCGGACGCCTGACGCAGGAGCAGGAGGAGCGCCACCTGGAATCCCTGCGCCACCTGCCCGTGGCGCTGGGGCGCGTGCTGGAGCTGGAGCCCCAGATCGAGCGCTGGGCCCAGAGCTTTGCCATGAAGCAGCACGCCCTGTTCCTGGGCCGCGGCATGTGCTACCCCATCGCCCTGGAAGGGGCGCTCAAGCTCAAGGAGATCTCCTACATCCACGCCGAAGCCTACCCCGCCGGAGAATTGAAGCACGGCCCCCTGGCGCTGGTGGACAAGGACATGCCTGTGGTGGCGGTGGCCCCCAACGACGCGCTGCTGGAGAAGCTCAAGTCCAACCTGCAGGAGGTGCGTGCGCGCGGCGGCGAACTCTACGTGTTCGCCGACGCCGGCAGCGAGATTCCCGAGTCGGAGGGCGTGCACATCATGCGCATGCCCGAGCACTACGGTCCCCTGTCACCCGTACTGCACGTGGTGCCCCTGCAGCTGCTGGCCTACCATGCGGCCCTGGTGAAGGGCACCGACGTGGACAAGCCGCGCAACCTGGCCAAGTCGGTGACGGTCGAATAACCCCGTCAGGGGCCGCTCATGCGGCGCCGCTGTGCAAGGACGCGCCCAGCAGGGCCCGGCGCTTGAGCCAGGGGCTGACGCGATAGCGCGGATCGCCGTAGAAGCGCTGCATCGCCTCCAGTATCTCCACGATGCGCCCCGGTCCCACGGCGTCGCCCCAGGCCAGGGGGCCCCGGGGATAGCCCAGGCCCAGGGTAACGGCGGCGTCTATGTCCTGGGGCGTGGCGATGCGCTGCTGGGCGATGTCGCAGCCGATGTTCACGATGGTGGCGATGACGCGCTGGGCGACAAAGCCGGCGCTGTCGCCAATGCAGGACACCGGCATGCCGTCCGCCCCCAGCAGCGCCTGCGCCGCCGCCAGCGTGGCCGGCGCGGTCAAGGGGTTGGTCATCAGCGTGCGCCGGCGCGCGAAGGGAGTGAGCGGATCCAGCGCCACGGTGCGCTCCGGGTCGAGCCCGTGGCGCACGACTGATTGGGTGGCATCCTCCCCCAGGGGGCAGACCAGGCACAGGGCCTGGGGACCGGGCCGCTCGCCCGTCTCCACGGGGACGCCGGCGTGCGCCGCCAGGGCCTGGATCTCCCGCGCCGGCGCGGCTGCATCCGGCGCCAGCCACAGGGCGGCAGGCAGGCTGCCCGATGCGCTCTCCTCCGGCTCCACCACCTGGGTGCCGTTGTCATAGCGGTAGAAGCCCGCTCCCGTCTTGCGCCCGAGCAGCCCGGCTTCCAGCCGCTGGCGAGTGATGGGCGAGGGGCGGAAGCGCGGCTCCTGGTAGAACTGGTGATAGATCTGCTCCATCACCGGATGGGACACGTCCAGGCCGGTGAGATCCAGCAGCTCGAAGGGGCCCATGCGAAAGCCGGCGCCCTCCCGCAGGATGCGGTCCACCGTGGCGAAGTCGGCCACGCCTTCGCCGACGATGCGCAACGCCTCGGTGACATAGCCGCGCCCCGCGTGATTCACGATGAACCCGGGCGTGTCCTGGCAGCGCACCGGGCGATGGCCCAGCCGCTGCGACAGCTCGCTCATGCGTTCGGCCACCGCCGGCGCCGTGCGCAGCCCCGGGATCACCTCCACTACCTTCATGAGCGGCACCGGATTGAAGAAGTGCCAGCCGACCACGCGCTCGGGACGGGCGGTGGCGGCGGCGATGGCGGTGACGCTGAGAGACGAGGTGTTGGTGGCGAGGATGCAGTCGTCCCGCACGATCGCCTCCAGCGCGCCCAGCAGCTGCTGCTTGGCGTCGAGCTTCTCGACGATCGCCTCCACCACGCAGTCGCAGGAAGCAAAGGCCTGCAGGCCGTCGGCGGCCTGCAGGCGCGCAGCAGCGGCGGCGGCCTCGGCGGCGGGGAGCTTGCCCTTGTCGGCCAGGCGCCGCAGCGCCGTGCCGATGGCGTCGATGGCGGCGGCCACCGCCGCCGGATTGCTGTCGTAAAGCAGCACCGTGAGTCCTGCCTGGGCGGCGATCTGGGCGATGCCGCGGCCCATTACGCCGGTGCCGACGAGGCCGAGGGTCATGAGAGTGCCGGAGGTAACGGAAGTCATGGGGATGTGCTCGCTGGTCTGGGGTGGTCAATGGATTGCGCCCCAAGCAAGTGACATACCAAAGCCAGCAAAGGCGCGTCGCTGGCGCCGAGGGCACCGGAGCGGGCGCACCCGGCGTGTCGGCGCCGAACACAATCCTGTGCGCCGGGCGGACGCCGGCTACATGGAGGCGAGCTTCTTGTACAGGTAGGAGCGGGAAATGCCCAGCTCCTCCGCCACCCGCTTCTTGTTGCCGCCGAACTTGATCATCGCCTCCCGGATCAGCTTGTTCTCCACGTCTTCCACCACCGTCTGGATCGATCCCTGGACCTGGGCCGCCGGGGCGGGCGCAGCCGGTTCGTCGGCGAACAGGAGCGGTCGGAAGTCGGGAATGTCGATCTCCGGCCCCTCGCAGAAAATCGCCGCCTTCTCCACTTCGTGCAGCAGCTGGCGCACGTTGCCGGGCCAAGGCTGCTCCTTGAGATAGCCGTAGACGCGCGGCTTCACCCCCTTGACGGCGCTGCGATGGCGCGCCGCGAAGTGCACGAGAAAACTCTCCACCAGTTCCGGTATGTCTTCCAGCCGGTCGCGCAGGGGCGGCATGCGGATGGTCACGCCGCTGATGCGGTAGAACAGGTCCAGGCGGAACTTGCCGGTGCGGATCATCTCGTTGAAGTCCCGGTTGCTGGCCGAGATCAGGCGGAAGTCGGAATGGCGCTGGCGGTCGCCGCCGACCCGCTCGAACATGCCGTCCTGGAGCACGCGCAGCAGCTTGACCTGGATCTCCGCAGGCATGTCGCCGATCTCGTCGAAGAACAGGGAGCTGTTGTCGGCCAGCTCGAACTTGCCCTTGCGCCCCTTCTTCTCGGCGCCGGTGAAGGCGCCGGGCTCGTAGCCGAACAGCTCGCTCTCCACCAGCCCGGGCGGCAGGGCGGCGGCGTTCACCAGCACCATGGGGTGCTCGTGGCGCGGGCTCAGGGCGTGGATGGCATGGGCCGCCAGCTCCTTGCCGGTGCCGCTTTCGCCCACCAGCAGCACGGGCACGTCCAGGGGCGCCACCTTCACGATGTCGGCCTTGAGCTGGCGTATCGGCTCGCTGCGGCCGACGATCTGCTCCAGGCCGTAGGTGCGCCGCTTCATGCCGGACAGCTCGCGCTGGTAGAAGGCCACTTCGGAGCGCAGGCGGTTCAGCTCCCGCGACAGCTCGTGCAGAGTCTCCGGCTCCTTGAACATGATCTGGCCGATGGCCCCGACCACGCGGCCGTCCTGCATGATGGGGATGCGCGCCACCACCCGGGTGACGCCGTTCATTTCCTGGAGCTGGCCGATCTCCGCCTTGCCGCTGCGCACCACCTCGTGCAGGCGGGTGTTGGCGATCACCTCGGTGACCGGGCGGCCTATGGCCTCGCCGGTCTTCAGGCCCAGGAACTTCTCATGGACCGGGCTGATGAAGCGCACCACCGCCTGGTCGTCCACCACCACCATGGCTTCGTAGGGACTGGTCACGAAGTGGGTCAGGATGGCCTGGGCGAAGTCCACGCTGGCGATGAAATCGAGCAGGGTCTTGTCGCGGGCGGCGCGGTGGATGAAGAACGCCGTGGCGTCCCCGTTACAGTGGGCGAACACCACGTAGTCGGCGCCGCCCGCCGACACCGCCCGGGCGACGATGGTCTGCTCGGCAGGCGGCGTCCAGGCGGCGAGAAAGAGGCGTTGAAAAGCGGGGTCGGCGGCCAATCCGCTGCTGAACACCACCGACCCGGTTCGGTCCTGGACCAAGATGCCCAGGCTGGTTCCTGCTGTCATGCTGCTACCACGGTTATCAGGTTGTTGCGCGCGTCCCGCGCTCGGATGAGCCCATGTCTTCCGCAACTACACTTTTGAGGGTGTTCGCGACACTCGGCCGGACCGACACAAGGGCCCGGGAGACGGGAGAACCGGTCACTACGGCGGCGACAGCCGTCGCCCATCGGGTCAATGAGCACGTGAATTTCACTCGTCGGCCAAGAGCTTAGGCTGCGCAATGCAAATTCTAGGCCATTGGGCGCCGGAAGGCGATGGCATGGCTCTTGCAGTTGGCAGGGCCATGAATAATCACTGTCGCACCTGCATTGACCATGCTTCCGGTTGAAAAATTGCCGTCCGGCGCCGCGGGAGACCCCCTCGACCTGCTGGGCAACATCCGTATCCTGGATCTGACCACGTCCATCGCCGGCCCCTACGCCACGCTGCTACTCGCCGACCTGGGCGCCAGCGTGGTCAAGATCGAGCAGCCCGGGCGGGGCGATGATGCCCGCGCCTGGGGGCCGCCCTTCCTGGGCGGCGAATCCCTGTGGTTCATCAGCGTCAATCGCAACAAGCGCAGCCTCACCCTGGACTATGCCAAGCCCGAGGGCCTGGAGGTGTTGCAGCGCATGGTGCGCCAGGCCGACGTGGTCGTGGTGAACAAGACCCTGGCGGTGCAGTGCAAGCTGGGCATCGATGAGGCCGCGCTGCGCCAGCTGAATCCGGGCCTGATCCACGTTTCCGTGACCGGATTCGGCTTGGAGGGGGCGAGAAGCAATCTGCCCTGCTACGATTTGATTGCGGAAGGGTACAGCGGCGTGATGGACCTCACCGGCGAGCTCTCCCAGAGACCGCAGAAGGTGGGCACGCCGGCGGCGGACCTGCTGGCGGGCGCCGACGCGGCCCTGGCGGTGCTGGCGGCGCTGCTGGACCGGGCGCGCACCGGCCGCGGCCACAGTATAGACGTCTCCCTGGTGGAGAGCATGACCCGCTTCATGGCGCCGCGCATCGTGCCCTATCTCGGTTCCGGCGAGCTGCCGCGGCGCTCGGGCGGCCGCGACAGCGTCATTGCCATCTACCAGGTGTTCGAGGCGGCCGACGGCCCGCTCACCATCGGGCTGGGCAACGACGCCATCTGGAAGCGCTTCTGGGAGGCCCTGGGCCAGCCGGAGGTGGGCCGCGACCCCCGTTACGCCAGCAACAGCCTGCGCCGTGCCGCGCGCGCGGAAATCGTCGCGAGAATCCAGGCCATCATCGCCGGGCAGCCCCGCTCCCACTGGCTCCAGCTGTTCGAGCAAGCGCGCATTCCGGCCGGGCCCATCAACCGGGTGGACGAGGTGGCCGAGGACCCGGAGCTGGTGCGCCGCGGCCTGTTCTACTCGGTGATGCAGGACGACACCCGCGTGCCGCAGGTGGGCCTGGGCATCCGGGTGGACGGCAACGCCCATACCTTCCGCACGCCGCCGCCGCGCCTGGGCCAGGACAGTGCCGCCGTGCTGCGCGAGTGGCTCTCCCTGGACGAGGCCGACATCGCGCGGCTCAAGCAGTCCAACACCATTTGACCACATCCCTCACTCTGGAGAGAGGCTATGACATACGAGACGATCATCTACCAGGAAGACGGCCCCATCGGCACCCTGACCCTGAACCGGCCCCACGACGGCAACATGTTCACGGCCCAGATGTGCCACGAGATCCGGGACTGCATCAACCAGGTGCGGCGCGAGACGCGCACGCGGGTGCTGGTCATCACCGGCGCCGGCGACAAGTTCTTCTGCATCGGCGGCAGGAAGGAAAGCATGGAGGACTCGCTGCTCTACGCCGGCGTGCTGCCCACCCTGGAAATGTACGAGAGCATCGACCGCCTGCAAAAACCGGTGATCGCCTCGGTGAACGGCTACGCCGTGGGCGGCGGCAACGTCCTGCAGGTGGTGTGCGACATCACCATCGCCAAGGAGAGTGCCGTGTTCCGCCAGGTGGGACCGATGATGGGCAGCTTCGACGGCGGTTACGGCACCTGGTACCTGGAGGACCTGGTGGGCAAGAAGCGGGCGAAGGAGATCTGGTTCCGCAATCCGCGCCTCAGTGCCCGCGAGGCGCTGGAAATCGGCCTGATCAACAAGGTGGTGCCCGACGACCAGCTGCGCCAGGCCACGCGCGAGATGGCGCTGGAAATCGCCGAGCGCGGCGCCTTCGCCCTGGCCTCCATCAAGGCCTCCTTCAACGCCCGTCACGGCGGTGTGGCCGGTCTGTCGCGCATGGCCCACGACCTGCTGCTCAGGACCTACCTGGAGACGGAAGAGTCCCAGGAGCTGCGCGCCGCGTTCGCCGAAAAGCGCAAGCCGGACGCGGACAAGTTCGGTCACTGACCGGAGGCGGGCATGAATACCATCCTGACCTTGCACGACCCGCAGGCCGCGCGCCAGTTCTATCTGGACGGGGTGTGGCAGCGCGACACCCTGTACGGGCTGCTGCGGGACCACGCGCGCAACCGGCCGGGCGACCATGCGCTGCGCGACAGCGCCGTGCGGCTCACCTGGAGCGAGCTGTTCACCTGGGTGGACGCGGTGGCCGAGGACCTGCACCGGGCGGGGCTGCGCCGCGGCTCCCGGGTGTGCATCTGGCTGCCCAGCCGCGCCGAGTCGGTGGTCGTGTTCCTGGCCTGCTCGCGCAACGGCTACATCTGCAACCCGTCCCTGCACCAGAACTACACGGTGGAAGAGATCCTGCAGCTGCTGGCGCGGGTGGACTGCGCCGCCTTCGTCGGACAGCCGGGCTATGGAGCCGATGCGGACAAGCGCGACATCTTCCGGGAAGTGCGCGCCCTGGAATCCGTCAAGCGCATTTACCGGGTGGCGCGCCGGGGCGAGCTTGACGCCCCCGCGGCAGGGGAGGCGGCCTTCCCGCCGCTCGCCAAGGTGAGCCCGTCGGCTGCCCCCGACGACAATCCCGACAAGGTGGTGTACCTGGCGTTCACCTCCGGCACCACCGGCACGCCCAAGGGGGTGATGCACAGCGACAACACCCTGCTTGCCAACGGCCGGGCCATGGTCAAGGACTGGAACCACGATCACACCACCATCCTGCTCAGCTTGAGCCCGGTGAGCCATCACATCGCCACGGTGGCGCTGGAGCAGATGCTGGCGGCGGGCCTGGAGCTGGTCCTGAACGACCTGCCGCGGGGAAAACAGGCCATCGACTGGATCCTGGAAAGCGGTGCCACCTACGTGATGGGCGTGCCCACCCATGCCATCGACATCCTGGCGGAAATGCGCCGGCGCGCCCTGGAGCGCCTGGGCGCGGTGCGCGTGTTCTACATGGCCGGTGCGCCCATTCCGCGTGACACCGCCCAGAGCTTTCTCGACTGCGGCATCGTGCCCCAGAACGTCTACGGCATGACCGAGAACGGCTCCCACCAATACACCCTGCCCGGCGACGACACCGACACCATCGTGTCCACCTGCGGGCGCGCCTGCAAGGGCTACGAGATCAGGATCTGGAAGCAGGACAACCCGGACGAGGAAGCGGCCCCGGGGGAGATCGGCGAGATCGGCGGGCGCGGCGGCGTGCTGATGCTGGGCTATTTCGCCAACCAGGCGGCAACCGAGAAATCCTTCAACGCCCATGGCTGGTTCATGAGCGGTGACCTGGGGCGAATCGACCGCAACGGTTGCCTGGTGATCATGGGGCGCAAGAAGGATCTCATCATCCGCGGCGGCCACAACATCCATCCGGCGCGCATCGAGGATCTCGCCATCCGCCATCCGCGCATCGTCCAGGCGGCGGCCTTCGGCGTGGCCGACGAGCGCCTGGGCGAGAAGGTGTGCCTGGCGGTGATCCCGGAGCCGGGCTTCCGCCCCGAGCCCCAGGAGCTGCTGCAGTATCTCCACGACATGGGCCTGTCCAAGTTCGACATGCCCGAGTATTTCGTCGTGATGGAGGAGTTTCCGCGCACCGCCAGCGGCAAGACTCTCAAGCGCGAGCTGGTGGAGTGGGTGAGGCAGGGGCGGGTGCAGCCCACCCCGGTGCGCTGGAGCGGGGCCAATCAGGGCAGGAGGGCGCAGGCATGAGCATCGAACTGACGCGCCGCGATGAGTTTGCGGTCCTGACCCTGAACCGCCCGCAAGCCCTCAACGCCCTCTCCTTCGCCCTGATCGGCGACATCGCGCGCGCCCTCGACGAAGTGGCGGGATGGGAGGTGCGGGCGCTGCTCATCACCGGCGCTGGCGCCAAGGCGTTCTGCGCCGGGGCGGACATCAAGGAGCTGACCGGGCGCGGCCTCGCGGCCCAGAAGCGCGGCGCGGAACTGGGCCAGGCCACCTTCGCCAAGCTGGACGCGCTGCCCATGCCCTCGGTGGCGGTGATCAACGGCTACGCCTTCGGCGGCGGCCTGGAGCTGGCCCTGGCGTGCACCTTCCGCCTGGTCACGGCCAACGCCAAGATGGGCCTGCCGGAAATCAAGCTCGGGCTGATTCCCGGCTACGGCGGCACGCAGCGGCTGCCGCGGGTGGTGGGCGAGGCGCGCGCCCTGGAGCTGATCCTCACCGGGCGCACCGTGGACGCCCAGGAGGCGCTGCGCATCGGGCTGGCCAGCCGCCTGGCGGAGGGCGACCCGCTGGAGGCGGGCGTGGCCTTCGCCCGGGAGTTCTCCGGCTTCAGCCTGCCGGTGCTGGGCTTCGCCCGCGCCGCGGTGCAGCGCGCCCTGGACACGCCCCTGCACGAGGGGCTCAAGATCGAGGCCGATCTGTCCACCCTGGCCTACCAGACGCGGGACGCGGCAGAGGGCATGGCCGCGTTCCTGGAAAAGCGCAAACCCCATTTCAAGGATCAGTGAGCATGGAGCGTAACGGAATCATCGTCGTCACCGGCGCCAGCCGGGGCATCGGTGCGGGCATCGCCGCGGCCCTGGCGCGGGCGGGCTTTCGCGTCGGCTGCCTGTCGCGCAGGGGCGAACTGCCCGCCGGTCTGGAGGCGGCCGAGGCGGCGCGCTGCCTCGGTGCCGTGTGCGACGTCACCGACCGGGAGAGCCTGCGCGCGGCCCTGGACAAGATGGCCGCGGCCGGGCCGCTCATCGGGCTGGTGAACAACGCCGGCGTGCACCTGGACGGGCCCAGTGCCAGCTTCTCCCTGGACGACTACCACCAAGTCATGCAGACCAACGCCACCTCGGTGTTCATGGCCTGCCAGGCAGCCTATCCCCACCTCAAGCAGGCGGGCGGCGGGCTGATCGTCAACATCGGCTCGTTCTTCGACAAGCTGGGCGTCAAGCGCAATCTGGCCTACTGCGCCTCCAAGGCGGCGGTGGGCGCCATGACCCGCTGCCTGGCGGTGGAGTGGGCGGCCGACGGCATCCGCGTGGTGGACGTGGCGCCGGGCTACATCGTCACCGACCTCAACCGCGAGGCCATGGAGGCGGGGCCGCTGCGCGCCTATCTGGAAAAACGCATCCCCGCGGGCAAACCCGGCACCGTGGCGGACGTGGCCGGCCTGGTGGCGGCGCTGTATGTGCACGACCTGCCGTTTCTCTCGGGCGAAACCATCTACGTGGATGGGGCCCAGGGCATCGCCCACTGAAGAAGGAAGGGACAGCCATGAACGTATTGGAGCGTCTGGACGCCTCGATCCCCTTGAGCGCCGAGGAGCAACTGCTGCTGGACAGCGTGCGCACCCTGGCGCGCGAGCGCCTCGCAGCGCGCGCCGAGCACCACGACCGCAGCGGCGAGTTCCCCTGGGACAACGTGCGCGACATCAACGCCCTGGGGCTGAACGCCATGTTCGTGCCGGAAGCCTACGGCGGCAGCCCGGTGTCCTACACCGCCTACCTGGCCTGCGTGCGCGAGATCAGCAAGGCGTGCGCGTCAACCGGCATCATCTGGGCCACCAACTTCCACGCCATCAAGCCGCTGATCGAGTTCGGCAACGAGGAGCAGAAGGCGCGGCTGCTGCCGCGCATCGCCGAAGGCGGCCTGGCGGCCCTGGCCATCACCGAGCCCTCGGCCGGCTCCGACGCCACCGGCATGAAGACGCGCTTCACGCCCGACGGCGACGACATCGTCATTGATGGCGGCAAGACCTTCATCACCAATGGCGACGTGGCCGACCTGTACCTGCTGTTCGGCAAGTGGAGCGGCATCGCCGACGACAAGAAATCCATTTCCGTGCTGATCCTGGAGAAAGGCACGCCGGGCCTGCAGGTGGTGCGCACCGAGGACAAGATGGGCCACCGGGCCTCCAGCACCGCCATGCTGTCCTTCGACGGCTGCCGCGTGCCGCGCCGCAACCTGGTGGGCGCCCCGGGCGACGGGCTACCCATCCTGCTCGCCTCGCTGAACCGCTCGCGCCCCAGCGTCGCCGCCCACGCCTTAGGGATCGCCCGCGCCGCCTTCGAGGACGCGGTGGACTACATCAACCAGCGCCGCCAGTCGGGCCGGCGCATCGTCGAGTTCCAGGGCATCCAGTTCATGGTGGCGGATCTTGCCTGCGAGCTGGCCCTGTGCGAGAGCTGGCTATGGCGCGTGGGGCGCATGGTGGACGGCGGCGAGACGGACTTCGGCATCGAGGCCTCCATGCTCAAGATGCGCGCCTCCGACCTCGCCATGCGCATGACCACCGACGCCGTGCAGCTGTTCGGCGGCTACGGCTACTGCAAGGACTACCGCGTCGAGCGCCTCATGCGCGACGCCAAGATCACCCAGATCTGGGAGGGTACCAACCAGATCCACCGCCAGCTGATCGGCCGCAGTTTCATTCAGAAGTGAGGACATGACATGAGCGACATCAAAACCATAGGCGTGGCCGGCAGCGGCACCATGGGCGCCGGCATCGCCATCGTCGCCGCCCGCGCCGGGTTGCGCACCGTGGTCTATGACACGCGGGAGGAGGCCGTGGCGCGGGCACGCAAGCAGACCGAGGGCTTCTTCGCCAAGTCGGTGCAGAAGGGCAAGCTGACCGAGGAACAGGTGGGCCGCATCCTGGCCAACCTGACCGGCACCACGCGCCTCGAGGACATGGCCCAGTGCGACCTGATCATCGAGGCGGTGTTTGAGGATCTCAAGGTAAAGCATGAGCTGTTCGCCAAGCTCAACGCCGTGTGCCCGCCCCACACCCTCTTCGCCTCCAACACCTCCACCCTGTCGATCACCGAGATCGCCGGCGGCTCGGGGCGCGACGACCGCTTCGTCGGCATGCATTTCTGCCTGCCGGCCCAGCTGATGAAGCTGGTGGAGATGTCGCCCGGCCTCAACACCTCGGAGGAGACCTTCGCCAAGGCCTGGGCGGCGTGCGAGGCCATGGGCCAGAAGCCGGTCAAGACCCAGGACAGCCCCGGCTTCGTCCTCAATTACTTCCTGGTGCCGTTCAACAACGACGCCATCCGCCTGGTGGAGTCGGGCGTGGCCGAGCCCGCCGACATCGACCTGGCGATCAAGGAGGGCCTGGGCTATGCCATGGGGCCGTGCGAGCTGCTGGACATGATCGGGCTCGATACCCAGCTGCTGCTGTGCCAGGCCTTCCACGGCGTCACCCACGAGCCGCGCGCCGCCTGCCCGCCCCTGGTGCGGCGCATGATTGCCGCCGGCCAGCTGGGGCGCAAGTCGGGCCGCGGCTTCTTCACCTACCAAGGCAGTGCCATGTTCGGAGGCTAGACGATGAAGTATTCGATTATCCATGCCGGCGCCAGCCGCTCCTTCCCGGGACCCCATGCCTTCCTGGACGGCGCCGCCCCCGAGGGAGAAGTGGTGGTGATCCTGGGCGATGCCGTGGATGCGGCGCTCGCCCAGCTGGGCGACATGTCGTCCAAGGCGGCGGTGCTGCTCGAGCTGGGCACCGAATGCCTGGGCGTGCACACGGGGGAGAGCCGTGGCGAGGAGGGCTCCAACATCCTCGGCTTCGCCCGCTTCCGCCTTGGGGAGGCCGAGCCGTCCAACCTGGTG
>JBMOQT010000334.1:0-2024 GCA_049320945.1 Pseudomonadota bacterium
AACTTCAAGGGGTCGGGCTTCCCAACCAGGTAGGAGTATGGCGAAGGAAGACGTCATTGAAATGCAGGGCGAGGTGACCGAAACCCTGCCCAACGCGACCTTCCGGGTCAGGCTGGAAAACGGCCATGTGGTGCTCGGGCACATATCGGGAAAGATGCGCATGCACTATATCCGCATCCTGCCCGGGGACAAGGTGACGGTTCAGCTCACCCCCTACGATCTGACCAAAGGCCGGATCGTGTTCCGGGCCAAGTAAGCAAAGTTATCTGGAGAAAAAAATGAAGGTTCTCGCATCGGTGAAGAAGCTCTGCCGCAACTGCAAGATCATTCGCCGCAAGGGTGTGGTGCGCGTGATTTGCTCCGACCCGCGCCACAAGCAGCGCCAAGGTTGATGCAGGCAGCACAAACAGCTATAATTTCCTGTTTTACGTTTTCCGGGTAAGAGTGGGGTACAAATGGCCCGTATCGCTGGGGTAAACATACCGAACCACAAGCACATCGAGATCGCGCTGACGGCGATCTACGGCATTGGCCGCTCGCGCGCTCAAGCGATTTGTGATGCCGCCGGCGTGACTCGTTCGACCAAGGTGAAGGATCTCTCTGAGACGGAAATGGACCGTCTGCGCGAGGAAGTCGGCAAGTTCACCATCGAAGGCGACCTGCGCCGCGAAGTCACCATGAGTATCAAGCGGCTCATGGACCTGGGCTGCTACCGGGGCGTGCGCCATCGCCGGGGGCTGCCCGTGCGCGGCCAGCGTACACGTACCAACGCCCGCACCCGCAAGGGTCCGCGCAAGGCGCTCGGTGCCGCGAAGTAAGCGCGAACCCAAGTCGCGATTCAAAGGAATGAGCAATGGCAAAGACTGCCACCAAAGTTCGTAAGAAGGTCAAGAAGAACGTGGCCGAGGGCATCGCCCACGTTCACGCGTCCTTCAACAACACCATCATCACCATCACGGACCGTCAGGGCAACGCTCTGTCCTGGGCGACCTCCGGCGGCGCCGGATTCAAGGGCTCGCGCAAGAGCACGCCCTTTGCTGCCCAGGTGGCCGCCGAGCAGGCCGGTCGCGCGGCGCAGGAGTGCGGCGTGAAAAACCTGGAAGTCCGCATCAAGGGCCCCGGTCCCGGCCGCGAATCTGCCGTGCGTGCGCTCAACGCCATCGGCATGAAGATCACCAGCATCACCGACGTGACGCCGATCCCCCACAACGGTTGCCGTCCGCCCAAGCGGCGTCGTGTCTAACAAGGAGTTGAACAGTGGCCCGCAATCTTGATGCCAAGTGCCGCCAGTGCCGCCGTGAAGGAGAAAAGCTGTTCCTGAAGGGCGAGAAATGCTTCACCGACAAATGCGCGGTTGAGCGCCGCACCTACGCGCCCGGCCAGCACGGCCAGAAGTCCGGCCAGCGTTTGTCCGGCTATGGCCAGCAGCTGCGCGAGAAGCAGAAGATCCGCCGCATCTACGGCGTGCTCGAGCGCCAGTTCCGCAAGGTCTACGCCGAGGCGGACCGGCGCAAAGGTCAGACCGGCGAGAACCTGCTGCAACTCCTCGAAGGCCGCCTGGACACAGTGGCCTACCGCATGGGCTTCGGCTCGTCGCGCACCGAGGCGCGGCAGGTGGTGCGCCACAACGGCGTTCTGGTGAACGGCAAGCGCGTCAATATTCCCTCCTACGAACTGCGCCCCGGCGACGTGGTTGAGCTCACCGAGAGCGCGCGCACCCATTTGCGCATCAAGGGGGCGATGGAAGCGGCCGAATCCCGTGGTTTCCCCGAATGGCTGGAGGTGGACACCAAGGCCGGCAAGGGCGTGTTCAAGGCTTATCCGCAGCGTAGCGACCTGCCCGCTACGATCAACGAAAGCCTGGTGGTCGAACTTTATTCGCGCTGATTCGCGTCCCCCTGACGTTACGACAATAGAGGATTGCAGATGCAAAGCAGTGCACTTCTGAAGCCGCGGATTATCGACGTACAGACCCTTTCTCCGGTCCATGCCCGCGTGGTCATGGAACCGTTCGAGCGCGGCTA
>JBMOQT010000335.1:0-2023 GCA_049320945.1 Pseudomonadota bacterium
ATGCTGCAGCAGTATTCATGCCAATGACGGACAGGCGAGAAAGCCTCAGGGGCGCGCGGCCGCCAGGGGCAGCACCACCTGGAACAGGGCGGCGCCGTCGCTCCAGGCGCCGCTGATCCGGCCGCCGCAGCGCTCCAGCACCAGACGCGCGGCGAAGGGTGCCAGGGCCCGCCCGCCACCCCCGTAGCCCAGCCCTTGCAACGATGCGAACAGATCGTCGGCGAGGGAGTCGCCGCGCCCGCTCAGGCACACCTGCGCCTGTCTCTGCCCTGCTTCCACCTCGATGGCCAGTTCCCCTCCCTCGCCCACGGCATCGATGAGCGTCACCGCCAGGCCGAGCAGCGCCAGCTTGAGTTCTTCCCGGCGCGCACGCACGGGCAGCGCCCGGGGCGGCAGGGAGATACTGCGCCGCACCTGCCGCGCCGTCGTTTCGTGCTTAACCAGGCGGCCTATCTCGTCCGCCAGCGCACACAGTTCCACCTCTTCTTCCTGTCCGTTGCCGCGCAGAGCGATATGGGACGGCAGTTCCCGGATGCGTTCGCTCAGGCGAGCCGTTTCGTCCTTCAGGACTTTGACATAGCGCTGCAGGCGCAGGGGCGTGCCGGCGTCGGCCGGGCTGGTAAGCGCCAGCGCATCCACCGCCGACTCCAGCAGGCTGAGGGCGATATGGATATTGTTGGCCGGCCCGTTCAGGTCATGCACCAGCTTGGAGGCGAGGAAGCTGAGGACACGGGCATGGCATGCAGCCAGCGCCTGCTCTTCGACCGGGCTCGCCTGCCCGACTGGGCGCAGCAGAAGCAGGCAATCCTCATCCTGGCCGCCCAGGGGCCGGACCTCACCCCGCAGTTGCAGCCGCTCATCGCCCACCGCTGCGGCGGCGGTCACCGGCCGCACCCCCGTCGGCTGCTCCGCCGCCAGCCCCATCTGCGCGCACAGGGAGGGCCAGGCGGCGGCGAGATCGGCGGCGCGGGTCACCCGGAACAGGCGGCAGGCGTTGGCGTCGGCGCCGCGCAGGTCCATGCTCCGGTCGACCCGCAACACGGCGACGCCCAGCAGGTCCGCCAGCACCTGAAACTCGCCACTATAGTCATGCACTGCTGATGATGTTGCCATGGCAAAAACAATTCCTTCCCGCCGCAGTTTTATTGTAGAAGTACCCTTCGGACCGTGGAAACCGCAGGCATGGCCAGGCTCCGGTCTGTGCAAAAGTTACAGAAAGGGTGCAACCCTTACCGGCTCAGGCCGGCGCGCAGCCACCGGGTACCGCCCCGGGTTCGGCACGAATGCTGCTAGTAACACCCGGCCCTCACGGGCGCCAACCGACAGGAGCAAGTCATGAATCGACAACACTACAGCCCGACCCCGCCACGGGAGAAAGTCGTCCCCCACGATCTGGAGGAGGGGGACAAGGTCAGTTGCGACGTGTGCCGCACCGAGATCCCCGCATCCGTGGCCGTGCGCGCCGAGGGCCAGGACTACGTGAGACATTTCTGCGGCCTGTCCTGCTACCGCAAATGGGCGGCCCAGGCCAATCACCCGGTCGACGAGCCGGCGCCCCCGGCACCCTGATGGAGGCACTCCCGGCGGCGTCAGCCGCGGGCGCCGGGCGGCTTGAGCAGCAGGAACGACCCGATCACCAGGGCATCCAGGGGCGACGTCCAAAAACATTCCACTGCATCCCGGGGCGTGCACACGATGGGTTCGCCCCGGGTATTGAACGACGTGTTGACCAGCACCGGCACGCCCGTGAGCCGGCGGAACGCCTGGAGCAGGTCGTAGTACCGCGCATTCTGGCGCCGATTGATGGTCTGCACCCGCGCCGTGCCGTCCACGTGGCGCACCGCCGGTATGCGCGCCGCCTTGTCGGCGTTCACCTGGTATGTGAATGTCATGAACGGCGACACGCCGCAGCCCTCGAACCATTCGTGGGCCTCTTCCTCCAGAACCACCGGCGCCACGGGGCGGAAGTCCTCGCGATCTTTGATGTCGTTGAGGCGCGCCTGCATCTCGGCATGAATGGGCG
>JBMOQT010000336.1:0-1998 GCA_049320945.1 Pseudomonadota bacterium
CGTCTATCGCGTCCTAGAGAACGGCCCGCCGCCGGAGCTGGCGCGCCGCCCGGCGCAAGTGCGCCTGCGCGCCGACGAACAATCGCAACACACCAGCCTCACCATCGAGCCCCTCTCGATCGGCTGAGCGGTATTCATCGAACGGAGGATCACTTGGCACGCATCATCGTCGTAACGTCCGGCAAGGGCGGTGTAGGCAAGACCACCAGCAGCGCCAGCTTCTCCTCGGGCCTGGCCCTGCGCGGTCACAAGACGGCCGTCATCGACTTCGACGTCGGGCTGCGCAACCTGGACCTGATCATGGGCTGCGAGCGGCGCGTGGTGTACGACCTGATCAACGTGGTGAACAAGGAGGCCACCCTCAACCAGGCGCTGATCAAGGACAAGCACTGCGACAACCTCTACGTCCTGCCCGCCTCCCAGACCCGGGACAAGGACGCGCTCACCGAGGAGGGCGTGGAGCGCGTGCTCAAGGACCTGGCGGAGATGGATTTCCAGTACATCGTGTGCGATTCGCCCGCCGGCATCGAGCGCGGCGCGCTGATGGCCCTGCGTTTCGCCGACGAGGCGCTGGTGGTCACCAACCCGGAGGTCTCCTCGGTGCGCGACTCGGACCGCATCCTGGGCATCCTGCAGGCCAAGTCGCGCCGGGCGGAAGCCGGCGGCGAACCGGTGAAGGAACACCTGCTGGTGACCCGCTACTCGCCCAAGCGCGCCGAGGAAGGCGAGATGCTGTCCTACAAGGACGTGCAGGATATCCTGCGCATTCCCCTGATCGGCGTCATCCCTGAATCGGAGTCGGTGCTGCAGGCCTCCAACCAGGGCGTGCCCGCCATCCACCTGAACGGCTCCGACGTGGCCGAAGCCTACCGCGACGTGGTGTCCCGCTTCCTCGGCGAAGAGCGCCCCCTGCGTTTCGTGCAGTACGAGAAGCCGGGCCTGCTCAAGCGCTTCTTCGGGGGACGCTGACGATGTCCATCCTCAGCCTGTTGTTCGGAGAGAAGCGCAAGACCGCCGCCATCGCCCGCGAGCGCCTGCAGCTCATCATCGCCCGCGAGCGCGCCGACAACACCCGCCCCGATTTCCTGCCGGCCCTGCAGCGGGACCTGATCGACGTGATCTCCAGGTACGTGCGCGTGGACCACGATGCCATCAAGGTGTCCCTGGAGAAGCAGGACAACTTCGAGGTGCTGGAAGTCAACATCGTGCTGCCGGAAGCCGGCGCCGTCGCCCCGCGCCGCTAGGATTGGCGGCGGGCGTCTTGGGCGCCGCCCGCCAAGGGCAGGCGGATGTCCACGCACAGCCCGCCGTCGGGCCGGTTGGCCGCGGCGATGGTGCCGCCATGGGCCTCCACGGCGCGGCGCGCGATGGCCAGGCCAAGCCCGAAGCCGGCCGCCTGGGTGCCGTCGCTGCGATAGAAGGGTTCGAAGCGGGCATCGTCGGCGATGGCCGCCACCAGGTCGACCAGATCCACCCGCTCGGTGGCCGCCCCGGCCATGCCCGCCTCCAGGCGGGACAGGGTGAGCAGTTCCCCCACCAGCTCGCCCAGGCGCGCTCGGACTCGCGCTCGATGCGCGCCAGGCTGGCGTCCGGTTCGGCCGGATTCTGCCGCAGCAGGCCGATGGCCGCCTGCAGCCGCGCCAGGGGCGAGCGCAGCTCGTGGGACACGTCGTGCAGCAGGCGGCGCTGGGCGGCCATGAGTGCCTGCAGCCGCGCGGCCTCGACCTGACCGAGGCCCAGCGCGACAAGATCTTCCAGCTGACGCACGCCCAGACCCCGGCCATGCGCGACAAGGGCAAGGAGATCCACAAGGCACGCGCCGAACTGCGCAAGCTCGCCTTCTCCGCCGAGTACGATGAAGCCAGGGTCAGGGCCTTGTCCGAGACCGCTGCCGCCGCCATGGCCGAGATGGCGCAGATGCGCGCGCGCCTGGGACACGAGATCTACCAGATCCTCACGCCCGAACAGCGCAAGACCCTGGAGGAACGCCGCGCGGCC
>JBMOQT010000337.1:0-10428 GCA_049320945.1 Pseudomonadota bacterium
GCTGTCAGCCATTTTCGTGGTCTGCAGTAAGGAGTCCCGACCGGTGAAGATCAGCGCCAATGGCATCGACCTCTATTACGACCTCAGCGGCAGCGGCCCCCATGTGACCTTCCTGCACTCGCTGTCCACCGACCATGCCATCTGGGAGTCCCAGGTCAAGACGCTCAAGGACAGTCATGCGCTCCTGGCTTGCGACTTGCGCGGCCACGGGAGAAGCAGCGCCCCCGCCGGCGCCTATACCCTGGAGCTGCTGGCCGACGACGTGCTGGCCTTGTGGGATGCCCTGGGGATCGACCGGTCCCATGTCGTCGGCATTTCCCTGGGCGGCATGGTGGCCCAGACCCTGGCCCTCAAGGCGCGCCGCCGCGTCAGGAGCCTGGTGCTGGCCGACACCACCGCCTACTATCCGCCCGCCGCCGCGGCGGCCTTCACCGACCGGATCCGCATTGCCCGGGAGCAGGGCGTCGAGCCCCTGGTGCAGCCGACGCTCGAGCGCTGGTTCACGGCGCGCTTCCGCGAGGAGCGGCCGGAAGTGGTGGAGCGCATCGCCGGGCTGATCCGGCGCACCCCGGCGGCCGGCTATATCGGCTGCTGCCATGCCATTGCCCGCCTCGACACCTTCTCACGCCTGAACGAAATCCGCTGCCCCACCCTGGTCATCGTCGGTGAGGAAGACCAGGGCACGCCTCCCGACATGGCGCGGGCGCTCGCCGAGGGCATCCCCGGGGCGCGCCTGGAGATCATTCCCGGCGCCCATCTCACCTGCGTCGAGCAGGCGGAGGCCTTCAACAAGCTCCTCTCGGACTTTCTCGCCGGCCAGGAGGCGCGCGACTAGCGCCATGCTGCTCGCGGAGCTGGCGGCCACCTCGGGCGAGGTGGCGCGCACCGCCAGCCGCCTGGGCAAGGTGGCGGCTCTGGTGCGCTGCCTGGGGCGCCTGGAGCCCGGAGAAGTTCCCATCGCCGTGGCCTACCTGGGCGGCGACTTGCCCCAGGGCCGCATCGGCCTCGGCTACGCCAGCTTGAGCGCCGCCTTGCCCGACGGCGCCGCTGCGACGCCGGCGCTCACGCTGCTGGAGGTGGACCAGGCCCTGGCCACGGTCGCCGCCACCACGGGTGCGGGCTCCAGCGCGCAGCGGGGGCGCCTGCTGCGGCAGCTGTTCGGGCGCGCGACCGCGCAGGAGCGGGACTTCCTGATGCGCCTGCTGCTCGGCGAACTGCGCCAGGGGGCGCTGGAAGGCGTGATGCTGGAGGCGGTGGCCCGCGCTGCCGGGGTTGCGGCGGCGTCGGTGCGCCGTGCCGCCATGCGTGCCGGGAGCCTCGCCGCGGCCGCTGCCGCGGCCCTGGGGGAGGGCGAGGCGGGGCTGGCGCGCTTTGCCCTGACCCTGTTCCGCCCGGTGCCGCCCATGCTCGCCCAGCCCGCCGCGGACGTGGAGGCGGCGCTGGCCCAGCTGGGCACGGCGGCGCTGGCGTTGCCGGCCCAGGGGCTGATCCTGGACGGCGAAGCCCTCGCCCTGCGGCCCGACGGCACGCCCTACCCCTTCCAGGAAACCATGCGCCGCTTCGGGCGCAAGCTCGACGTGGACCGCCTGCGCGCCGCCCTGCCGCTGAGCGTGTTCTTCTTCGACCTGCTGTTGCTGGACGAGCACGACCTGAGCGATGCGCCGGCGCGCGAACGCTTCGAGCGCCTCACCGCCCTGCTGCCCCAAAGCCTGTCCATTCCCCGCCTGGTCACTGCCGAGGGGCAGGCGGCCCGGGCCTGCTTCCAGCAGGCGCTGGCGCGCGGCCACGAGGGGCTGATGGCCAAGTCCCTGGAAGCCCCCTACGAGGCGGGCAGCCGCGGCAGCGCCTGGCTCAAGATCAAGCAGGCCAACACCCTGGACCTGGTGGTGATCGCCGCCGAATGGGGCAGCGGCCGGCGCCGGGGCTGGCTGAGCAACCTGCACCTGGGGGCGCGCGCCGCCGACGGCAGCTTCGTCATGCTGGGCAAGACCTTCAAGGGCATGACCGACCGCATGCTGGAATGGCAGACGCGCGAGTTGTTGGCGCGGGAGGTGGCGCGCGAGGGGTACGTCGTGTACGTGCGGCCGGAGCTGGTGGTGGAAATCGCCTTCAACGAGATCCAGGCCAGCCCCCATTACCCCGGCGGCCTGGCGCTGCGCTTCGCCCGGGTCAAGCGCTACCGGCAGGACAAGAGCGCCGACCAGGCGGACACCATCGATACGGTAAGATCGCTGTATGCGGCACAATTGCACCGCCAACAATACTGACACCACCGGGAGACGATCATGGACCTTGGCATCAGCGGAAAAACCGCCCTTGTATGCGCCGCCAGCAAAGGCCTGGGCCGGGCCTGCGCCTTTGCCCTGGCCGGAGAGGGCGTCAACCTGGTGATCGTGGCCCGCGGCGCCGAGGCCCTGGAAGCGACGGCAGCGGAGATCCGCCGTGTCACGGGAGCGATCGTGCAGGCGGTGGCGACCGACATCACCACGGCCGAGGGCCGGGCCGCCGCGCTCGCCGCCTGCCCGCAGCCGGACATCCTGGTGAACAATGCCGGCGGCCCGCCGCCGGGGGATTTCCGCGACTGGGCTCGGGACGACTGGATACGGGCGCTGGATGCCAACATGCTCACGCCCATCGAGCTGATCAAGGCCACTGTGGACGGCATGATCGAGCGCCGCTTCGGGCGCATCGTCAACATCACCTCCAGCGCCGTGAAGGCGCCCATCGACATTCTGGGGCTGTCCAACGGCGCCCGCTCCGGTCTCACCGGCTTCGTCGCCGGGCTGGCGCGCAAGACGGTGAGGCACAACGTCACCATCAACAACCTGCTGCCCGGCCCCTTCGCCACCGACCGCCTGCGCGCCACCGTCGAGGCCGCGGCCAACACCGCGGGCAAGCCCTTCGAGGAAGTGTGGGCGGCGCGCATGCACGCCAATCCCGCCGGCCGCTTCGGCGATCCCGACGAGTTCGGCCGCGCCTGCGCCTTCCTGTGCAGCGCCCACGCGGGCTATATCACGGGCCAGAACCTGCTGCTGGACGGCGGCGCCTATCCCGGCACTTTTTGAGGGCGGCTAACCCGCCGCCCGCAGCCGGCTCCCCATCGTGCGCGGCTGCTCGCCGCCGGCCGCCTGCTGCAGCTCCTGGTACAAGGCCAGGTATTCCTGGGTGAGCTTGTGGCCGGGCGCCAGGTGGATGAGGGGGCGGGACAGTTCGTGGGACTCCTTCACCTTCACCGAGGAGGACAGGTAGGTACCCAGCACCGGCAGGCCCTCGGCCACCAGTTCCTGCACCAGCTTCTGGGGCAGGTTGGCGCGGGGCTGGTACTGGTTGATGACGATGCCTTCGACGGCGAGGCCGGCATTGTGGTCGGCGCGGATCTCCTCGACGTTCTCCAGCAGGGTATACAGGGCGCGCCGGGCGAAGTCGTCGCAGTCGAAGGGGATCAGGCAGGTGTCGGCGGCGATGAGGGCGGCGCGGGTGTAGAAATTGAGCGCCGGCGGCGTGTCGATGAAGATGGCGTCATAATCCTGCAGCTCGTCCAGGGCCTCGCGCAGCTTGTAGATCTTGTAGCGGGATTCCAGCTTGACCTGCAGCTCGTCGAGCAGGGGGTGGGAAGGCAGCAGGTGCAGGTTGTCGAAGGGCGTGGCATGGACGAATTCGTCGGCGCTTCGGCGGCTCAGCTTGAACTGCAGCATCTGGTCGAAGAACTCGGCCAGGGTCGGCTCGGCCTCCGTCGCCGCCCTGCCCAGCAGATACTGGCTGGAATTGCCCTGGGGATCCAGGTCGATCACCAGGGTGCGCCGGCCCGCGGCGGCGCTGATGGCCGCCAGGTTGCAGGTGATGGTGGACTTGCCGACGCCGCCTTTCTGATTGAACACTACCCGCCGCATGACTTCTTCCTCGCAAGAACCCAGCGGGCCATTCTGCCACAATCGCGCCTGCTGGCTGCCGATCCGTGCGGATTCCGGCACGGCACCGCCGCCAGCCGGTGCGGCTTTCCGCATGGCCGTCGCCGGCGCCAGCTGCCAAGCCCTTGTGATTCCGTGCCTCGAGCGGGTGCCTGGTGCTGGCACGGCGCCTGCAAAGAAGGGGGCATGGGACAATCTCCGGCACCGGCCCTATACTGGCCCAATCGAATGGATGCACGGGTGGACAGCTTGATCGGCGAAGGCAGCGTTGCCAGCGGCGGGTCGCGCATGCGGCTGCCGGTGGGCGGCCATGCCGCTGCCAGGCTGGCCCTGGGCCTGCTGCTGTGCGTCCTGCTCGGCTGGGCCGGCTATCGCCTGGCCCTGCCCGGGAACGTCGAGCGGCAGCAGCACGCCAATGCCCAGCGCCTCAGCTTCTACGCCGCCAGCTTCGAGAGCCTGGTCACCAAGCATGAATACCTGCCGCGCCTGGTGGGGCTGGAGCGGGACGTGATCGCCGCCCTGGAGCATCCCGGCGACGCCGCCCGGGCGGCGGCCGCCAACGCCTACCTGGAGGCGGTCCAGGGGCGCACCGGGCTGGCCGCCATCTATGTCATGGACATGACCGGCCATACCCTGGCGTCGAGCAACTGGCGCACGCCTCATAGCTTCGTCGGCCAGAACTATAGTTTCCGTCCCTATTTCCAGGAGGCCGCCGCCGGTGGGCTGGGGCGCTTCTATGCCATCGGCGCGACCACGGGGGAGCCGGGTTACTTCCTCGCCGCGCCGGTGCGTGCGGGCGGCCGCATCATCGGCGTGGCCGCCATCAAGCTGGGACTGGACGAATTCGAGGCGGCCCTGTCCCGCTCGGGCGAGCATCTGCTGGTGGCCGACGCGACCGGTGTGATCTTTCTCTCCGCCTACCCGCCATGGCGCTACCGCACGCTGATCGCCCTCGACGGGCCGACGCGGGAGCGGCTGGAGGCGGCGCGCCAGTACGCCGGCGTGCCCTTGACGCCCGTGGACGAAAAGCAGGCGGTGCGCCTGGTCGACGAGCCGCAGCTGGTCGAGCTGCGCCTGCCGGCGCCGGGCGAAGCCGGCAGCCCGTTGCAGCGGCGCCAGTACCTGGTGCAGTCCCAGACGGCGGGGCCGGACGGCGTGCGCCTGGTGCTGCTCGCCGGCACCGCGGAGGCGCGGCGCGCCGCGGCCGGCGTGGGTGCTGCGGCGGGCTTTGCCGGCGCCTTCCTGTTCGTCGGCATCAACTTCCTGTACCAGCGCCGCCGGCGCCTGGAGGAACGCCTGGCGGCGCGCCGCGCCCTGCAGCGCGCCTACGAGGAGCTGGAGGCGCGCATCGCCGAGCGCACCGGCGAGCTGGTGCAGGCCAACGAGCGCCTGCAGGAAAAGGTGGCGGCCCTCAAGCAGACCGAGACCATCCTGCGCGAGACCCAGGACAACGCCGTGCAGGCGGGCAAGCTGGCGGTGCTGGGGCAGATGGCGGCCGGCGTCACCCACGAGCTGAACCAGCCCCTGGCGGCGCTCACCACCCTGTCGGGCAACTCGGTCAAGCTCATGGAACTGGGCCATGGGGAGGAGGTGCGCGAGAACCTGCGCATGATGGCCCAGCTGGCCCAGCGCATGGGCCGCATCGTCGGCCAGCTCAAGGCCTTCGCGCGCAAGAGCCCGGTGCACATCGAGCCCATCGTCGTGGCCGATGCCATCGGCAACGCCCTGCTGCTGGTGGAGGCGCGACGGCGCGAGGCCGGCGTGGCGGTGGAGGTGCTGCAGCCCGAGCCGTCCCTGCGCGTGATGGCCGACAGCGTGCGCCTGGAGCAGGTGCTGGTGAACCTCATGCGCAACGGCATCGAGGCGATGGAGGCGGGCGGCGAGCGGCGCCTGTGCCTGCGCGTGGCGCGGGACGGCGCCCAGGTGCAGGTCGCCGTGCGCGACCACGGACCCGGCATCGCCCAGGAGGCCATGCAGCATTTGTTCGAACCCTTCTACACCACCAAGCCGGCCGGCAAGGGGCTGGGCCTGGGCCTGGCCATCTCGCTCGCCATCGTGCGCAGCTTCGGCGGCGAGCTCAGCGCCGCCAACGCGCCCGACGGCGGCGCCGAATTCCTCCTTACCCTGACCGCGGCATGAACGAACTGCAAGTATTCCTGGTGGAAGACGACGCCGCCGTACGCCGCGGCAGCGAACAGGCGCTGCTGCTCGCGGGCATGAGCGTGTGCTCCTTCGCCGACGCCGAGCACGCGCTGCAGAAGATCGGCGCCGACTGCGAGGGCATCGTCATCAGCGACGTGCGCCTGCCGGGCCGGGACGGGCTTGCCCTGATGCGCGAGGTGCTGGCCCTGGACCCGGAGATCCCCGTGATCCTGGTGACCGGCCACGGCGACATCACCATGGCGGTGGAGGCCATGCGCGCCGGCGCCTATGATTTCATCGAGAAGCCGTTCACCTCCGAGCGGCTCACCGAAGTGGCGCGCCGCGCCCTGGAGAAGCGGCGCCTGGTGCTGGAGAACCGGCGCCTGCGGGAGGAGCTGCTGTGGCGCGGCGAGACGCCGCTGATCGGCGAGTCCGCCGCCATCCAGCAGGTGCGGCGTCTGGTGGAGGCCCTGGCGCCCACCGACGTGGACATCCTGATCCGCGGCGAGACCGGTACCGGCAAGGAGGTGGTGGCGCGGGCCATCCACCGGGCCAGCGGGCGCAAGGGCGAGTTCGTTGCCCTCAATTGCGGGGCGCTGCCCGAGACGGTGTTCGAGAGCGAGGTGTTCGGCCATGAGAGCGGCGCCTTCACCGGCGCCGTGAAGCGGCGCATCGGCAAGATGGAGTTCGCCGCCCGCGGCACCCTGTTCCTGGACGAGATCGAGAGCATGCCGCTGGCCCTGCAGGTGAAGCTGCTGCGCGCCCTGCAGGAGCGCGAGATCGAGCGCCTGGGCGGCAACGAACGCATCGCCGTGGACTGCCGCGTGGTGGCGGCCAGCAAGGCGGACCTGAAGCAGCTCGCTGACGAGGGCAAGTTCCGCGACGACTTGTACTACCGGCTCAACGTGGTCACCATCGACCTGCCGCCCCTGCGCAGCCGCAAGGAGGACATCCCGCTGCTGTTCGCCCATTTCCTGCGCCTGGCCGCCGAGCGCTACCGGGTGGCGCAGCCCCAGTGGTCGGACGCCGACATGGACCGCTGGCTGGAGTACGACTGGCCGGGCAACGTGCGCGAACTGAAGAACGCCGCCGAACGCTACTGCCTGGGCGTGCACGCCGCACCCGGGCCGGCGGCGGCAGCGCCCGCGTCCCTGGCCGAGCGGGTGGACCGGGTCGAGCGCAGCATCATCGAAGAGGCGCTGCGCCGCACGCGCGGCCAGGTGTCCCAGGCGGCCGAGTACCTAGTGGTGCCCAAGAAGACCCTCTACGACAAGCTGCGCCGCTACAACCTCGATCCCGACAAATACCGGGCAGGCTGATCCCTGCCTATGAGTCTCCCCGCAGGGGAGCACAACGCTCCCCTCCCCCGAGTGCGGGGGAGGGGTTGGGGGAGAGGGGTTCTTGCGGATGCCCACAATGGGGCCGGTGCCCTGTTGTCCAGTAAAATCCACTCCGGGAGATCCGCCCCGTCTCCCGTGACGCTCTAGGGAATCAGAGGAGAGAGAAATGGAAAAGGACTTGAGCGCGGCCGCGCTCGAATACCATCGGCGGCCGAGCCCGGGCAAGATCTCGGTGGTGCCGACCAAGGGGCTGACCAACCAGCGCGACCTGGCGCTCGCCTACTCGCCGGGAGTGGCCGCCGCCTGCGAGGCCATCGTCGACAATCCGGCGGAGGCGGCCAGCCTGACGGCGCGCAGCAATCTCGTGGGCGTGGTCACCAACGGCACGGCGGTGCTGGGCCTGGGCCCCATCGGACCCCTGGCGGCCAAGCCGGTGATGGAGGGCAAGGCCTGCCTGTTCAAGAAGTTCGCCGGCATCGACGTGTTCGACATCGAGCTCAACGAGCGCGACCCGGACAAGCTGGTGGAAGTCATTGCCGCCATGGAACCCACTTTCGGCGGCATCAATCTGGAAGACATCAAGGCGCCCGAGTGTTTCTACATCGAGCGCCAGCTGCGCAGCCGCCTGAGGATCCCGGTGTTCCACGACGACCAGCACGGCACCGCCATCGTCGTGGGCGCGGCGGTGCTGAACGGTCTCAAGCTGGTGGGCAAGGACATGGGCGAAGTGAAGCTGGTGACCAGCGGCGCCGGTGCCGCAGCGCTCGCCTGCCTCGACCTGCTGGTGATGCTGGGGGTGAAGGTCGAGAACATCTGGGTCACCGACATCAAGGGTGTGGTCTATGAGGGCCGCGTCGAGGAGATGGACGAGATCAAGGCGCGCTACGCCAAGCGCACCTCGGCGCGCACCCTGGGCGAGGTGATCGAAGACGCCGACGTGTTCCTGGGCCTGTCGGCGGGCGGCGTGCTGAAACGCGACATGGTGGCGAAGATGGCGCCCCGGCCGTTGATCCTGGCGCTGGCCAATCCCATTCCGGAGATCCTGCCGGAGGAGGTGCGGGCGGTGCGCGACGACGCCATCATGGCCACCGGGCGCTCGGACTATCCCAACCAGGTGAACAACGTCCTGTGCTTCCCCTTCATCTTCCGCGGCGCCCTGGACGCGGGCGCCACCACCATCACCGAGGAGATGAAGCTGGCGGCGGTGCGCGCCATTGCCGAGCTGGCCCAGGCGGAGGCCTCCGACGTGGTGGCCACGGCCTACGGCGAGGCGGAGCTGCAGTTCGGCCCCGAGTACATCATTCCCAAGCCCTTCGATCCGCGCCTGATCGTCAAGATCGCGCCGGCGGTGGCCCAGGCGGCCATGGATTCGGGCGTGGCGACGCGCCCCATCCGCGACTTCAACGCCTACCGGGAGCAGCTGGCGACTTTCGTCTACCACTCCGGCTACATCATGAAGCCGGTGTTCGCCGCCGCCAAGCACGCGCCGCGCCGCGTGCTCTATTGCGAGGGCGAGGACGAGCGCGTGCTGCGCGCCATCCAGGCGGTGGTGGACGAGGGGCTGGCCCAGCCGGTGGTGATCGGCCGGCCCTCGGTCATCGACATGCGCCTGCAGAAGCTGGGCCTGCGCATCCAGCCGGGGCGCGACTTCGAGTTGGTGAACCCGGAGAGCGACGAGCGCTACCGGGACATCGTCGCCGAGTACCGCCGGCTGATGGGGCGCAACGGCGTGTCGCCTGAGATCGCCAAGGTGGAAGTGCGGCGCGACACCACCCTGATCGGCATGCTGCTGCTGCGCCGGGGCGACGTGGACGCGGTGCTGTGCGGCACCTACGGCCAGCTGTCCCACCACCTGGTGCATGTGGCCAACGTGGTGGGGCTGAAGGAGGGCGCCAACATCTTCGCCACCATGAATGTGCTGATGCTGCCCGGCCGCACCCTGTTCATCTGCGACACCTATGTCAACGAGGACCCCACGGCGGAGCAGATCGCCGAGATGACCGTCATGGCGGCGGAAGAAGTGCGCAGCTTCGGCCTGGTGCCCAAGGTGGCGCTATTGTCCCACTCCAATTTCGGCAGCGCGCGTTCGTCCTCGGCCCTGAAGATGCGCCGCGCCCGGGAGATCATCGCTTACCTGGAGCCCCAGCTCGAAGTGGATGGCGAGATGCACGGCGACGCGGCCCTGTCCGAGGAGATCCGCCACAAGGCCCTGCCCGAATCCCTGCTCAAGGGCGAGGCCAACCTGCTGATCATGCCCAACCTGGATGCCGCCAACATCGCCTTCAACCTGCTCAAGATCACCGGCGGCGACGGTGTCACGGTGGGGCCGATCCTGCTGGGTGCCGCCAAGCCCGTGCACATTTTGACTTCCACCGCCACCGTGCGGCGCCTGGTCAACATGACCGCCCTGTCGGTAGTGGATGCCAACCTGAAGCGCGGCGGCTGAGACGGGAACCGGAGCGGGCGGCCGCGGTCTGCCTTGGGCAAGGAGGGCGGGCACGATGTCCAGATGGCTGATCACGATTGGCCTGGTGCTGGTGGCCCTGGGGCTGCTCTGGCCCCTGGCCAGCCGGCTGGGCCTGGGACGGCTGCCCGGGGACATCCTGATCAAGCGGGAGGGCTTCACCTTCTACTTCCCGCTCACCACGGGCCTGCTGGTGTCCCTCCTGATCACCCTGATCCTGTGGATCTTCCGCCGCTGACCGCCGCCGTGTCGTAGCGCACGCCCGCCGCACCGGGACGATGCTAAAGTAGCGGCACTGCGCCCGCGCGCGGAACAGGCTCAATTTGCCCGCTGCCGTGCCGTTAATGGTGTTGCCGCGGGACACCCACTGACCCAATGGACATAAAAGTACCGGTTGCGCGCCTCGCCGAGGGCATGTTCGTGCATGAGCTGGATCGGCCCTGGCTCGACACGCCCTTTGCCCTCCAGGGTTTCCTCATCCAAGATGAAGGCCAGGTGCAGCGCCTGCGCCAGTACTGCTCCTACGTCTGGGTGGACCCCGCCCAGTCCCTGCCTGGCGCCATTCCCGCCGACC
>JBMOQT010000337.1:10438-36922 GCA_049320945.1 Pseudomonadota bacterium
ATGGTGGACCTGGAGGCCGGCCCCGACGACAAGTCCCTGGCCGGCGACATCGAGCTGTTGCCGCCGCACCTGCGCCGCGCCGCGCTGCAGAAGGTGCGCAAGCGTTTCCCCGACGCCCGCGCCATCCGGGAAACCATCATCTACGAGGAGCGCAACCCCTTCGAGAAGGAGCTGCCCGCCGCCCGCGCCGCCTACGACAACGTACAGGACGTGCTCGCCGGGGTGTGCGCCGCGGAGCGCACCGACCTCAAGAGCCAGCTGCCCCGGGTGCGCGCCGTGGTCGGGCAGATGGTGGCGAGCATGGTGCGCAACCCCAAGGCGATGATGTGGTTCTCGCGCCTGCGGGAGACCGACAGCTATACCTACAGCCACTTGATCGACGCCTCCGTCTACCTCATCGCCTTCGGTCGCCATCTCGGCTTCCCCGAGCCGGTGCTGCAGCTGCTGGGGCTGGCGGGGCTGATGATAGACATCGGCAAGCTGCGCGTGCCGTCGGAAGTGCTGCATCACCCGGGCGAGCTCACGCCCCAGCAGTTCGAACAGGTCAAGGAGCATGTGCGCCACGGCATAGACATGCTGCACGAGAGCGACACCGTACCGGGCAAGGCGCTGGAAATCATCGCACGTCACCACGAGCGCTGGGACGGCAGCGGCTACCCGGACGGCCTGGTGGCCGAGGCTATCGGGATATTCGGCTCGATGGCGGGCATCGTCGATGTCTATACCGCCATGATCCTGGACCGTCCCTATGCCCGCGCCAAGTCCACCCTGCAGGGATTGCAGGCGCTCTACAGCGCGCGCGACCAGCTGTTCAGCGCCGCCCTGGTGGAGCAGTTCATCCAGATGGTGGGCGTCTATCCGGTGGGCAGCCTGGTAGAGCTGAACACCCAGGAGGTGGGCATCGTCATCCAGGAGAACCGCACGCGCCGCCTCAAGCCGAAGCTGATGCTGCTGCTGGATGCCCGCAAGCAGCCCTATGGCAAGCCGCCGGTGCTGGATCTGTTCACCGACCCCCAGGACCCCGCGGGCAATCCCCTGATCATCGCGCGCGAGCTGGAGCCGGGCGCCTACGGCATCGATCTGCGGCATTATTTCCAATGACCCTGCCACCCTTGGCACCCTTCCCCTCGACACCGGTCATGGACCAGGGCGACCTGGTGGACCTGCTGCGCGCCACCCTGGCGGCGCGCCGCCGCGGCGAGGAGCAGCTGGCGGTGCTGGTGGTGCGCCTGCGCCACCTGGGCCTGCCCGCGGAGCGCCGCGCGGAAGCGCGCGAGGCCGCCGACCGGGAGATGGGGCGGCGCCTCGCCGCCGTGGTGCGCGCCCAGGACCGCTGGCTGCGCGCCGGTGCCGGCCACTTCGTCCTGCTGCTGGACGGTGTTGCCGGCGCCGCCCATGCGACCCTGGCGGCCCATCGCATCCGTGCCGTGTGCGAGGTGCCGGTGCGCTTCGGCAGCCGCGACTTCTCGGCGGTGGCGCGCGTGGGCATCGCCCTGGCTCCCGAGCACTCGGACGATGCCGACGAGCTGTTGTACTTCGCCGCCGAAGCGGCCGATCAGGCACAGCATGCCAGCGACGGCTGGACCGTGTTCGACCAGGGCGGCGTGCGCCGCTTCCGCCTGGCGCGGGATCTGGGGCCGGCGCTGCGCGCCGCCATCGAGCAGAACGCCCTGGCCATGCATTTTCAGCCCCAAGTGAGCCTGGCGGACGAGCGCTTGATCGGCTTCGAAGCCCTGCTGCGCTGGACCTGCCAGGGCGAGCCGGTGTCCCCCCCGGACGTGCTGGCCGTGGCCGAGCAGGCGGGCCTGTCCCATCGACTGACGCGCTGGATCATCAATGCCTCTCTGCGCCAGCTCGCTTCCCTCCGGGCCGCCGGGCTGGAAACGCGCATGTCGATCAACCTGCAGCCGTCCGATTTCGCCGACCGGGAACTGGCCGATTTCGTCGAGCTGTCGCTGGACACCTGGCGCGTGCCGGCGGCTTGCGTCACCATGGAAATCACGGAAGGATCGGTGCTCGACGAGCTGGCGCCTACCCTGGCGACGCTGCAGCGCCTCAAGAGCCGCGGACTGAAGGTCTCCCTGGACGATTTCGGCACCGGCTTCTCGTCCCTCACCCACGTGCGCCGGCTGCCCCTGGACGAGCTCAAGATCGACCAGAGCTTCGTGCGCACCATGCTGACCGTCCCCGGCGACGAGCAGATCGTGCGCACGGTGATCGACCTGGCCCACAATTTCGGCCTGGCCGCCGTCGCCGAAGGCGTGGAGGACGCCACCGTGGCCGCGCGCCTGCGGGAGCTGGGCTGCGATGCGATCCAGGGCTACCACATCGCCCCGGCCATGGACGAGGCCGCCGTGCTGCGCTGGTGCGGCCTGCGGGCCTACTGAGCTTTGCATAATTGGATGACAGCCAGCAAAGCTCAGCCCTCACCCCCAACCCCTCTCCCGCTTCGCGGGCGAGGGGAGCGTTGTGACGAAAATGGCTGTCAGCCACTTTCGTGATCTTCAGTAAGGCACGCGGGATATCGCCCACGCCGCGGCGGTCACACAGGGTAGTTTCCTGGAAACCGTGATGAAATTTCTGCTGCCCTTGCTGTGCCTGTGCCTGGCCCGCGCTGCCGCGGCGGCCGGATTGGAATGGTCGCTGGTTCATGACGGCCAGCCGGTGTTCGCCGGCGAAGCCTTCCGCGTCAAGCTGCTGGTGGTCAATGCCGGCGCCAGTGCCGAGGACGCGACGCTGCCGGAGCAGGTCGCCGCGCGTCTCACCCGGGGCGCTGCCACCCAGGAGCTGGTGCTGCGCGCGGCCGAGGCGGGCGGCCGCCAGGTGCAGCTCGCGCCGGGTGCCTTCGCCCAGCGCGCCTACACCGGTGTGCTGCCCCGGGATGCCCTCGGCGTCCTGCAACTGGAACTGCCCGCACTGCAGAGCAACCGCCTGACCCTGGCCGGCGAGACGGCGCGCCTCGCCCCGGTGGCCGCGGCAGCGGCTGGTGACGGGGAAGCGCCTGCCCGGCCGGCGAAAGGCGCGGGGCGGGGCGATCCCGAGCCCGCCCTGTCCGCCTACGAACCCATGTACTTCATTGTCGGCACCCGCGGCGGCAACAGCGCCAAGTTCCAGCTGAGCTTCAAGTACCAGCTGTTCGACCCGCGCGGCGTCGTGGCCGACTTCCTGCCGGCGGTGAGCCGCCTCTACTTCGGCTACACCCAGACTTCCATTTGGGACCTGGGGCGCGACTCCAAGCCCTTCCGCGACACCAGCTACCGGCCCGCCCTGTTCTACGAGTGGCGCGATCTATGGCCGCGGCCGCAGGAGGCCTCCACCCTCGATCTGCGCCTGGGCCTGGAGCACGAGTCGAATGGACGCGACAGCGCCTCCTCGCGCAGCATCAACACCGCCTTCATCCGCCCCGAGTGGCGCACCGTGTTGCGCGACTCCCATTACCTGGCACTGGCGCCCCGGGCCTGGCTCTACCTGGACCGGGAGGACAATCCCGACATCGCCCGCTACCGCGGCTATGCCGATGTCAGCCTGCGCTATGGCCGCATCGACGGCTGGCAGTGGGCGGCGCTGCTGCGCCACGGCACGGGCGGCTCCAGCAGCGTCCAGCTGGACGGCTCCTACCCCCTGCGCCGGCCCCTGTTCGCCAACGTCGGCGGCTATCTGCATTTCCAGTATTTCAACGGCTACGGTGAGAGCTTCCTCGATTACAACCTGAAGCGCCGTTCCCAGTTCCGCATCGGTTTTTCCATCGTGCGTTAGCATTGGGGATCGACCGACCGGCCCAAAGGGCCGCCGTTCTCACCCTCCCCTTGTATATTCGGTTTTGAGGATTTCTTAACATGAATGATTGGGCTGTGGAGCTTGTGGGCAAAGGGGCGCGCGGTGGGAAACGCGCAGCGTTTTCCACGGCAAGCGCCCCGGTTCGCCGCAGGCGAATTGCCCACAAATCCACAGCCCTCACCGGTTCGGCGTGGCAGCTCGTCCTCCCCTGGGGCCCACAAGCCCGTCTTGAAGCGTCCAGCGCCACGCCGTTTCTCCCATTAACCCGAACGGTTGCTTGGCGCCATTGAGCCCGCATTTTTCTGCAAGGAAGGGTATGAGCGAGATGGAAGTTGGAGTCTTCGTGGGAATCGATGTCTCGAAGGACACGCTGGACGTTGGCCTGCTGCCGGACAGGCAGACTTTGCGGCTCACCCATGACGAGGAAGGCATTGACGAAGCGGTACGATGCTTGGGCGAGGTCGGCCCCACGCTGATTGTCCTGGAGGCCACAGGCGGCCTGGAGACGCAGTTGGCGGCGCGTCTGGCCGCCGCCGGGTTGCCGGCGGTTGTGGTCAATCCCCGTCAAGCGCGCGACTATGCCAAGGCTACGGGCCAGCTTGCCAAGACGGATCGCCTCGATGCGTTGGTGTTGGCCGATTTTGCGCGCGCCATTCGCCCTCAGGTGCGCCCCCTCAAGGACGAGGCCACCCGCGAGCTCGATGAGCTGGTGACGCGCCGGCGGCAGTTGATCGACATGCGCGTTCAAGAATCCCTCCGCTTGGGGCGAGCCTCCGCGTTGCAGCGAAAGAGCCTGAAGAGCCACATCGCCTGGCTGGACAAGCGCATCGAGGAGATCGATACGGATCTGACCGCCCGGTTGCGCAAGAGCGAGGCGTGGCGCGCCAAGGATGATCTGCTGCGCGGCATTCCGGGCGTGGGCTTTGCGCTATGCACCACGGTGCTGGCGAAGCTGCCCGAGTTGGGCTCGCTCAGCCGCAAGGCCATCGCCAAGCTGGTCGGCGTCGCACCCCTGGCCGACGACAGCGGCAAGAAACGTGGCAGGCGCGCCATCTGGGGCGGGCGCGGCGAGGTGCGGGCGGTTTTATACATGGCCACGGTGAGCGCGCTGCGCTGCAATCCGGTCATCAAGGCCTTCGCCCAACGCCTCAGGCAGGCGGGCAAACCGCCCAAGGTTGTGATCGTCGCCTGCATGCGCAAGCTGCTCACCATCATGAACGCCATGATCAAGAACAACACACCTTGGGCTCCAAAAATTGCTTGACAGCAAATACGGTTGCTTCAAGGGGAAGGACAGGATGGGGATGGGTTTTTTCACAGGTAGATAAGAAATCCATGCACGGCCAAACACAGCCATTCGTTCGCAGAAGCGCCATCCAACTGCGCAAAACCATGACCGACGCAGAAAGAAAGCTGTGGCACCGCCTGCGGGGCGAACAACCGGGCGTGAAGTTTCGCCGTCAGCATCCGTTCGAAAACTACATTCTCGATTTTGTGTGCCTGGAGAAGAAGCTGGTTGTCGAGGTGGATGGATCGCAGCATGCGCAGGCCATAGCCGGAGATGCGGCACGGACCACGGCGCTCGAAAGGGCGGGGTTTCGGGTGCTGCGCTTTTGGAACAACGAGGTTCTGGAGGAAACTGAGGCGGTGCTTGAGCGGATTATGCAGGAATTGAAGAACCCATCCCCATCCTGTCCTTCCCCTTGAAGGGGAAGGGACCTGCTAACTGGCGCATGCAGCAGGCTCCCTCCCCTTCAAGGGGAGGGACGGGGTGGGGATGGGTTTAGCAGACAAGACTCTGTATATGCCATGAACATACTATACCTCTGCCACCGTTTCCCCTTCCCGCCCAAGCGGGGCGGCAAGATCCGGCCGTTCAACATGATCCGGCACTTGTCCGCCGATCACCGGGTGACCGTGGTTTCGCTTGCCCGCTCCCCCCAGGAGGCGACAGAGGGCGAGGGCATCGCGCCCCATTGCGCGCGCTACGAGATGGGGCGGGTGCGCAACCCGGTGCAGGTGGTGCGCATGGTGGCGCGCCTGCCCACGCCCGTGCCCTCATCCATGGGCTTCTTCTACTCGCCCCGGCTGGCGCGGCGGGTGCGGCAGCTGCTGGCGGGCGAGCGCTTCGACCTGATCTTCGTCCATTGCTCGTCGGTGGCCCAGTACGTGGCCCATGTGGAGGGCATACCGAAGATCCTGGACTTCGGCGACATGGACTCCCAGAAGTGGCTGGAATACGCCCGCTACAAGTCCTTCCCCCTGTCGGCGGGCTACTGGCTGGAAGGTGCCAAGCTCGCGCGCGAGGAGAAACGGCTGGCAGGCCGCTTCGACATGGCCACCGCCACCACCCGCGCCGAGTGGGAAACCCTGGAGAGCTACGGCACGGGGGTGGCCACCGACTGGTTCCCCAATGGCGTGGACAGCGACTACTTCGCGCCCAACGGCGAGGATTACGACCCGGACACCATCAGCTTCATCGGGCGCATGGACTATTATCCCAACCAGGAGTGCATGTTCGACTTCTGCAAGCGCACCTGGCCCCTGCTCAAGGCGCGGCGGCCGGCCATGAAGCTGCTGATCGTCGGCGCCGATCCCTCGCCGGCGGTGCGCAAGCTGGCGGAGCTGCCGGGGGTGACCGTGACCGGATCGGTGCCCGACGTGCGCCCCCATGTGCGCAAGTCGGCGCTCATGGTGGCGCCCCTCAACATCGCCCGGGGCACCCAGAACAAGATCCTCGAGGCCATGGCCATGGGCGTGCCGGTGGTGACCAGCCCGGTCGCGGCGGGCGGGGTGGACGCGGAAGGCGAGAAGCATTTCCTCATCGCCGACACGCCGCAAGGCTATGCGGATGCCATCATGCGCATCGTCGCCCATCCGGCCGAGCGCACCCGCCTGGCCCGGGCCGGGCGCAGCCGCATGCTGAGCCACCACGCCTGGGCGCGCTCCATGGAGCGTCTGGACCGGATCATCGAACGCTGCGTCAGCGGCTTTCACAACAAGAAGGGAAGCGAACCATGAACATCAGCATCTTCGGCCTGGGCTACGTGGGCGCGGTGTCGCTCGCCTGCCTGGCGCGGGACGGGCACCAGGTGATCGGGGTGGACATCGATGGCGCCAAGCTCGATCTCATCCGCGCCGGCAGGACGCCGGTGGTGGAGGAGGGCATGGTGGAGCTGATGGACCGGGTGGTGGCCAGCGGCCGCGTCACCGTGACCCACGACGCGCGCCAGGCGGTGCTGGGCTCGGAGATCTCCTTCGTGTGCGTGGGTACGCCCTCGGCGGCCAACGGCAGCCAGGACCAGGGCGCCGTGCTGCGCATCGCCGCGGACCTGGGCAAGGCCTTGCGCGAGAAGGAGACGGAGCACGTCTTCGTGATCCGCTCGACCCTGGTGCCGGGCACGGTGGAAGACGTACTGCGCCCCCTCATCGAGGAGCACTCGGGCAAGCGCGAGGGCGTGCATTTCCATTTGTGCTTTCAGCCTGAGTTCCTGCGCGAGGGCTCGTCCATCCGCGACTACGACAAGCCGCCGTTCACCATCGTCGGCGTGCGCTACCCCCAGGCGGCGGACAGGCTGCGCGCCCTGTTCGGCCATCTGCCCTGCGCCTTCTACACCACCTCCATCCGCGCCGCGGAGATGGTCAAGTACTGCTGCAACAACTTCCATGCCCTGAAGATCACCTTCGCCAACGAGACGGCACGCCTGTGCGAGGCCCTGGGCGTCGATCCCTTCGAAGTGATGGACCTGGTGTGCCAGGATACCCAGCTCAACATCTCGCGCGCCTACCTCAAGCCCGGCTTCGCCTTCGGCGGCTCCTGCCTGCCCAAGGACCTGCGCGCCACCCTCTATCTCGCCAAGATGCGCGACGTGCAGCTGCCCATGCTGGGCGGCATCCTCGCCTCCAACCGGGAGCACGTGGAGCACGCCATCGCCAAGGTCATGGAGACCGGCAAGCGGCGTGTGGGCATGATCGGCCTGTCCTTCAAGACCGGCACCGACGACCTGCGGGAGAGCCCGCTGGTGCTGCTGGCCGAGCACTTCATCGGCAAGGGGCTGAACCTGCTGGTGCATGATCCGGAGGTGCAGCTGTCGCGGCTGCTGGGCGCCAACCGCCGCTTCATCGAGCACCACGTGCCCCACATCGGCTCGCTGATGCGCGACGACATGGCGCAAGTGATCGCCGAATCGGAAGTGATCGTCGTGGGCCTCTCCGGCGACGGCATCTTCCAGGCCCTGGAGCGCCACGTGCGCGAGGACCAGGTGGTGATCGACCTGGTGAACATCCCCGCCGGCGTGCGCCTGAAAGGGCGCCACATCGGTCTGTGCTGGTGAGGCGACGAGGTGAGGCGATGACGGCGGGCGTGGCTGCCAACCTCCTGGCCCTGGGCATACTCCTGGGCTGGCTGGGGCTGCGCGCGCGCAGCGCCACGGAGGCGGTGCGGCTGCGCAACGCCCTGCTGCTGCGGCCGTCGCGCAACGAGGAGCTGCAATGGACGCCGCCCCGGGCGCCCGCCGACTACCGCCAGGAGCGGCTGCCGGCGCCGGCGGAGTTCGCGGCGGCGGTGGCGTCCCTGGAGCTGGCCCGCCACCCGGACGCCTGGGGCAAGGCCCTGACCATCGCCGCCCACCTGGCAAGCCATGCGGCCGACAAGGGGCCCATCCAGGCGGACCCGGTGATCACCTACCGGCGCATCCGGAAGGGCTATGGCTACTGCGCCGACTTCGTCAAGGTGTTCCTCGGCCTGGCCCACGCCGCGGGGCTGACGGCGCGCCAGTGGGCCTTCTCCTTCGACGGCTTCGGCGGCCACGGCCACACGGTGGTGGAGGTCTATGACACCGCCCGGGGCAAGTGGCTGATGCTGGACGTGCACAACAACATCCACTTCGTCGGCCCGGACGGCGCGCCGCGCTCGGCGATGGAGGTGCGCGACTGGCTCAAGGACAGGGGCGAAGCCTGCCGCATCGTCGCCAACGGCCCCGGGCGGCCCGGCTTCATCTATCCTGAAAAGGCGGTCGAATACTACCGGCGCGGCGCCGACGGCTGGTACCTGTGGTGGGGCAACGCGGTGTTCTCCTACTATCGGCATCCCCTGGTGCGGGCGGCGGGATGCGTCTCGCGCACCCTGGCCCACCTGGCGGCCAACCTGGCGGGCGTGCAGCCGCGCCTGTGCGTGCTGCGCACCCCGGAGAACGCGGCCCAGGTGCAGCGCCTGGAAGCCCTGCGCCGGCGCATGACCTGGGTGCTGGCGGGGCTGGCGGTGCTGACCGTGACGCTGGTGCTGCAGCTCGTTGGGTCGGCAAGGAGCGGGGGAGGAATGCGATGAGCATACGGCGTGGGGAGACCCATCCCCCTCCCAGCCTCCCCCTTGAGGGGGGAGGAGCCCCTCTCCCTCCCCCTCAGGGGGAGGGCAGGGGTGGGGGTGGGTCCGAGGGAGGCTCGCAGTCATGAACCTGCGCTGGCTGTTCCAGCTGCTTTCCCCGGCCGGGGTGCGCTCCCGGCTGTCGGTGCTGATCTTCCACCGGGTCCATCCCCAGACCGACCCGATCTTTCCCGGCGAGATGGACGCGGCCCGCTTCGAGGCCATGCTCGGCTGGATCGGCAAGTGGTTCAACGTGCTGCCCCTGCCCCAGGCGGTGGCGGGGTTGCGGGAGGGCAGCCTGCCCGCCCGCGCCTTGGCCATCACCTTCGACGACGGCTACGCCGACAACGCCACCGTCGCCGCGCCCATCCTGCAGCGCCTGGGCATGCCCGCCACCTTCTTCGTCGCCGCCGGCTACCTGGGGGGCGGGCGCATGTGGAACGACACGGTGATCGAGACCGTGCGCCGGGCGCCGGGCCGCGTGCTGGACCTGCGCCCCCTGGACCTGGGCGAGTGGCCGATCGGGACGGCGGAAGAACGTCGTCATACCATCGAGTCCCTGCTCGGCGTGCTCAAGTACCGCTATCCGGAGGACCGGGACCGGGCCGCCGCGGCCGTGGCGGAATCCGCCGGGGTGGCCCTGCCCGCCGACCTGATGATGACGCCGGAGCAGGTGAGGGGGCTGGCCCGGGCGGGCATGACCGTGGGCGGGCACACGGTGAACCATCCCATCCTGGCTGCCATCCCGGACGAGGAGGCGCGTGCCGAGATCGTGGACGGCAAGACGCACCTGGAACGGATCACCGGCGCGCCCGTGACCCTGTTCGCCTATCCCAACGGCAAGCCCCTGCGGGACTACGACGGGCGCCACGTGGCGATGGTGAGGCAGGCCGGCTTCGACGCCGCCTTCTCCACCGCCTGGGGCGCGGCGCGCCGGGGGGGCGATCCTTTTCAGCTGCCGCGCTTTACACCCTGGGATCGCACGCGGCTGCGCTACGGGCTGCGCATGGCGTGGAACCTGCGCCAGCACGACCACCGGACGGCCTAGCCCATGCGGCCGCAGCGCAACTTCCAGCCTTCCCATAACCCCGCGCCCGGGGCGCCGGTGCGCGTCGCGCTGGTGGGGCCCCTGCCGCCACCCTCCGGCGGCATGGCGAACCAGACGCGTCAGCTGGCACGCCTGCTGGCGGACACGGGGCTGGCGGTGGAGACCGTGCAGGTGAACCCGCCCTACCGCCCGGCGTGGATCGGGCGCGTGCGGGCCGTGCGCGCGGCGTTCCGCCTGATCCCCTACCTGGTGCGCCTGTGGCGCGCCGCGGGCCGCGCCGATCTGATGCACGTGATGGCCAACTCCGGCTGGGCCTGGCACCTGTTCGCCGCGCCGGCGGTGTGGATCGCCTGGCTGCGGGGCGTGCCGGCGGTGGTCAACTACCGGGGCGGCGAGGCGGAGGAGTTCTTCGCCCGAAGCTTCGCCCGGGTGCGTCCGACCCTGGCGCGGGCCGCCGCCGTGGTGGTGCCCTCGGGCTTCCTGGCGGGGGTCTTCTCCCGGCGCGGCGTGGCGACCGTGATCGTGCCCAACGTGGTGGACCTGGAGCGCTTCCGTCCGGCCCAGCGCCGGGCGGAAGGCGGCCCCCACCTCATCGTCACCCGCAACCTGGAGGACCTTTACGACATCCCCACCGCCCTGCGCGCCTTCGGCGAGGTCAGAAAGTCTTATCCCGACGCGCGCCTGTCGGTGGCGGGCTCCGGCCCCCGGCGCCAGGAGCTGGAAGCCCTGGCGCGCGAACTGGGCATCGCCGGCGCGGTGCGCTTCACCGGACGCCTGGACAACGAGCGTATGGCCGAGCTCTACCGGGAGGCGGACCTGATGCTCAATCCGTCCCTGGCCGACAACATGCCCATCTCCCTGCTGGAGGCCATGGCCAGTGACGTGCCCATCGTCAGCACCTGGGTGGGCGGCGTGCCCTTCCTGGTGAAGGACGGCGAGGAAGCCCTGCTGGTGCCCCCGGGCGATGCCGCCGCCATGGCCGCGGCAGCCCTGCGCCTGCTGGGCGATCCGGCCCTGGCGGATGCCCTGCGCCGGGCAGGGCGTGAGAAGGTACGCCAATTCACTTGGGATCGGGTGCGCCCGCGCCTGCTCGACGTCTATGCCCGCGTGCTGGGGCGGCGGGACCTGGAGGCGGTGTCGCCATGATGAGCGTGTTGCCGGACCGCCTCGAGACAGACGCCTCCCCCTTTGAAAAAGGGGGATCGAGGGGGATTTCTGCGGCGATCGTGACACGAAAGGCCAGAAAAATCCCCCCTGCACCCCCCTTTTCCAAAGGGGGGAGACCCGGAGGGCCACCATGAGCCCCTGGACCCGCCTCGTCTCCAGCGTCATCTTCCCCCTGCACGAGCGCCTGAAAGGCCACGACTCGGTCGCCCGCCGCCGCGCCCTGGAAGAGAGCCAGTGGTGGGCCGAGGAGCGTCTCGAGCGCCACCGGCTCGAACGGCTGCGCGGCATGCTCGCCTATGCCGGCCGGCACGTGCCCTACTACCGGGATTTGTTCCGCGAGCTGGCTTTCGATCCCGCCACGGTGGCGAGCCTCGAAGACCTGCGCCGCCTGCCCTTCCTGGCCAAGCCGGTGATCCGCGCCCACACCGAGGCCCTCAAGTCGGACATCGCCGGGCCCCTCAGGCGCTACAACACCGGCGGCTCCAGCGGCGAGCCGCTCATCTTCTTCATGGGCCGGGAGCGCATCAGCCACGATGTGGCCGCCAAGTGGCGCGCCACCCGCTGGTGGGGCGTGGATATCGGCGACCCGGAGATCGTAGTGTGGGGCTCGCCCATCGAGCTGGGCACCCAGGACCGCGTCCGCCGGGTGCGCGACGCCCTGCTGCGCAGCCGCCTGCTGCCCGCCTTCGAGATGTCGCAGGCGAAGCTCGACGGCTTCATCGACGCCATCCGCGCCGCGCGCCCGCGCATGATCTTCGGCTACCCCTCGGCCCTGGCCCACATCGCCCGCCATGCCGAGGCGCGCGGGCGGCGGCTGGACGACCTGGGCATCCGCGTGGCCTTCGTCACCTCCGAGAAGCTCTACGACGACCAGCGCAGCCGCATCGGGCGCGCGTTCGGCTGCCCGGTGGCCAACGGCTACGGCGGCCGCGACGCGGGCTTCATCGCCCACGAATGCCCGGCGGGCGGGATGCACATCAGCGCCGAGGACATCATCGTTGAGATTGTCGACGCATCGGGACAGCCCGTTGCGCCGGGCCACTCCGGGGAGATCGTCGTCACCCACCTCGCTACGCGGGAATTCCCCTTCATCCGCTACCGCACCGGCGACGTCGGCGCGCTTGACGACCGTCCGTGCCCCTGCGGGCGCGGCCTGCCCATCCTGAAGGCGATCGAGGGGCGCACCACCGATTTCGTCGTCGCGGCCGACGGCACCGTGATGCACGGGCTGGCGCTGATCTACATCCTGCGGGACCTGCCGGGGATCGAAGCGTTCAAGATCGTCCAGGAGTCGAAGGAGCGAGTGCTCGTCAAAGTCGTGTCGCAAGCTCCTCTCGGGCCGCAGGCGCGGGCTGCCATCGTGGAGGGCTTTCGGTCGCGGCTCGGCCGCGGCGTCGAGGTGGCCATAGATGAAGTCGCCGACATCCCGCCCGGGCGCTCGGGCAAGTTTCGCTACGTGGTCAGTCATGTCTCGGTCTGAACCCAAGCACATGAAGGCGATCGGGCGCGCCCTCCTCGTTTCGTGCAGTCTTCCCTATCCGCCGGAACTCCAGACCCATGGCGTGTTCCAGCGGCTCAATCTGTTTTTGGAAGCGGTTTCGTCCTCAGTGCAGCGGGTGGACATGCTGTTCCTTTCGCCGCCGGCAATGGCCAGCGGCGAGGTCGCAGCGCGCGTGCGCACAGCGCTGGCCGCGAAACTTGCAGCCGAAATCGGGGTGACGATCGCCGCCGTGAAGGAGCTGCCCGCACGCTCCTTTGTTCGGGAGTTATCAGCAGGCATGCTAAGCGTCCGCGGACAGTCCGACTATGCCCCATATTGTCAGGCGGAGCCCATGGCTGCGTTGAAGGAGGCGCTTTCTGCCAAGCCGGATCTGGTTTTCGTACACCGGCTCGGGGCGATGATTCCCCTGCTGCAAGTACGGGAGAACCTCCCGCCGATATGTTTCGATCTGGATGACATCGAGCACCGTGCTTATTTCCGAAGCATCAGGACGTCGTCTGGCTGGCTCTTGAGGAAGCTGTTGTTCGTCCACGTACCGGCGCTGGCGCTGGCGGAAATCGAGGCAGTCAGGCGGGCCTCACACACTTTCGTCTGCTCCGAGACCGATCGGCGTTATCTTCAACGTCTGGTCGGGCGACGAGCGCGTTTGACCGTCGTTCCGAACACAGTCAATCTTCCCCAGCCGACGGCCGGGGACCACAGATCGCTCGCGGTCTTGTTCGTCGGTGCATTTTCCTATCAGCCCAACATTCGGGCGGCCGATGAGCTTACTGAGGTCGTGTGGCCGCTGATCAAGCGGCAGGTGCCCGCGGCGGAACTGTTCATCGCTGGCAAGAATCCGGAGAAAATCGCGGCGGCCCGCCGGCCGGGGAAGGACGTGCACGTCCTGGGCTATGTGCCCAGCCTCGATGATCTGTACAAGCGGGCAGCCGTCGTATGTTGCCCCATCCGCTCCGGGTCCGGAACCCGGATCAAGATCATCGAGGCATCCGCCTATGGCGTCCCGGTCGTGTCTACGCCAATCGGCGCGGAGGGCCTGGCCTATGAGGACGGCCGGGAAATCCTGCTTCGGGACACGCCCGCGGCGCTGGCGGAGGCCTGCGTGCGGCTGCTGCAGGACGCCTCCCTGCGAAGCGCGGTCGGCCGGGCGGCCCGTGCGCGTACCGCCGCGCTCTATGACCGCAGCGGTGTCATCGAAAAGGTGAAGGGTTTAATGGCGGGCGCAATGGGAGCCGCTCGATGAAGTCGGTGAGGCGCTCCATCGCCCTGTCGTTCCTGGAGAACTACACGACGCTGTTCATCAGCTTCGTGTCGTCGGTGATCATCGCCCGGATACTGACTCCCCATGACATCGGCGTGTTTTCGATCGGCATCGCCATCGTCGGTATGGCCCACATGCTGCGGGACTTCGGCATCGGCCAATATCTGATCCAGGAAAAGGAACTGACGCCGGAGGGGATTCAGGCGGCGTTCAGCCTCACCCTGGTCATCGCCTGGGCCCTGGCGCTGGTCATCTTTCTGGCAGGCGGCCCCGTGTCGCGGCTCTACGAATCGTCCGAGGTCTGGAACGTGATGTCGGTGCTGTCGGTGAATTTTCTGCTCATCCCCTTCGGCTCGGTGACCATGGCGGTCCTGAGGCGGCAGATGGATTTCTTGCGGCTTTACTGGATCAAAACCTCGGCCGCGCTCGCCCATGCCGGCGTGGCGATCGGTCTGGCATTTCTGGGATACGGCTATCTGAGTCTTGCGCTGGCCTCCACCAGCGGCATACTGGCCACGGTGGTGGTGTGTGCCCTGGTGCGTCCCAGGGGGCTGCCCTGGAAGCCCGGATTCTCGGGGCTGAAGCACGTGCTGCGCTTCGGCAGCTACGTGACCGGCGGGCGGCTGGCGACGGAACTGGGGAACGCCTTTCCGGAACTGGTGATCGGCAAGGCGATCGACATTCCGTCAGTCGGCATTTTCGGGCGCGCCATGGGATTGATCGATCTCTTCAACCGGGCCTTCGTCAACGCGGTCTGGAGTGTGATGTTGCCGCACTTCGCCGACGTGGCCCGCAAGGAGGGGAGTCTCAAGGAAAGTTTTCTCCAGAGCGTGCGCTTGACGACCGCCGTCGCCTGGCCGTTCTTTACTTTCATGGGCCTGATGGCGTTTCCGCTGGTGCGCGCCCTGTATGGAGACCAATGGGACGCATCGGTGCCCCTGGTGCGGATTCTATGCGTGTGGGGCGGCCTCGGCGCAATGTTCTTCGGCTACAGCCAGCTCGTGACGGCGATGGGGCTGCCCAGGATTCTGGCCCAGGTGGAGGTTCTCGGGGCGGTCCTGAAGACCGCCTTCATCGCCGCAACCGTCTTCTTCGGGCTGGTCTGGGTTGCGGTGGGGCTGATCCTGTGGCGGCTGGTCATGAACTATGTGATGTTCCGCAATCTCGCCAAGCTGGTAGCTCTCCAGGCCCGGGAGCTATTCCGCGCCCTGGGCAAGAGCGCAGCGCTTTCGGCGGCGACGGCTGCGGGACCGCTCTTCGCGCTGCTGGTGCTGGGCGGCGGAAACGTCTTCTTTCAGGTGCTGCTGGCCTTGCCTCTTGCGGTCTTGGGCTGGCTCGCTGCGGCCTTCGGGCTGAAACACGAGCTCGCCGGGGAAATCAGCTATCTGGCAGCCCGGTTGCGGGTTGCATGCCGCAGAGCGCTCTGACATGGCCGCGCATTATTCCCGCTGGGGGATGATGTGAAATCATTGTGGTGGACGAGATGGTTCCGCCTACGACGCCCGCGAACCGTCGCGTCTTTTGCCGATATCAGATCCTGATTCCCAGGGCTCGCTTGACTGCGAGCAGGGCATCGCGTCCGCGCGTGCCAAACAAGCTGCCGGCCATGAGGGCGGCAGTGGACAACCGGGGCGCCAAGCGGAAACTTTGCCAAAGATCGGAACGGGCATCCGAAAAGCGGTCCTGGTGCAGTTTCATGCGTCCGAGCTGAGCATAGCGGCGCGCGGTCTCTTCCTTGAAGAATGTCAACGCACCGGCGGGGTAGCGCTCGTGTTGGGCGAAGACGCGCGCGGCCACTTCGATGCGGCCTCGGACCATGGCTTCCCTATCGTCTGACAAGCTGTCGCCATGGTGACGGTAACCGACCAAGGGCATAGTCACCACGCCGGCCTTGCGCCCTTTCAGCACGCGCAGCCAGAACTCGTAGTCCTCGCACACGCGCAGGCCGGGGTCGAAGCCGCCAACTTCCAACGCTGCGCCACGCTTTACAAGCGCCGTGGAGGTGGTGACTACATAATTTACCTGCATGATGGCTACGCTTATGTCGGTATCGAATACGTAGAGATTCTCGCCGACGGCATGTCTGGGCAGCGTTGGAAAATTGGATCGAGTCGCGAAGAAAGAGCTGAGCAGGATTTCCTCAGCGCGGAACTGCCAAGCGTCGCAGAAGACGAATTCGATCTCCGGTGCTTTTTCGATCAGTTCCGACTGCATGCGCAATTTTTCCGGGTGCCACAGGTCATCGGCATCCATGAAGGCCACCCAGTCTGCGCTCGCCAGCCGGATTGCCTTGTTGCGCCCATCCGCCACACCTCGATCGGGCTCGGAAATGACTTTGATATTCGGCGCGATACTCCTGGCGATCGCCACCGTATCGTCCTTGGATGCGCCGTCAGCGAGCAGTATCTCGTCTGCCGGACGCGTCTGGGCCAGCACACTCTTGAGCGTTTCCGCAATGTAGCGTGCGGAGTTGTACGCCGGTATGACTACGGCAACGCTAGCCATCTCGCCGTCACCTCTTTTCCGGGTCTTGGTATCGATTGATGCTATCATTTTTTTGGCAGAAAATGCAGAGGACGACGGGCAGGGTGGGCCCGGAGAATTCGCGGATCCGGCATTTGCGAAGCAGACCACCAGGATGCGATCAGGAGCGTCATGCGGGACATACTCATCACGGCGATCATTCTGGGTTCCCTGCCCTTCATCTTCAGGCGCCCCTGGATCGGGGTGCTGATGTGGACCTGGGTCGGCATCATGAATCCTCACCGCTTGGCGTGGGGTTTCGCCTACAGCCTTCCGTTTGCCATGATAGTGGGCGTGGCCACGCTGACGGCGCTGTTGTTTTCCAAGGAGCTGAAGCGCTATCCGGCCATGCCGGCGACCGTGCTGCTGATCGTCTGGGTCCTGTGGATGACGGTCACCACCGTGTTTGCCATCTATCCGGAGGCGGCTTGGACTCAATGGAACAAGGTGATCAAGATCCAGCTTTTCATCGTGATCACCATCATGGTCATGCAAAGCCAGGAGCGCATCCGCTGGCTGGTATGGGTGGTCATGTTCTCGATCGCGTTCTACGGCGTCAAGGGGGGGGTCTTTACGCTGACCAGGGGAGGCAGCGGAATGGTGCTAGGCCCCGACGGAGGATTCATTGCCGGCAACACCGAAATCGCACTCGCCATCACCATGATCATGCCGCTGATGCGCTACCTCCAGGTGATGTCGGAGAAGCGCTGGGTACGATACGGCTTCACGGCAGCCCTGGTTCTGTGCGCGGTTGCGGTGCTCGGTTCGTACTCGCGGGGGGGGGTGCTTGCCATAGTCGCCATGGGAGCAGCGTTATGGTTGAAGGGCAGGCAAAAGCTGTTGATGGGCATCCTGCTCGTCGCGCTGATTCCAATGGTCGTTGCGGTCATGCCCGACAGATGGTTCGAGCGGATGAACACCATCTCCACCTACGAGCAGGACAGCTCGGCGATGGGCCGGATCAACGCTTGGTGGTTTGCCGTCAACCTGGCCAAGGACAGGCCGATCAACGGCGGCGGTTTCGACGTGTTCCAACCGGAGCTGTTCAGTCGATACGCCCCCAATCCGGCCGATTTTCACGATGCACACAGCATATGGTTCAAGGTGCTGGCCGAACACGGCTACCTGGGGCTGATTCTGTTCGTTGCCCTGTGGTTTGCCGCGTGGCGGCTGGGGGCGTGGATCATTCGCGTTTCAAGGGACCGGCTGGACCTGCGCTGGGCATCGGAACTGGCCAGGATGATCCAAGTGAGCTACGTCGGCTTCTGGGTCGGCGGATCCTTCCTGGGACTGTCCTATTTCGATCTACCCTACATCCTTCTCGCCTTGCTGGTCCTGACGAAGACGGTGATCCAGAAGCAGATGGCCGAGACAGTGGCGCGGTTTCCGTCCGACGCCGTTCCGGCCAGGGAAAAAGAGGCTTCGGCAACGGCTTAGGGCGATTTTCCGCGCGGAGCTATTCACGTGACCGAGACCGGCTATAACACACTGCTCCTTATCGCCATTGCCCTTCTGTCCTGCGGCCTTGCCACTGTCGCGGCGCTCTTGCTTCACAAGTTGCGCAAAGTGCATCGCATTGCCAACGCCCTAAGGCTCGAATCCAAAGCGATCAAGCAGGAAACCCAGGTACTCTACCGCCAGATCGAAGCCCTGCTCGGGCTGCATCAGTTGCTCAGGCTGGACCGGCCCCTGCCTGCGTTGCGGGGCTGGGCCGCGTCGCCGGATTTTCTTCTGACCGTATGCGAGCATGTGATCGCCAACAGGCCGCAAACGATACTAGAATGCAGTTCGGGTGCTAGTACAGTGGCGTTGGCGCGCACACTGCAACGGCTGCGCGCCGGCAAAGTTTTCAGCCTCGAGCACGATCCCCACTACGCCGGACTGACCCGCGAGGAACTGGCAAAACACGGCCTGCAGGATTGGGCGACGGTGATCGACGCGCCCCTGGTCGCCTATCCGGATCTGGACGGCGCGAAGTGGTATTCGCTGGAGGCGATGGCGCTGCCTCCCGGATCGGTGGGCCTGCTGGTGGTGGACGGTCCGCCGTTGACCTTGGGGCCGTACGCGCGCTATCCGGCCATGCTCAAGCTGTCCAGCCTCTTGGCGGAGGACTGTACGATTTTCCTCGATGACGCCGATCGGGATGACGAAAAGGCGGTGATCGCCCGGTGGATGAAGCAGAATGCCGCCATGAAACTCTGCACGATTCCGCTCGAAAAGGGTTGCGCGAGAATCGACCTGCGTTGAGGCCGCACAGGAGGGGCAATGTCCGTCCCTGAATACCCATATGTAAGGATCTCCCGGGTCGCCGACGGGTTCGAGCTGGAGGGAAGCCCCGGTGCCTTGCTTGGCAACCGGCTCGAGACCCCGGGGCGACGGGATCCTGAAGGGATTTGGTGCCAGTGGAGCTGGGACGGCGCCAGGCTAACCCTCAGGAACGATCGCTATGGAATGTTCCCAGTATATTACTGGGCCACCGATCGGACCATTGCCATTTCTCCTTCGATCGGGCGGCTGTTGCAGCTTGGCGCACCCGGCGAGTTCGATGATCACGGTATTGCAGCCTATCTGCGCCTGGGGTTCTTCCTCGGGGAGGATACTCCGTTCCGCGCGATTCGCGCCCTTCCGCCGAATGCAACGGTTTCCTGGCCCGGACCGACCCCGGCGCCGCGCTGTTCCTATATGCCGAGGCGCATGGAATGCCGGACGCGGCAGCAGGTTGTTGACGGGTACGTCGATCTTTTCAGGCAGGCCGTGGCACAGCGCCTGCCGACGACTTCCGACCGCTGCGTGCTACCCCTTAGCGGCGGACGTGACTCCCGGCACATCGCCTTCGAGTTGAACCGCCAGGGCGTCATACCGGCGCTGTGCGTCACGCAGGAGCATTTCGCCGAGCGGGCGAACGAAGATTTGCTGATCGGGAAGCAATTGTGCGAAGCGCTCGGCTGGACTCATCGGAGCATCCCACAGGTCCGAAGCCGATACGCGGCCGAAGTGCGGAAGAACCGGCTGCTGGAATGCTGCAGCGACGAACATGCATGGTTTCTGCCGACGGCCGATGTCTTAAATGGGGAGGGTTTCACCGTCTGCTACGATGGGCTCGCGGGAGACGCGCTTTCCCAGATCTGGTTTCTGAGCGAAAAATTGAGCCGCATGGTGGCGAGCAAAGAGGCAGAGCGCTTTTTGACGGCGGTCCAGCCCGCCCTTGGGGTGAGCGACACCGCCCTTTATTGCCTGCTGAATGCCGACTACCGGATGCGTTGGGGACGGGGGGCAGCAATCGATCGGCTGACTGCCGAGTTCGCCCGCATCGAGGGCGACGGCGACCTGTCGCAGGCGTTCTTTTTCTGGAATCGAACAAGACGGGAGATCGTCCTGTGCATGCAGCGGATGCTTCGCCCATCGGTGCGTATCCACCACCCTTATCTCGATCATGATCTGTTCGACTTCCTGTGGGCGACGCCCGGGGAGGTCTTATGGTCCGGGGCCCTGCATGACGAAGTGATTGCCAAGGCGTTTCCGCCGTTTTCCTCGATCCCGTTCGAAAACAAGAATGCGCCACTCCACCGCGAAAGGGTGATTCGGGAAAGCGCCCTGTTCGCGCGCGCATTGGCACGGGACCGGAACGTCGCGACCTTGGCCGCCCCCTTGAATTGGCGCACGATGGCGCCGCGCATGCTGCGAGCGTTGTTGAGTCCGTCTTATGCGGAATCGCTCGGATGGATGAGTTCCGCCGCCCTGTGGATGATTCAGCTCCGAGACCTGTCGAAGGGCGTCGGTCAACCTCTCTCGCCGCAAGCAGGTACTCGATCAGGCGTTTCATATTGACGGTCTATTTGTCACGGGAGTACTCGGACCTGATGTCGGTGGACTTGCCCGGGGGATCGGCCAGGCGGGGGTGTGTCGTTCGAATGCGTCGAGGAACCGCGGCTATCGGTTTCTATACGCAATGGAAATTTCAGAGGTCCTCGGATTGAACGAATATTTTCATGATTGCCGCTTTGCGGCAAAGAAGCCGAACCTCAGGGGCTCATGGCAGGAGCGCTGTGGAGATAATTTCTATAGCCGCAAGCCAGATAGCTCTTGGATACAACATCGCAACCGTTTTTATTTAGATGAGGCTCTGAAGAGACAAGATACAAAGTATGCTCGCGTCTTTATAGGCGAGCGTTTCTGGTATCGGGGACGTCTCGCCAATGTTGCACCCGAGAAATTCGCGCCGCTTATCGGTGGACGCGGCGCGAGGGTGAATCATGACCCAAGTCTCGTTGCAGACTTATGCGCGTGGATATCGAATGAGTTCGAGCCAGGAGTTGCGGATGTTCCCAATGACAATCCGGACATGCAGGGCTAACAAGCAGCTGGTTCCGACTGCCCGAATCGCTGCGCGCTTTGGGTTCCCTCTCATTCGCTCGGCGGCGGCACAGCGCCAGCGTTGGGCGGCAAGCCGGCGAGCCATCAGCGGCTGGAGCATCGCATCCGGGAAGTGCTCAAGGGCGCGCGGGGGCGCAGCCTGCGCCGGACGATTCGGGGACTCAACCCGCTGCGCGGCTGGGGGCGTACTTCAGGATGATCGAGGCCAAGAGGACACTGGACTGTGCTACGTTGTCGGGATGGCGAATGTTTCAGATAGTCGTGGCGCAGGATGCCAGCATAGGCTATGATCAATATCGTCGGCGGCATGGAATTCCATCATCATGATTGACACGCTCCATCTGCGAACGATTGCCGATACGTGGTCTGGCTATTCGAGGTACGCGAAGTGCATGCTGCACACGCTGCGCCCCTCATCAGGACTGCGGCGCCGTTCGGCCTCTGCCAATCCCCATCTGCTGGTTCTCGCGTGGTTGTTTCCGCCTATGGTGTGGGGCGGAATCTACCGCCCGGTATCTTTCGTCCGTGAGGCGGCGTCGGCCGGTTGGCGCGTTACGGTTGTTTGCGGGCCCGAACCTGATCTTTTCACCAAGGCCGGGCGCTACATGCTCTCACGGGTGCCGGAAGACGTCCGCATCCTCCGGATTTCGCCTTCTCGGCTGGAGCCAAGCTTTAGATGGTTCCCCCGGGTGGATGGTGGTTTTGCCACAGCGCTCGAAACGGTATTGGCGTTATGCGATCTTTCGGTCGCTGACGTGCCGGATGTCGTACTCGCTTCCGGGCCGCCGTTTCACAACTTCATTGCCGGTTGGATGCTGACCAAAGGGTGGGGCGCTAAGCTGGTTCTGGACTACCGGGACGAATGGACCCAATGCCCGTTTCCCTTTGTCCGGCTTGGCAACGCGGATGGCAAGTGGGAGGCCAGGTGCTTGCGCGATGCGGATGCGGTCGTTTTCGTTACCGAATCCGTCCGGCGGCTCCATTTGCGCATCTTTCCGGAGCTTGATGCCGGCAGGTGCCACATTATTCCGAATGGATGGGAACCGGACGACCTAAGTGTAGAGACCGCCCCCGGTCCGCGTGGACTACGCGAAGGGCCGATAACACTGTCGTTCCTCGGCAATCTTGGGGAACATAGCCTACCTGGAGAGTTGCTTGCGGTGGTGGCAAAGTTGGTCGAAAAGCGGCCAGTCTGGCGTGAACGCCTGCGGATTCGCTTTATCGGGCAGCAATGCAGGATCGCAACAGGGCAATTATCCGATTTTCCGCACCAACAAATGGTCTCCGTGGAGGGCTTGGTTCCGAAGCCGGACGCCTTACGAATCATGCGCGAGTCCGACGCACTGTTGCTGATCAATGCTCCAGCGCTTGATAGAAGTCTTCCAGGAAAAATGTTCGACTATCTGGCGTCAGGAAGCCCGCTGTTCGTATTCGGCGAGGGCGGTGAGATCGGACAGGTCATGCGACAGTTGAATGCGGGAGTAGTCGTGCCCGATAACGATCCCGATGCACTGGAACGCGCCCTTGAATCGCTGAGAGGCGGTGTGTTCGGCGATCCGAAAACCAGAACCAAGTGGCTTGAGACCCACACCAGACCATACTTGGCGCGCAAGATGCTCGACTTGCTGTCGATGGTCGTGAGTGGGGCACCGGATCCGCTCGACGCGGCGAGTCAGTTGGCTGGTAACCGCTAACGGCGATATGGCTCCCCGTGTCCGATGGGACGGCTGATTGTTGCGGTCGTCCTCGGAATGCGAGATTGGCGGGCCTTCCTTACGTCCAATCGACAATGACGGAAAACCGCGCCTTCTCTGACTTCGAGGCTCGCTGGCGCGAGCGGTTCGAGGAGTTTGCCCATGCACACGATGATGACGCAGGGATTGCCGGTTGGACGCCCACCGGTCTCGATACACGGCTGCGGTTTTTCCTCCGACGGGCGCCCCGCGTAACGGAACATTCATGTTGGCTGGATGCAGGATGCGGTGCCGGAACGTATTCGCGTTACCTGGCTAGTTTGGGCGCGACCGTAGTTGGATTGGATTACTCGCACGCGACAGCCCGGAAGGCCAGGAGTCGATCTGCCGGTGACTGCCTGTGGGCCGTCGCGGATGTCACGCGGTTGCCGCTGCGGGCCGCGGCCTTCGATGGCGCCATCTGCTTCGGTGTCACTCAGGCTTTGGAGCAATCCGATGCCGCCGTGCGGGAACTGGCCGGCAGCGTCCGACCGGGGGGTGAGGTCTGGGTGGATGCGCTCAACGCCTTGTGTCTGCCGAACCTGCTGAGGCGCATGGGACGATGGCTGCGTGGCAAGCCCCGCCATCTGCGGTACGAATCACCCCGGGCACTATGTGCCGCTTTCCGCGAGGCCGGACTTATTGACCTGGAACTTGCCTGGATGCCGATCCTGCCAGGCCGGTTTGGGCGCTTCCAGCGCTGGGTGGAGACGCCGTTAGCGAAGTGGTTGCTACGTCATGTGCCGGGGTGTGGCTCTTTTTTTTGTCACGCTTTCATGGTAAAGGGACGGAAGCCTGTTTCGTAGTGGCGGTTTTGCGGCCAAATGCAGCGGGCGTCAGGCCGCCAAGGAGAACAGCGCTGCAGGTTCAGAGAGCATAGGAGCGCTGACGCTCCGGCACATCATTCTGCGGAAACGAGTGCAAACAATACATTCATCTGATGATTGTCGTCTCGCACGGACTCAACGCGCTGGACTCTGAAGTGCTGGCGGAGCAGCTTGGCCAAAGTGGCGATATTGTAGACGGCAACATGGGTGGGTTCGTCCGCAGGCGTGAGGCACCAGTCTGGGACGAAAATGGCGGCTCTCCCGCCCGGTTTCAGCACGCGTCGGATTTCACGCAGGAACTTGTGCCGTCTCACGATGTGCTCTAGCACCTGAGATGCGATGACGAAGTCGAAGGTGCCCGCGTCGAACGGGATGGCCGGCAGCACGCCCTGCCGGCCCTCGATTCCGATTTCGCGCAAGCGGTTCAGCGGGTATGCCGCCGCATCCATGGCAGCCAAATTTTCGTAGCCTTCGGCCTTCAGGAACCGGAGAATGCCGCCGGTGCCCGTTCCGAGGTCGAGTATCCGATCCGAAGGGCTCGTGAGATTTCGGATCAATCGGTTCTTGAGCGGCCAATCCCAGTTCGGATCGTCCCATAACTCCCTCAGCCAGATGCCCTCGCCCATGCGGGGGATTGGCAGTCCTCGATTGACGACAATCGAGTAGGCCAAGGGGACGTTGTAGGCGAGAAATCGCTTGAGTCGCCAAGGAACGAGAGGAATCATTATGGGTCCTTTACAGACGTCCGATTCGGAAGGGATTGACCGTGGCGAAAAATCATCGCACGCATCACCAGGTGTCATGCAATGGCAAGTTACGGAGCTGAGCGCGTGCAGGTGGGCAATTATGCCGCTGTCCGGATAAACCAGCAGTTCGCGTTGGCACTCTGCAGAATAGCGATACCGCTTAGTTCCGGCACGTATTGCATGCGGCCCCAGATCGCCGGGTCGGACCCGTGGATGCTTGATCCATGGGATGCAGGCACACCGGCGCGCGGGTCAGGCGTAAGGTTCAGGCGGTCGACATACCAATTGTCGGGGCCGTCAGGGGCGAAAGTGTAGAGGTGGCCGTCATCCTTGAACATGACGAATTTATCCAGATTCGGATCAAAGACGAAGCCCGGATAGACCGGCCAGTTCATCTTGGCGTAGGGCCCGGTGAGCACTCCCACTGAAGCGATGGACCGTGAACCGGAGAGATCCAGTGTAAGAGGAATGTTGAATCTGTCGCTGCCTCTCCACAAACCTACACGCAGCAACAGATTGCGTTTCGGATCGATGGCCGCCCATCCGCGTTCCACGCCGGTATAGGCCACCGAATAGATGGTCCGGTAGACATCGGCGTCCGGATCGTATTCAGTGATGGCCTCGGGCGAACCGCTGTACACCCGCTCGGTAAGGGGATGCTTGCAGTTCCAGGAGGAGTCCCACCCTCTCTTGCGGGGCAACGGCCGGTAGGTTCCGGCGGGAGACCACGAGCCGCCGGGAAGGTCGAGTCCATCGACATTATTGAAAGTTCCGCTATCTATTTCCCACACGTTCTGACAGCCGAACAGCATGAACCGATTGCACTTGTCGATGAAGATGGGCTGCCAGTATGCGTGCCTGGCGTTCGGCGTTCCGTCTTTCATGTAGGGGTGCGCCGCTCCGCTTGCGGTGCGCGGCCATACCGCGTCCGAGGGCGAAGGGTCCTTGAGGAACGACCAGGCGGGAACGTCCTGATTGAGCGCCAGGCCTCTGACGTCGTTCCCCGCCCAGGCGCCGGCGCCGCCGCCGCCGAAGACGAGCATGATGCTGCCCTCCTTTTTCAGCGATCCGCCGGAGAAATCGAAGATGCCGCGCCGGGGGTGGCCAAAGCCAATCGAATTCCCGGCGGAGTCGCTCAGGCCGGCGCGGATCAGGGGTTGCAGCGGACAGTGGTTGATCAGGCTGGTGTTCGGGATCGAGTGCCACTGCATCAAGGGCAGCTTCTCGACCCAGGCGGGCTTGGCGGTCCCGCGCGCCTTGGCCCGCACCGGATCCGCTCGGCGCTGCGAGTGCGCAACGTTCGGAAGGCAGCCCAGCAGCGCCGCCAGGCCAGCGGCATATCCGGCCCGCAGCACCCGGCGGCGACCGTTCATGTCATATGGACCTGCAGCCACAGCTCGAGCATCATGAGTATCCACACCATGGTCCCGTAATAGCCGGCGTGAGAGCGCAGATGGGTGTTCAAGAGACCGTCGATGAATTCCGGACGGACGATATGCCTGTCCTTCAGGCTCGTCAAGGCATCGGCCGCAAGCCGGTTCAGCGGCGCATGGGTCTGCAGCCACAACCCCACCGGCAGGCCGAAGCCGTGCTTCTCCTTGGTGATGATCTCGTCCGGCAGAAATCCCCTCAGGGCTTCCTTGAAGAAGTAGCGCAGCCGAGTGCCGTTCAGCTTCAGCCGAGGCGGCAGGGCCAGGGAAAGGTCCACCACCGATTCATGCAGCATGGGGAAGGCCACATCCACGCCGGCCAGCTCGCACATGCGCGTCACCTTGGGCAGGTCGTTGTCCGCCAGGGTGAACTTGGCGTCCAGGGCCAGCATGCGGTTGATGAGGCTGTGGGCATGGGCGCTGCCGTACACACTGTCCATTAGCGCCAGGGGTGCGGCGCGATCCACCGATGCCAGGAAATCCCCGGTGAACACGTTCTCCGGCCCGAGGCGCTCCAGCAGGTTGTAGGACTCGTAGCGGGCGGGCATGGGCATCGATGCCTGCTGGATGTAGCTCTTCGCCTTGCGCGCCAGGGGCAGGCCGTCGATGCCGGGCAGGCCGAGCAGGAGGGGTTCCAGCACGCCCTGGCGCAGCACGGCGGGCACCCGGCGGTAGAGATCGAACTGATGCTGCTTGGCGTAGCGGGCATTGCCGCCGAACAGTTCGTCGCCCCCG
>JBMOQT010000338.1:0-1979 GCA_049320945.1 Pseudomonadota bacterium
CATGGGGTCGGCGAGATTGCCCAGGATGGAGGGCAGCCACAGCTTGCGCCACACCAGGAAATTGCGCCGCCACACGGGCACGAAGCGCAGGCTCGGGGCGGGAAGGGCGAGATGGGTGTTCATGGCGATGGGTCTTTCATCAATCCCGCAACTCCCGGCCGGTCAGCTTGAGGAACAAGTCCTCCAGGTTGGCCGGCCGATGCAGGAAGCGCAGGCCGGGCCGGGCTTCCAGGTGGGCGAGCAGGGGCTCGGCTTCGTTCAGGTAGCAGAAGGCGGTCTCGCCCGTGACCTCGAAGCGGCGCGCATAGCGCGCGGCGTGGGCCTGGGCCCAGGCGGCCGCGTTCTCGCCATAGACTTCCACCACGTGGGGCTCGATGTGTTCCTCGATCAGGGTGCGCGGCGCGCCCTGAATGATGAAGCGGCCGTGGTCCATGATGGCCAGGCGGTGGCACAGGCGCTCCGCCTCGTCCATGAAATGGGTGGTGAGCAGCACCGTCTTGCCCTGGGCCAGCAGGTGCTTGAGGCGCTCCCAGATGAGGTGGCGCGCCTGGGGGTCCAGGCCCGTGGTGGGCTCGTCCAGCAGCAGCAGCTCCGGGTCGTTCACCAGGGCGCGCGCCAGGGTCAGGCGGCGCTTCATGCCGCCGGAGAGGGCCTGGATGCGCGCCTCGGCGCGCCCCTCCAGCCCGGCGAAGGCCAGCAGCCCGGGGATGCGGCGCCGCACCGCCTGGTCGCTCAGGCCGAAATAGCGGCCATACACCACCAGGTTCTCCGTGACCGTGAAGTCCGGGTCCAGGTTGTCGAACTGGGGCACGACGCCCACGCGCAAGCGCGCCTCCCGCGCCCGCGCCGGCACCGGCAGCCCGGCAAGGGTGACGTCGCCCGCGTCGGGGCGGGTGAGCCCCAGCACCAGGCGCAGGGTGGTGGTCTTGCCGGCGCCGTTGGGACCGAGCAGGCCGAAGCACTCGCCGCGCTTCAGCTCGAAGCTCACGCCGGCCACCACCTCGTTGCCGCCGTAGCGCTTGCGCAGGCCGGAAACCGTCAGCGGCACCATGCCTGGGTGATGATGTGGCGCAGGATGTGCAGCTTGCGATGGAAGAAATGATCGGCGCCGGGCACCACCACCACCGGCAGGTCCAGGGGCTGCGCCCAGGCCAGCACGTTCTCCAGCGGCACCGTCTCGTCGAGCGCCCCGTGAATGACGATGGTATTGGCAGGCACCGCCTCGGTGGCGTAACGGCGCAGCCCCTCCACGTGGCCGGCGGCGGTGCCGATGAGCACCAGGCGCTGGGCGGGACGACCCGCCTCGGCCAGGCGCCCGGCCACCCGCGTCTGCACGTAGGCGCCGAAGGAAAAGCCGCCCAGCACCACGGGCAGCTCGCCGAAGCGCGCCCGGGCGTAGTCGAGCACGGCCAGCATGTCGTCCGTCTCGCCGCGCCCCTCGTCGTGGATGCCCTCGCTGCCGCCGACGCCGCGGAAGTTGGGGCGCAGCGCCACGTAGCCCAGGTCGCGCAGGCTGCGCGCCAGGGTCTGGGCCACCTTGTTCTCGGCCGTGCCGCCGAACAGGGGATGGGGATGGCCGATCAGGGCGATGCCCTGGGGCGAGTGGGCCGGCTGCTCGACGATGACCTCGATGGCGCCGGCCGGGCCGGCGACGGAGACGCGTTCGGCGGCGGGCGGGCGCCCCGTCATATTCTCAACCGCTCCACGATGCGTCCGTGCACCAGGTGCTCGTCGATGATCTCGTCGATGTCGCTCTTGTCCACGTAGGTGTACCACACCCCCTCGGGATAGACCACCAGCACCGGCCCCTCGTCGCAGCGGTCCATGCACCCGGCCGAGTTGATGCGCACTAGGCCCTTGCCGTTGAGCTTCAGCTCCTTGACCCGGTCCTTGGCGTAAGCGCGCAGCTCGCTGGCGCCGTGGTTGTTGCAGCAGGTGGCGCCGGGCTCGCGCTGGTTGCAGCAGAAGAAGACGTGGTA
>JBMOQT010000339.1:0-1963 GCA_049320945.1 Pseudomonadota bacterium
ATACATCACTCATCACAACACCAATCCCAAGCCGTTCATTTGGACCAAGAGCGCCCGCGACATCCTGCAGAAGGTCATTCGCGCCAACCGCCGCTTAAGTTCCAAACAGAATGCATCACTACACTAGGCATGCATATTGCAAGCCTTGAAGGAACACAGCCGGGGCAGCCCCGGCGAACAGGTCCACTCCCTCCTTTACCCGACTCCTCCTCCTTGGGTAAAGGCCTTCCCCGCCCCGAGAGCAGGCGGGGATTTTTTTTGGCCGGCCGCTCCCGCGCCCTTAACCTGCTGCGCAGGTTAGCGCGGTGACGGGTACCCGAGCCGTGCAGGAATTACGCCGCCCCGCTGCAAGTATTACCACCGTGGCGCCACGCTCTCGCGGCAAACCTAATGGCATAACGATTGCTACGGGATAGGGCAGGACGGTCCGCAAGGACCGGACTCTTCCAGCAATCCCTACCATGAATCATACGGAGGTCAGCATGGCTAAAGGAAAATCGGGTAATCAATCGGATGCGGGCCGTTCCCTGAGCGCCGCCCCTTCGGGCACCGGCCGCCTGCACACAGGCGCTTCTTCCAGGCGCATACCCATCACCGACGATCTGGACGAAGGCCGCGTCAGCATGGGACCGGACACCACTCCGGCAGGCGCTGCGGGCCCGGGCGGCGCGCAGATCGTGGGCGGTGGCGACTCCTGGAGCAACGCCGACGGCCCCGGCCCGCAGATCATGTCGGCCGACAGCCTGACGGGCGACGAGGTGACCAACAGCGCCGGCGAGGATCTGGGCGAGATCAAGGACATCATGATCGACGTGCAGCGCGGCCGCATCGCCTACGCGGTGCTGTCCTTCGGCGGCGTGCTGGGCATCGGCAACAAGCTGTTCGCCGTGCCCTGGCAGGCCCTGAAGCTGGACGCCGACAACAAGTGCTTCATCCTCGACGTGGACAAGGAGCGGCTCAAGAACGCGCCCGGCTTCGACAAGGACAACTGGCCGTCCATGGCCGACATGCAGTGGGCTTTGGGCGTCCATTCCTACTACGGTGCGCGTCCCTATTGGGAGTAGCGTCCCAGGGCAGCACGCGGGGGACCCCGGGGGTCCCCCTGGTTTTTCAGCAAGGATCACAGATGCAGAGCCACAAGCAGGGGCAGCGGCAGACCCTTCCGCCCCAGCACCAGGCGCAGCAGCCGGGCATCGAGTCGCAGATGCAGCCGCGTCCCCAATCCACCATGGAGGACTATGTCGGCATCGGCAGGCTGCGCGATCAAGTGGCCCTGGTGACCGGCGGCGACAGCGGCATCGGGCGGGCGGTGGCCATCGCCTTCGCCAAGGAAGGCGCCGATGTAGCCATCGCGTATCTGCGCGAACGGGGCGATGCGGAGGAGACGCGCAAGCGAGTGGAGGAAGCGGGGCGCCGTTGCCTGGCGCTGGAGGGCGACTTGGGCGACGAAACATTCTGCCGGGAAGCGGTGCGGCGCACGCTGGAGCGCTTCGGCCGCCTCGACGTGCTGGTGAACAACGCCGCCGAGCAGCATCCCCAGGCTTCGATCGAGAATATCGGCCGGGAGCAGCCAACACCACTTCGGTGACCGCCTACCGGGGCAGTCCCCATCTGCTCGACTACTCGGCCACCAAGGGCGCCATCACTGCGTTCACCCGCTCCCTGGCCATGGCCCTGGTGGACAAGGGCATCCGGGTGAACGCCGTGGCGCCCGGTCCGGTGTGGACCCCGCTCATTCCGGCCAGCTTCGACGCTGAGAAAGTGGCCTCGTTCGGCGCCCATGTACCCATGGGCCGTCCCGGGCAGCCCGACGAGATCGCACCGGCCTACGTGTTTCTCGCCAGCGGCGATTCGTCCTACATGACGGGACAAGTGCTGCATCCCAACGGCGGCGAGATCATCAACGGCTGAATTCCGCCTAACCTTCGCGGAGGTTGAAGCGCTTTGTTTCGCCCACGAAGGG
>JBMOQT010000340.1:0-1954 GCA_049320945.1 Pseudomonadota bacterium
CGCCGTCCAGCAGGATGGTACAGGCGCCGCATTCGCCCTCGCCGCAGCCGTACTTGGTGCCGGTGAGGCCGACGACGCCGCGGATCATGTCCAGGGCGCTCATGTCCACAGGCACCCGCACCCGCGTCGGCACCCCGTTTAGCGTGAATTCAATTTCCTGCTGCAGCGACATTTTCCAGCATCCTCTTGGTCATGTTGTGGACCAGCTCCTTGCGGTACCAGGCGGAGGCCCGCACATCGGAGATGGGGTTGATTTCGTCCCGGGCCGCCACCGCGGCGGCGGCGATGGTGTCGGGGGTGAGGGCCTTGCCCTCCAGGGCCTGCTCCGTGGCGCTGCCGCGCAGGGGCGTGGGCGCCACAGCGCCGAAGGCCACCCGCACCTGGGACAGGCGACCGTCGCGCAGCATGCCCGCCAGGCCGATGGAGATGGCCGAGATGTCCAGGGCCGGGCGCGTGCCGAACTTGTAGAAGCGGGCGATGAAGCCCGGCGGCGGCACGGGGATGCGCACCGCCGCCAGCAGCTCGTTGGGCTCGCGCCGGGTGCGGCCGGGGCCGGTGAAGAACTGGGCCAGGGGCAGGGTGCGCGTGTGCAGGCTGCCGTTGGGCTTGGATACCAGCTCCACCTGGGCGTCGAGCACCAGCAGGGGCACCAGGGTGTCGCCGGCGGGGGAGGCATTGCAGATGTTGCCGCCCAGGGTGCCGGCGTTGCGGATCTGGCCGCTGGCGAAATGGTCGCCGGCTTCCGCCAGCACCGGGCAGTGGCGCCGCACCAGCTCGGCTGCCATGAGCTCGCTGATGGTGGCGAGCGCCCCGATGCGCAGCCAGCCGCCGTCCAGGGCGATGCCCTTGAGCTCCGGGATGCGCCGGATGTTCATCAGGGTGGGCTTGAACTTCACCCGCCCGGCGTGGCTCTGGGGCATGAGGTCGGTGCCCCCGGCGAGGATGGTGGCCTCGCCTGCGGCCAGCAGCTCCACGGCCTGCTCCAGGCTGGTGGGGGCTACGTAGTGCTCGATTGCTGTCATTCGCGTGAATCTCCTCGTTGTATTCCTTTGCGCCTTCCGCCCCCTCACCCCGACCCTCTCCCCCGACGGGGGAGAGGGGGACATCCTCCCTCTCCCGCTGGCGGGAGAGGGCCGGGGAGAAGGTGGGCCTCAAAACCGGATCGGCTCCCGATATCTCCCGAAAACCTTCACCAGCTCCCTGGTCATCTCGCCCACGCTGGCATAGGCCTTCACCGCTTCCACCAGGGCCGGCATGACGTTCCTGCCGGCCTGGGCGTCGGCACGGATGCGGGCCAGCGCCGCCTCCACGCGCGCGGCGTCCCGTTCGGCGCGGATGCGCTGCAGCTGTTGCACCTGTTCGCGGGCGTCCTCCTCGTTGTAGGGATGGAACTCGACCTTGTGTTCTTCCTCCTGCTCGTTGCGGTAGCAGTTGACGCCCACCTTGGGGAACTTGCCCGACTCGATGTCCCGCTGCATCCGGTAGGCCTGGGCCGAGACCTTGGCCTGGATGGCGCCTTCCGAGATCAGCTTGACGATGCCGCCCTGGGCGTCGGTCTCGGCCATGATCTGTTCCATCTTCTGGCGCATCTGGTTGGTCATGGTCTCCACGTACCAGGAGCCGCCCAGGGGGTCCACCGTCTCGCACAGGCCCATCTCCTCGATGAGGATCTGCATGGTGCGCAGCGAAATGCGCGCCGAGTACTCGGTGGGGATGGTGTACGCCTCGTCGTAGGAGCACAGGGCCATGGTCTGGGTGCCCGACAGGGCCGAGATCAGGGCGTAGTAGGCGCCGCGCACGATGTTCAGCTCCGGCTGCTCGAAGGTGAGCCCGCCGCCGCCGCCGCCGGCGATCATGCGCAGCCACATGGAGCCGGGCTTCTCGGCGCCGTACTGCTCCTTCATGATCTTGGCCCACAGGCTGCGCCCGGCGCGGAACTTGCACACCTGCTCGA
>JBMOQT010000341.1:0-1953 GCA_049320945.1 Pseudomonadota bacterium
TGCGCGACGGCTGGCGCCTCAACTCCTCCGCCCGCCGCAGCCTCATCCTGCGCGCCGGCGAGCAGGAGAAGACCGTGGGCATCGCCTACCGGGGCGACGGCGGCTTCGAGCTGGAGCTGGACGGGCGGGTCACGCCCGTGCGCGGCGAGCGCACCGGCAACAGCACCCTGCGCGCCGAGCTGGGCGGCATGCGCCTGCCGGCCACCGTGATCGCCGCCGGCGAGCGCCGCCACGTCTTCCTGCACGGCCGCGCCTGGCAGCTCGTGTGCGTCGATCCCCTCTATCACGCGGGCGAGGGCGAAGGCGCCGGCGGCGGCCTGGCGGCGCCCATGCCCGGCAAGGTCATCGCTTTGTTGGCCGAGGCCGGTGCCGAGGTGGAGCGGGGCACGCCGCTGCTCATCCTGGAGGCGATGAAGATGGAACATACCATCGCCGCGCCGGCCAAAGGCAAGGTGAAGAGCTTCCGCTTCGGCGTGGGCGATTCCGTGAGCGAGGGCGCCGAGCTGGTGGACTTCGAAGTGGAAAAACCATGAACCACAGAGGCACAGAGACACAGAGAAGGTCCTTCCTGTGTTTCCTGTGTGCCTCTGTGTCTCTGTGGTGAGAGATTCTTATGGTGTTACCGCAACGTGTAAAGATCGTCGAGGTCGGTCCCCGGGACGGCCTGCAGAACGAGAAACAGGTGGTGCCCACCGCGGTCAAGGTCGAGCTGATCGAGCGGCTGGGCCGCGCGGGCCTTGCGGCCATCGAGGCCACCGCCTTCGTCTCGCCCAAGTGGGTGCCCCAGATGGGCGACAACGCCGAGGTGATGGCCCGGCTGCAGCGGCGCCCGGGCGTGGCCTACCCGGTGCTGGTGCCCAACATGAAGGGCTTCGAGCAGGCGCTCGCCGCGGGCGCCGAGGAGGTGGCGGTGTTCGGCGCCGCCTCCGAGGCCTTCTCCCAGAGAAACATCAACTGCTCCATCGCCGAAAGCCTGGAACGCTTCCGCCCGGTGGTGGAGGCGGCGCAGCAGAACGGCGTGCGCGTGCGCGGTTACGTCTCCTGCGTGGTCGGCTGCCCCTGCCAGGGCGAGGTGGCGCCGGAAGCCGCGGCCGGCGTGGCGGCGGCCCTGTACGAGATGGGCTGCTACGAAGTGTCCCTGGGCGACACCATCGGTGTGGGCACGCCGCGCCAGGTGAGCCGCATGCTCGAAGCGGTGGCCAGGCGCGTGCCCATCGACAAACTGGCCGGCCACTACCACGACACCTACGGCCAGGCCCTGGCCAACATCTACGTATCGCTGGAGCTGGGCGTGGCCGTGTTCGACAGCTCCGTGGCGGGCCTGGGCGGCTGCCCCTACGCGGCCGGGGCCTCGGGCAACGTCGCCACCGAGGATGTCGCCTACCTCATGCGCGGCCTGGGCATCGACACCGGCGTGGACCTGGAGCTGCTGGCGGAGACGGGCGAGTTCATCTCCCGGGCCCTGGGCCGCGAGACCGCTTCCAAGGTGGGCCGGGCACTGCTCGCCAGGCGGCGCCGGGCGGACGCATGATCGCCTCGCCCTGCATCAACGTCTGTCGCATGGACGAGACGACGGGCTATTGCACGGGCTGCCTGCGCACCCTGCCCGAGATCGCCGGGTGGTCCGCCGCATCGGACGAGGAGAAGCGCGCGGTCCTTGCAGCCGTCGAACGGCGCCGGGCGGCGACCACGCAAGGCGAGAGCCCCGTGACCGAGAATGCCTGCGTCGGCGTGTGCCAGATGGACGCCGAAACCGACCGCTGCCTCGGCTGCGGCCGCAGCTCCGACGAGATCTTCGGCCCGGACCCGGCGGACGCTGACCGCGAGGAGGAGAGTCTATGAGCGCGTCGCCGAGCCGTCTCAAGACGCGCTCATACCCCCAATCCCTCTTCCCCGACCCTTCTCCCGGAGGGAGAAGGGAGGCTCGACCCTCCTCTCTCCCTCCGGGAGAGA
>JBMOQT010000342.1:0-36327 GCA_049320945.1 Pseudomonadota bacterium
ATGTTCTCAGCCGCGGCCTGCGCCAGCGGCTGCATTCCGCCGGCATGCAGGTGCTGGAGGCGCGCCAGGTGCCGCCCGGCGACGGCGGCCTGTCCCTGGGACAGGCATGGATAGCGATGAAAGGGGCAGGTTAGATGTGTCTGGCGATTCCGGTGCGGGTGGTGGAACTGCTGCCCGAGGACATGGCGCGGGTGGATGTGGGCGGCGTGCGCAAGGAGATTTCGCTCGCCCTGGTGGAGGGCATCGCGCCGGGGGACTACGTGATCGTGCACGTGGGCTATGCCATCCAGAAGCTGGATCCGGAGGAGGCCGAGAAAACCCTCGCGCTCTTTGCCGAAATGAGCGAGGGACTTGACCCGTCACCCGTCACCCGTCACCCGTCACTGCCATGAAATACATCGACGAGTTCCGCGACGGCCGGACCGCCCGCGCCCTGGGCCGCGCCATCGCCCGCGCGGTGGACCCGGGGCGCGGCTACCACATCATGGAGTTCTGCGGCGGCCACACCCACGCCATCTCCCGCTACGGCATCGCCGACCTGCTGCCCGACAACGTGCGCCTGATCCACGGTCCGGGCTGCCCGGTGTGCGTGCTGCCTATCGGCCGCATCGACAACGCCATCGACCTGGCCCTCCACCGCGGCGTGATCCTGGCAACCTACGGCGACTGCCTGCGCGTGCCGGCCTCGGGCGGGCTGTCCCTGCTCAAGGCCAAGGCCCGGGGCGCCGACGTGCGCATGGTGTATTCCAGCGCCGATGCCCTGAAGATCGCCCGGGACACCCCCCACAAGGAAGTGGTGTTCTTCGCCATCGGCTTCGAGACCACCACGCCGCCCACCGCCGTGGCCATTCTCCGGGCGCAGAAGCTGGGGCTGGGCAACTTCAGCGTGTTCTGCAACCACGTGCTGACGCCCTCGGCCATCGCCAACATCCTGGAGTCGCCGGAAGTGCGCAGGCACGGCACCGTGCCCCTGGACGCCTTCATCGGCCCGGCCCACGTGTCCACCGTTATCGGCAGCCGGCCCTACGAGTACTTCGCCCAGGAGTACGAGAAGCCGGTGGTGATCGCCGGTTTCGAGCCCCTGGACGTGATGCAGGCCGTCCTCATGCTGGTGCGCCAGTTGAACGAAGGGCGCGCCGAAGTGGAGAACGAATTCACCCGCGCGGTCACGCGCGAGGGCAACGTCAAGGCCCAGGCCCTGGTGGCCGAGGTGTTCGAGCTGCGCAAGAGCTTCGAGTGGCGCGGACTGGGCGAGGTGCCCTACAGCGCCCTGCGCATCAAGGCGAAGTACGCGGCCTTCGACGCGGAGCGCCGCTACGGTATGCAGTACAAGTCCGTGGCCGACAACCGCGCCTGCGAGTGCGGCGCGATCCTGCGCGGCCTCAAGCACCCGCGCAACTGCAAGCTCTTCGGCACCGTGTGCACGCCGGAGAGTCCGATGGGTTCCTGCATGGTGAGCTCGGAGGGAGCGTGCGCGGCTCACTACGCGTATGGGCGCTACAAGGATGCGCTGGCCGGATGAAATGCGAAACCGCATTAAACGCAAAGACCGCAAAGATACAAAGGACGCAAAGATGGACCGTTAATCACTCGCGCTTTTCTTTGCGCTCTTTGCGTCTTTGCGTACTTTGCGTTGGAAGAGGTTGGTCTTTGAGGTTTTCATGACAATCAGAAAAGGTTACATCCGCCCCATCGACTTCAAGCAGGGCCGCGTCGATATGACCCATGGCAGCGGCGGCCGGGGCATGGCCCAGCTCATCGAGGAGCTGTTCCTGGCGGCCTTCGACAACCCGTGGCTGGCGGCCGGCAACGACCAGGCCTGCTTTGCCGTGCCGGCGGGGCGCATGGTGATGGCCACCGACTCCCACGTGGTCTCACCCCTGTTCTTTCCCGGCGGCGACATCGGCTCCCTGTCGGTGCATGGCACGGTCAATGACATTGCCATGGCCGGGGCGAAGCCGCTGTACCTGTCGGCCGGTTTCATCCTGGAGGAGGGCTTCCCCCTGGGCGATCTCAAGCGCATCGTCGAGTCCATGGCCGGCGCCGCGCGGGAGGCGGGCGTGGCCATCGTCACCGGCGACACCAAGGTGGTGGAGGCGGGCAAGGGCGACGGCGTATTCATCACCACCACCGGCGTGGGCGTGGTGCCGGAGGAGGTGAACATCTCTGGCGAGCGGGCGCGGGCGGGCGACCGCATCCTGGTCTCCGGCACCCTGGGGGATCACGGCGTCACCATCATGTCCCTGCGGGAGAACCTGGGCTTTGACAGCAGCCTCCGTTCCGACACGGCGCCCCTGCACGGCCTGGTGGCGGACATGGTGCAGGCGGTGCCCGGCATCCACGTGCTGCGCGATCCCACCCGCGGCGGGCTCGCCGCCACCCTCAACGAGATCGCGCGCCAGTCGCGGGTGGGCATGCTGTTGCGCGAGGCCAGCCTGCCGCTGCGCCGGGAGGTGGCGGCGGCCTGCGAGTTCCTGGGCCTCGATCCCCTCTACGTGGCCAACGAAGGCAAGCTGGTGTGCATCTGCGCCCCGGAGCACGCCGACCATCTGCTGGCGGTCATGCGCCGCCACCCCCTGGGCCGGGATGCGGCTGTCATCGGCGAGGTGATCCACGACCCCCACCACTTCGTGCAGATGGAAACCAGCTTCGGCGGACGGCGCATTGTCGATTGGCTCACGGGCGAGCAGCTGCCGAGGATATGTTAGGCATGGAAAACGCTTGAGAGAGGTTATGCGCATACTTTTCCTGACCCACAGCTTCAACAGCCTGGCCCAGCGCCTCCACGTGGAGCTGACCCGGCGCGGCCACGAGGTGTCCATCGAGTTCGACATCAACGACCAGGTGGCCGTGGAGGCGGTGGCGCTGTTCCTGCCGGACCTGGTGATCGCCCCCTTCCTCAAGCGCGCCATTCCCGAGGCCATCTGGCGCGAGCACGTGTGCCTGGTGGTGCATCCGGGCATCCCGGGCGATCGGGGCCCCTCGGCCCTGGACTGGGCGATCCTGGAGGGGGAGCGGGAGTGGGGCGTCACGGTGCTCCAGGCCAACGCCGTCATGGACGGGGGCGACATCTGGGCCACCCGCACTTTCCCCATGCGCGCTGCACGCAAGAGCAGCCTCTACCGCAACGAGGTGACGGAGGCGGCAACCGCCGCCGTGCTGGAGGCGGTGGACAAGTTCGCCGCAGGCGGCTTTGTGCCCGAGCCCCTCGATTATGCCCGGCCGGACGTGAGAGGCCGGGAGCGCCCGGTGATGACCCAGGAACCGCGCCGCATCGACTGGGCGAAGGACGACACTGCCACGGTGCTGAGAAAGATCCGCGCCTCGGACAGCTTTCCCGGTGTGCTCGACCGGTTCGCCGCCACTGACTATTACCTTTACAACGCCCATGCCGAAGGCCGCCTGCGCGGCGACCGGCCGGGAGCCATCATCGCACGGCGCGGGGGTGCCATCTGCCGCGCCACCACGGACGGCGCGGTGTGGATCACCCACATGAAGCGCAAGAGCGACGAGCCCACGTTCAAGCTGCCGGCGGTGAGCGTGCTGGGCGAAGCGCTGGGCGAGGTCCCGGAACGGCCCCTGGCCGTGCTGCCTTGGCGGGATGGCGCCACCTGGCAGGACATCGCCTATGAGGAAGCGGACGGCGTTGGCTACCTGCACTTCGATTTCTACAACGGCGCCATGTCCACCACCGACTGCCTGCGCCTGCGCGACGCCTTCCTGGAGGCGGCGCGGCGCGACACCGGGGTGATCGTGCTCCTGGGCGGGGCGGACTTCTGGTCCAACGGCATCCACCTGAACACCATCGAAGCGGCGGCGAGCCCGGCCGACGAATCCTGGGCCAACATCAACGCCATGGACGATCTATGCCGCGCCATCCTGGAGCGCGGCAGCCATCTCGTCATCGCCGCCATGCGCGGCAACGCCGGGGCCGGGGGCGTCTTCCTGGCACTGACGGCGGACCGGGTGCTCGCGCGCGAGGGCGTCATCCTCAACCCGCATTACAAGGGCATGGGCAACCTCTACGGTTCCGAGTACTGGACTTATCTCCTGCCCAAGCGCGTGGGCTGGGAGCGGGCGCGGGCCATCACCCAAAACCGGCTGCCCATCGGTGCGCGGGAGGCGAAGCGCCTGGGTCTCATCGACGAATGCTTCGGCGCAGACGTGGCGGAATTCACCGACTGGGTGCAGGGCTTGGCGCGCGAGCTGGCCGCGCGGCCGGAACTGCCCGCGCTGCTGGAGGCGAAGCGGGCGCGGCGGGCGCAGGACGAGGCGCAAAAACCCTTGGCTGCCTACCGCGAGGAGGAGCTGGCCCATATGAAGCTCAATTTCTACGGCTTCGACCCCAGCTACCACGTGGCGCGCTACCACTTCGTGCACCGGGTGCCCCATGCCTGGACGCCGCTGCATCTGGCGCGCCACCGGCAGAACATGTGGAAAAAACAAGCCGCGCTGAAATCGCGGAGCGCAGCCTAGCGAGAAGAGCCATGACAGCCCTGCCAACCATCCTGGTGGTCGATGACGAAATCCGCTCCCTGGAAACCCTGGGGCGCACCCTGGAGGAGGAGTTCGAGGTGCTCACCGCCTCCAGCGGTGAGCAGGCGCTGGCCCTGATGGAGCGCGAACCCGTGCAGGTGATCCTGTGCGACCAGCGCATGCCGGGCCTGTCCGGGGTGCAGACCCTCAAGGAGGTGCGCAACCGCTGGCCCGACGTGGTGCGTATCATCATCTCCGGCTATACGGAGACGGAGGACATCATCTCCGGCATCAACGAGGCGGGCATCTATCAGTACATCCTCAAGCCCTGGCAGCCCGAATCCCTGTTGCTCACGGTGCGGGCGGCGGCCGAGCTCTACCGCCTGCAGCAGGAGAACCAGCGCCTCAACGTGGAGCTGCGCACCGCCGAGCCCGTGGTGCGCCGGCGCGTGGAGGCCAAACGCGCCCAGGTGCGGCGCGAGTTCGACACAGACCGCCTGGTGCGCGCCCCGCAAAGCCCCATGAACAGGCTGTGCGAGTTGGTGGAGCGCATCGCCCCCTACGACATCCCGGTGCTCATCATGGGCGAGTCGGGCACCGGCAAGGAGCTGCTGGCACGCGCCATGCACTACCGCAGCTACCGCGCCGACAAGGCCTTCGTGGTGGAAAACTGCGGCGCGCTGCCCGACACCCTGCTGGAATCGGAACTTTTCGGCCACAAGCGCGGCTCCTACACGGGCGCGTTTGAGGACCGCGTCGGCCTCTTCCAGCAGGCGGACGGAGGCACCATCTTCCTGGACGAGATTGGCGAGACCTCGCCCACCTTTCAGGTGAAGCTGCTGCGCGCCCTTCAGGAAGGGGAGATACGCCCCGTGGGCAGCTCGCGCACCGTGTCGGTGGATGTGCGGGTGGTCTCGGCCACCAACCGGGACCTGGAGGAGGACGTGAAGCAGGGCCGCTTCCGCGAGGACCTCTACTACCGGCTGTCCACCATGACCCTGCACGTGCCGCCCTTGCGCGAGCGCAGCATGGACATCCCCTTCCTCGCCCAGCAGATACTGGACCGGGCCTGCCGCGCCCTGGGCAAGCAGGTGAAGGGCTTCACGGAGGAGGCCATGGATTGCTTGACCGCCTATCGCTGGCCGGGCAACGTGCGCGAGCTGCAGAACGAGATCCACCGCATGCTGGCGCTCGCCGATGGCGACTGGCTGGGGGCGGATCTGCTCAACGGCCGCGTGGTGCGGGCCGCCAGCGCGGAGGAGGAGCAGGAGCTGCGCATGCTCTCCGGCATCAACGGTTCGCTCAAGGAACGCCTGGACATGCTGGAGGCCCGCGTGCTCAAGGAGGCCATGGTGCGCCACCGCTGGAACAAGACCCGGGTGGCGGACGAACTGGGGCTCTCGCGCGTGGGCCTGCGCGCCAAGCTCGCCCGCTATGGGCTTGAGCGCAAGAACGGGTCCCAATGATCGCGGGAACGACAGTCTCGTGCGGGGCAGAACATCGCAGCGCCTTCCGCCGCATACAGAACCGCCGTACTGCAATTGCGCCGAGGGTTGACCGCGCCACTTGCCCAGCGGCGCGTTTGTCGGCAAGCTTCGTGCGTTGAATCCCGGGACCCGTGCCGTGTCCTCCCCCCTGAATCTGGTCTGGCTCCAATCCGGCGGCTGCGGCGGCTGCACCATGTCGCTGCTTTGCTCCGACGCCCGCGATCTCTTCGGCGCGCTGCGCGACGGCGGCATCGCCGTGCGCTGGCATCCGGCCCTTTCGGAGGAGACGGGCGAAGAGACCCTCGAGGTGCTGGAAGCCTGCGCCGACGGGCGCATCCCGCTGGACATCCTGTGCATCGAAGGCGCGCTGCTGCGCGGTCCCGACGGCAGCGGCCGCTTTCACATGCTCTCGGGCACGGGCCGGCCCATGACCGACTGGGTGATGCGGCTTGCCATGCGCGCGCGCTACACGCTGGCTATCGGCAGTTGCGCTGCCTACGGCGGCATCACTGCGGCGGGCGTGAACCCCACGGACGCCTGCGGCCTGCAGTACGAAGGCGCCATGCGCGGCGGACTGCTGGGGGACGACTACCGCTCCGGGGCGGGGCTGCCCGTGATCAACGTGGCGGGCTGCCCCACCCATCCGGGCTGGATCACCGATACGCTCTTCTCCCTGGCCCTGGGCGGCTTCGGCGAGCGCGACCTGGATTCCGCCGGCCGGCCGCGCCTCTACGCCGACCAGCTGGTGCATCACGGCTGTGCGCGCAACGAGTACTACGAGTTCAAGGCGAGCGCCGAGAAGCCCTCGGACCTGGGCTGCATGATGGAGAACATGGGCTGCAAGGGCACCCAGGCCCATGCCGACTGCAACATCCGCCCCTGGAACGGGGTAGGCTCCTGTACCCAGGGCGGCTACGCCTGCATCAACTGCACGGAGCCCGGCTTCGAGGAGCCGGGCCACCCCTTTGCACGCACACCCAAGATCGCCGGCATCCCCATCGGCCTGCCCTCAGACATGCCCAAGGCCTGGTTCGTGGCCCTGGCGGCGCTCTCCAAGTCGGCTACGCCACGGCGGGTGCGGGAGAACGCCACGGCGGACCACATGGTGGTGGCGCCCGCCCTTAGAAAGACGGGGTTGAAGTGACGCGTCTCGTGGTCGGCCCCTTCAACCGCGTCGAAGGGGACCTAGAAGTTGCGCTGGACATCGCCGAGGGCGCCGTGCGCGCGGCCCGCGTCAATTCCCCCATGTACCGGGGCTTCGAGCAGATCCTCCAGGGCAAGGATCCTTTCGACGCCCTGGTCTTCGTGCCGCGCATCTGCGGCATCTGCTCCGTGTCCCAGTCGTGCGCCGCCGCGGACGCGCTCGCCACGGCCATGGGCATCGCGCCGCCGCCCAACGGGCGGCTGGCCACCAACCTGGTGCTGGCCAACGAGAACCTGGCCGACCACTTCACCCACTTCTATCTTTTCTTCATGCCCGACTTCGCCCGCGAGGTCTATCGCAGGCGCTCCTGGTTCGAAGCCGCCGCCGCGCGCTTCAAGGCGGTCTCGGGCAGCGCCGCGCGCGACGCCCTGCCGGCGCGCGCCGCCTTCCTGGAGCTCATGGGCTTTCTCGCCGGCAAGTGGCCCCATACCCTGTCCGTACAGCCCGGCGGCACGGCCCAGGCGGTGCAAGCCTCCGAGCGCATCCGCGTGCTGGCGCTGCTACGCCAGTTCCGCGCCTATCTGGAGCGCACGCTCTTCGGCGATGCGCTGGAAGCGGTGGGCGCGCTTTCCAGCGCGGCGGAACTGGATGCCTGGATCGATGCGCGTCCGGCCACGGCGAGCGACTTCCGCCTGTTCCTGGAGATCGCCCGCGACCTCGCGTTGCACCGGCTGGGGCGCGCTTCAGACGGCTTCATCAGCTACGGCAACTATCCCCTCGAGGGAGGCAGGCTGTTTCGCGCCGGCGTGTGGGAAGGGGAGCTGCGCGCCCACGACCCCATGGCCATCAGCGAGGACATCTCCCACGCCTGGATGGAAGGTGCCGAGACGGTGCAGCACCCCGCCTTGGGCGTGACCCTGCCCAACATGGACAAGCGCGAGGCCTACTCCTGGTGCAAGGCGCCGCGCTGGAACGGGCGCGTCATGGAGGCGGGGGCGCTGGCGCGCCAGGCGGTGAACGGCCACTCCCTCGTGCGCGATCTGGTGGGCGCGAGCGGCGGCAACGTGGCCAACCGCGTCATCGCGCGTCTGTTGGAACTGGCCCTGGTGCTGCCCGAGATGGAGCGCTGGGCGCAGGCGCTCGTGCCCGGCGAGCCCTTCTGCGTGCAGGGCGCCATGCCGGAGGATGCCAAGGGCGTGGGCATGGTGGAGTCCGCCCGCGGGGCGCTGGGCCACTGGCTCGACGTGCGCCACGGCCGCATCCGCAACTACCAGATCATCGCCCCCACCACCTGGAACTTCTCGCCCCGCGACCAGGCGGGCACGCCGGGGCCCCTGGAGCAGGCCCTCGTCGGCACCCCGGTCGCGGAAGGGGAGAAGACGCCCGTGGCGGTGCAGCACGTGGTGCGTTCCTTCGATCCGTGCATGGTGTGCACGGTGCATTGAAGGAGGCCGCCACGCCGCAAGCTGTCTCTGCCGGCCGCCCCCTTCGCGCGCCGCCCGGGCCGGTCAAGGTGATCCGGAGATGATGAGCGGCGGCCGGCCTCTATCGCTGTCACTTACCAATCCTTTTCCGTTCTGCTAGCCTTTCCGTGATTTCGCGGAAGGAAGCAGAACGATGGAGCGCTTCACCATCTCCCTCGACGAGACGTTGGCCCGGCTCGGCGTGCGCCATGGCACACTGAACGTGGTGCCCGCGGACCTGAACGCGGACTGGCATCACCACCATCACGCCGGCCACGACCATCCCTACCACGTGCAAAGCAGGCCGAAGAGCTGATGGCGCGCAAGGAGCACCGCACCGACAAGCGCGCGGCCGCGCCGTTGCCCGGCCTGCCGGCACGCGCTCTGGAGCGCCCGCCCGAGGGTGTGGGCGAGGACGTGTGGATCGATGTCATCCGCAAGATGGACGAGGTCTACAGCGATCTCCTGCAGTACGAGGTGGCGTTGGAGGAGAAGAACGCCGCCCTGGAGGAGACGCAGCGCTTCGTCTTCAGCGTGCTCACCTCCATGTCGGAGATCCTGGTGGTGTGCGACCGCCACGGCAACATCCAGGAGGTGAACCAGGCGCTCGCTCAACTCACCGGCAAGAGCGAAGCGGAGCTGCGCGGCATGCCCTTCCGGGAACTCGTCACCGACGAGGCTTCACGCGTGCAATGCGATCGTTTCCTGCGCGAGCTGCGCGGCGAGCGCATCCATGACTGCGAGCTGCAGTTCAAGTCCCGCGACGGAACCGGCATGCCCGTTGCCGTGAACTGCACGCCGCGCCTTTCGTCCGTGGGCAAGTTCGTGGGCATGGTGGTGACCGGCCGCCCGGTGGGCGAGCTGCGCCGCGCCTACGACGCCCTGCGCCAGGCCCACGAGGATCTCAAGCGCACCCAGCAGCAGCTCATCCATTCCGAGAAGATGGCTTCCCTGGGCCGCCTAGTGGCGGGCGTGGCGCACGAGCTGAACAACCCCATCAGCTTCGTGCTGGGCAACGCGTACGCCCTGCAGCGCTACAGCCAGCGCATGGGCGAGTACCTGGCCGCCATCCATGGCGGCAGGCCGCCGGAGGAGATTGCGGCCCTGCGCAAGAGTCTGCGCATCGACCGCCTGCTGGAGGACATGCAGCCCCTGATCGACGGCACCATCGAGGGGGCGGAGCGCACCCGCGACATCGTGGCCGGCCTGAAGCGCTTCTCGGCCGCTGACCGGGGCGAGGAGGAGGTGTTCGATCTAGGCGAGGTGCTGGAACGCTCGGTGCACTGGGTGGTCAAGGCCTCCGGCTCGAAGATCAGGCTGACGATGGATGTGCCGAAAGGCATTGCCGTGGCGGGCTCGGCGGGCCAGATGCAGCAGGTGCTGGTAAACCTCGTGCAGAACGCCATCGACAGCACCGACAGGCAGCCCGATGCACGCCTCGAAATCAAGGGTGAGGCGCGCGAGCGCAGCGTGCGGCTCACCTTCCACGACAACGGTCCGGGTTTCAAGGCGGAACACCTGGACAAGGTCTTCGACCCCTTCTTCACCACCAAGCCGGTGGGCAAGGGCACGGGCCTGGGTCTGTCCATCAGCTACGGCATCGTCGAGCGCCACCGGGGGAGCCTTACCGCCTCCAATCACCCGCAGGGCGGTGCGGTGATGACCCTCACTCTGCCTCTGGCCGATGACCTGCCCACCGGGTAGGAAGATTTCACAGTAATTTCATAAGTGGCAAGCCCCCTTCCGCATCGCGGGGCCGCGGCGAGTGGCTTTCGCCGTTTGATCAGCGGCTTGCGTTCCTGGCATGGTTCCTGTTAAGAGAGCCGGCAAGTTCCTCATACGCAAAGGGAGCCTTATGGAAAACCTGCCCGACGACTGGCTGGCGCTGATGCTCCTGGTCTTCACCCTCGGGGCCAAGCACGGCCTGGACGCCGACCACCTGGCCACCATCGACGGGCTGACCCGCTTCAATGCCCGAGCCAACCCGCGCCTGGCGCGCTTTTGCGGCGTTCTCTTCTCCTTGGGGCACGGCGCCGTGGTGGTGGGCATCGCTCTGGCGGTGGGAGCGGCGACGGAGCGCTGGGAGGTACCCGGCTGGCTGGAGGACCTGGGCGTCATCATCTCCATCGGCTTCCTCACCCTGCTGGGCTGCCTGAACGTGGTGGCGGTACTGGGTGCGCAGCCCGGCGACGTGGTGCAGCCCGTGGGGTTCAAGGGCCGCTTCCTCGGGCGGTTGCAGAGGACTGGCAATCCGCTGCTCATCGCCGGGGTGGGCGCGCTCTTCGCCCTGTCCTTCGACACCATGAGCCAGGCGGCGCTGTTCGCCGTTACGGGCAGCCAGTTCGGTGGCGTGGCCCACGCCCTGGCCCTGGGCCTGCTCTTTCTGCTGGGCATGCTGGTGATGGACGGCATCAACGGCCTGTGGATCGCGCGCCTCATCCGCCGCGCTGACCGTCTGGCCTGCATCGCCTCCCGTGTCATGGGCCTGGCCATCGCCGGGCTCTCTCTCGCCATCGCCGCCTTCGGCGCGGCGAAGTACGCCTCGCCCGCAGTGGATGCCTGGTCCGAGGGCAAGGAACTCGCCCTGGGTCTGTCCGTCATCGCCGTGGTCGTCCTGACCTTCCTCCTCGCCCTGCGCTTCGGCCGCTCGGCCGCCCCGGCGCGAGCTCTGTCATCCATCGTCTGATCCGGCCGCTCAGCGGCTTCAACCTGGACCACAGCACGGACTTCGCCTTCCGTGTCATGGGCAATCGACTGCTTCCGCAAACTCAAGGGCTTCCTGCGCCGCTGCGCGGTGACGTAGTTGTGCACCATCGTTACTTGTGGCACAATGCCCGCTGGTTTCGAGATTTGGCGGGCGCTGAGCGCGTCGTTAAATCAAACAGTTAAACGTGGGTGGCGCGAGGGTTACCAGCCCCTTGACATGGCGGGGGCAATGGGTCGAGCCCAATCGCGCTTGGCGATATTGCTGGACGGAGCGGACGAATGGCTTTCCGAACTTGCACTACGGCGGCGGTTCACCGAAGCTAGACGAGTTCGCCTTTTGCTTGACTCAAAAAAAGTGCGGCTCGACCGCACTTTTTTTATGGGGTGGTGCCCCGGAGACACGATGCCTGAGATCAAACTGCCCGACGGATCCGTTCGCTCCTTCGACAGACCCGTGACGGTGGCCGAGGTGGCCGCCTCCATCGGCGCCGGCCTGGCGCGCGCCGCCCTGGCCGGCAAGGTGGACGGCAAGGTGGTGGACACCTCCTACCTCATTGACCACGACGCCCAGGTGGCCATCGTCACCGACAAGGACCCGGAGGGCCTGGAGGTGCTGCGCCACTCCACGGCCCACCTGCTGGCCTATGCGGTGAAGGAGCTGTTTCCCGACGCCCAGGTGACCATCGGCCCGGTGATCGAGAACGGCTTCTACTACGACTTCGCCTACAAGCGGCCGTTCACGCCCGAGGACCTGGCGCGCATCGAGCAGCGCATGGCGGAGCTGGCCAAGAAGGACTTTCCGGTGGTGCGGGAAGTGTGGCCGCGCGACAAGGCCGTGGCCTTCTTCAAGTCCATCGGCGAGCTCTACAAGGCGGAGATCATCGAATCCATTCCGGCGGACGAGGACGTGTCCCTGTACCGGGAAGGCGATTTCATCGACCTGTGCCGCGGTCCCCATGTGCCGTCCACGGGCAAGCTCAAGGTGTTCAAGCTGATGAAGGTGGCCGGCGCCTACTGGCGTGGCGACTCGCGCAACGAGATGCTGCAGCGGATCTATGGCACCGCCTGGGCCAGGAAGGACGAGCTGGACGCCTACCTGCACATGCTGGAGGAGGCGGAGAGGCGCGATCACCGCCGCCTGGGCAAGAGCCTCGACCTGTTCCACATGCAGGACGAGGCACCCGGCCTGGTGTTCTGGCATCCCAAGGGCTGGAACATCTGGCAGGAAATCGAGCAGTACATGCGCCGCGTCTACCGGGACAACGGCTACCAGGAGGTGCGCTGCCCCCAGATCCTCGACCGCTCCCTGTGGGAACGCTCCGGCCACTGGGAGAACTACAAGGACAACATGTTCACCACGGAGTCGGAAAAGCGCGACTTCGCCATCAAGCCCATGAATTGTCCAGGCCACGTGCAGGTGTTCAACTCCCACCTGCGCTCCTACCGGGACCTGCCCCTGCGCTACGGCGAGTTCGGCTCCTGCCACCGCAACGAACCCTCCGGCGCCTTGCACGGCCTGATGCGCGTGCGCGGCTTTGTCCAGGACGACGGCCATATCTTTTGCACCGAGGACCAGATCCAGGGCGAGGTGACGGCGTTCAACGCCCTGGTGCTCAAGGTCTATGCCGATTTCGGCTTCAAGGACGTGGCGGTGAAGCTGGCGCTGCGCCCGGAAAAGCGCGTCGGCTCGGACGAGAGCTGGGACAAGGCGGAGGAGGCCCTGCGCCGCGCCTTGCGCGCCAGCGGCATGGAGTGGGAGGAGCTGCCGGGGGAGGGCGCCTTCTACGGCCCCAAGATCGAATTCCACATCAAGGACGCCATCGGCCGCTCCTGGCAGTGCGGCACCATGCAGGTGGATTTCTCCATGCCCGCCCGCCTGGGCGCCGAGTACGTGGGTGAGGACAACGCGCGCCATGTGCCGGTGATGCTGCACCGGGCCATCCTTGGCTCCATGGAACGATTCATCGGCATCCTTCTGGAAAACCATGCCGGGGCGCTGCCCCTGTGGCTGGCGCCGGTGCAGGTGGTGGTGATGAATATCTCGGAGCACCAGGCGGACTACGCCAAGCAGGTCGCCGCGGCTCTGCGCGGCGCCGGGCTGCGCGTCGAAGCGGATTTGCGCAACGAAAAAATTAACTATAAAATACGGGAACATAGCTTGCAAAAGCTGCCTTACCAAGTCGTTGTCGGCGACAAGGAGAAGGCCTCAGGGTTGGTCGCCGTGCGCGCCCGGGGCGGTCAGGATCTCGGGCAAATGTCCCTGGAATCATTGGTGGAACGCCTGAAGCGCGAGTACCAGGCGCGGGGCGCGGCGGCCTGATTTTTTTTTAATCGTGGAGACTTGAACCATCGTCCAGAGCACCAAGGCGCAGCGCGTCAATGAGGAGATAACGGCCCCCGAGATCCGTTTGATCGGGGAAGACGGAGAGCAGGTCGGCATTGTTTCACTGCGAACGGCACTGAACATGGCTGAGGAGGCGGGAGTCGATCTGGTGGAGATCGCGCCGCTGGCCAAGCCGCCGGTCTGCCGCTTGATGGACTACGGCAAGTTCAAGTACCACGAAGCGAAGAAGGCCCACGAGGCCAAGCTGAAACAGAAGCAGATCCAGGTCAAGGAGATCAAGTTCCGGCCTGGAACGGATGAAGGCGATTACCAGATCAAGCTGCGCAATCTGGTGCGCTTTCTCCAGGATGGCGACAAGGCGAAAATCACCTTGCGCTTCCGCGGCCGGGAAATGGCCCACCAGGAGTTCGGCATGCGCCTGCTGGAGCGCGTCAAGGCCGACCTGGAGCCCTACGGCACGGTGGAGCAGTTTCCCAAGATGGAAGGGCGCCAGCTGGTCATGGTGATGGCGCCCATCAAGAAGCAGAAATAACAACAGGAGACGCAGAAGTTGCCGCCGCGAGGCGGCGCACCGGCGGGCCGTGGCGGCCGGCCGGAACAAGTGGTTCGGGTCGCTCAAGCGCCTCCGCGGTGGAGGACACCTGGAACCATGCTAGAAGAGGAGTTCTTCGATGCCGAAGATGAAAACCAAGTCGGGCGCCGCCAAGCGCTTCAAGGTGCGGCCGGGAGGCAGCATCAAGCGGTCCCAGGCGTTCAAGCGCCATATCCTGACCAAGAAAACCACCAAGGCCAAGCGCCATCTGCGCGGCCCCGCGGGGGTTCATAAGGCGGACGCACAACTGGTGCGTGCCATGCTGCCCTACGCGTAAGGAGGTCCACCATGCCACGAGTCAAACGCGGTGTAACGGCCCGCGCCCGTCACAAGAAAGTTCTCGCCCAGGCCAAGGGTTATCGCGGCCGCCGGAGCACGGTCTATCGCATCGCCAAAGAAGCGGTGATGAAGGCCGGGCAGTACGCCTACCGGGACCGCCGTCAGCGCAAACGCCAGTTCCGTTCCCTGTGGATCGCCCGCATCAACGCCGCAGCGCGTGAACTGGGTCTGACCTACAGCACGCTGATGAACGGCCTGAAGAAGGCCTCCATCGAGATGGACCGCAAGGTTCTCGCCGACCTGGCGGTAGCCGACAAGGCGGCGTTCGCGAAGATCGCCGATCAAGCCAAGGCGAGCCTCGCGGCCTGAGCTTGGATAAGCTGAAAAAAGGAGGCCCCCGCCTCCTTTTTTTTCTTCTGAGACTATGAGCGACGTAGAACAACTGGTTGTCGCGGCGAGCGCCGAGTTCGCCGGCATAGACGATGCGGCGCAGCTGGAGCAGGTCAAGGCGCGCTACCTGGGCAAGAGCGGTTCGCTCACCGAACTGCTCAAGGGTCTCGGCAAGCTGCCGCCCGAGGAGCGCAAGGCCCAGGGCGCGGCTATCAATAGCGCCAAGGAAAGGATAGAGGCGGCGCTGCAGCAGCGGCGCGAGACCATCCGGGAAGCGGCGCTGCAAGCGCAGCTGCATGCGGAGGCGCTCGATGTCACCCTGCCGGGGCGGGGCATGGGCGTGGGTGGGCTGCATCCCGTCACCCGGACGCTGGAGCGCATCGAGGAGCTGTTTCGCTCCATCGGCTTCGACGTGGCCGACGGCCCGGAGATCGAGGACGACTTCCACAACTTCACGGCGCTCAACACGCCGGAGAATCATCCGGCGCGCTCGATGCACGATACCTTCTACATCGAGAACACGCCCGGGCTGTTGCTGCGCACCCATACCTCGCCCATCCAGGTGCGCTACATGGAGAGCCACAAGCCACCCCTGCGCACCATCGCTCCAGGGCGCGTGTATCGGGTCGATTCCGACGCCACCCACTCGCCCATGTTCCACCAGGTCGAGGGCTTGTGGATCGACGAGGACGTGAGCTTCGCCGATCTCAAGGGGGTGTTCACCGATTTCCTGCGCCGCTTCTTCGAGAAGCCGGAACTGCGCACCCGCTTCCGTCCCTCCTTCTTCCCGTTTACCGAGCCGTCGGCGGAAATCGACATGAGCTGCGTGTTTTGCGACGAGGGCGGGGTGAATCGAGGCTGCCGCGTGTGCAGCCACACCGGCTGGCTGGAAATCGCCGGCAGCGGCATGGTGCATCCCAATGTGCTCAGGCACGTGGGCATCGACAGCGAGAAGTACACCGGTTTCGCCTTCGGCATGGGCCCGGATCGCCTCACCATGCTGCGCTACGGCGTGAACGATTTGCGCCTGTTCTTCGACGGCGATCTGCGCTTCCTTTCGCAATTCAAATAAGACTATGCAGTTCTCGGAAAACTGGCTGCGGGAGTTCGTCAACCCGCCCCTGGACGCGCCAGAGCTGGCGCGGCGGCTGACCATGGCCGGCCTCGAAGTGGAGGCCTTGCAGACTGTCGCGCCCCCCTTCGACAAGGTGGTGGTGGCCCAGGTGCTGTCGGTGGACAAGCATCCCGACGCCGACAAGCTGAAGCTGTGCCGGGTGGACGCGGGCCAGGGCGAACCCCTGCAAATCGTGTGCGGTGCGCCCAATGTCGCCGCGGGCATGAAGGTACCCTGCGCCCTGGTCGGGGCGACCCTGCCGGGCATCCAGATCAAGGCGGCCAAGGTGCGCGGCGTCGAGTCTTTCGGCATGCTGTGCTCGGCCCGCGAACTGGGCCTGTCGGAAGACCACAGCGGCCTGCTCGCCCTGCCCGCGGATGCTCCCGTGGGCCAGGACGTGCGGCGCTACCTGGATCTGGACGATCAGCGCTTCACCCTCAAGCTCACCCCCAACCGGGCCGACTGCCTGGGCGTGTACGGCATCGCCCGGGAAGTGGCGGCGCTCACCGGCGCACCCCTGCGGCCCCTGGAGATCCCTGCCGTGCCCTCGACCATCCCCGACCGCCTGCCGGTCCGGGTCGTGGCGCCCGACCTGTGCGGACGTTTCTCCGGGCGCGTGATCCGCGGCGTCAATGCCCGGGCGGCGACGCCAGACTGGATGCGCCGGCGTCTCGAGCGCTGCGGCCTGCGCTCCCTCTCGGCCCTGGTGGATATCTCCAACTACGTGATGCTGGAGCTCAACCGGCCCAATCACGTGTTCGACCTCGCCCGCATCAAGGATGGTCTGGAAGTGCGCTGGGCGCGTGCCGGCGAGCGCCTGCTGCTGCTCAACGGCCAGGTGATCGATCTTGCCCCGGACGTGGGTGTCATCGCCGACGAGGCGGGCGTGGAGAGCCTGGCAGGCATCATGGGCGGCGAGACGACTGCCGTGTCCCTCGATACCACCGATGTCTACGTCGAGGCGGCCTTCTGGTGGCCTGATGCCATCCAGGGACGCGCCCGCCGTTACGGCTTCACCAGCGATGCCGGCCACCGTTTCGAGCGCGGCGTCGATTTCGCCGACACCGTGGCGGGCGTCGAGCGGGTGACCCAGCTGATCCTGGAAATCTGCGGCGGCCGTGCCGGGCCGGTGGACGATCAGGTCCTGTGCCTGCCGGAAAGAAAGCCGGTACGCCTGCGCACCGCGCGCGCGGCGAAGATTCTGGGCATACCGATTTCGGCCGAGGACATCGCGGCGATTTTCGACCGTCTGGGACTGGCCTGGGAGCGCAACGGGCAGGATTTCCTGGTGACCCCGCCGTCCTACCGCTTCGACATGGCGATCGAGGAGGATCTGGTCGAGGAGATCGCCCGGCTCCATGGTTATGACAAGATCCCGGTGCGCATCGCCCAGGCATCCATCCCCATGCTGCCCCGGGGCGAGAGTGCGCGCAGCCCGTGGCAGCTGCGGCGCCTGCTGGCGGCCCGCGACTACCAGGAGGTGGTCAACTACAGCTTCGTGGACGGCCAGTGGGAACAGGATTTCTGCGCCAACCGGGAACCGGTGGTGCTGGCCAATCCGATCGCGAGCCAGATGGGCGTGATGCGCTCCAGCCTGATCGGCGGCCTGGTGGGCAATCTGGTTCACAACCTGAAGCGACGCGTGGAACGGGTAAGGGTGTTCGAAGTGGGCCGCTGTTTCCTGCGGGATGCCAAGGGCGACCAGATCGCGGGTTTTCTCCAGCCCCAACGCATCGGCGGACTGGCCTACGGCACGGCGGCCCCGGAGCAGTGGGGCATCAAGCCTGACCGGCAGGTGGACTTCTACGACGTCAAGGGCGATGTGGAAGCACTGCTCGAGCCCTTCGCTGCCACTTACGAGCGCCTGGAGCATCCGGCGCTGCACCCCGGGCGCGCGGCGCGGGTGCTCTTGGAAGGCGTGCCCATCGGCCTGCTGGGGGAGCTGCATCCGCGCTGGGTGCAGAAGTACGAGCTGGGCGCCGCGCCGGTGGTTTTCGAACTGGATCTGGATGCCTTGTTGCGGCGCGAGCTGCCGCGCTACGCGGAGGTGTCGCGCTTCCCGCCGGTGGTGCGCGACCTCGCCCTGGTGGTGGCGCAGACGCTGCCGGCCGAAGCCCTGTGGCAGGGTTTGCGCGCGGCCGCACCAGCCGTGGTGCGCGACATCCGGCTCTTCGACGTATATGCCGGAAAAGGCATCGAGCAGGAGAAAAAAAGTCTTGCGTTTCGGGTAGTTATGCAAGATACTGAAAAAACTTTGTCAGACGGCGAAGTGGAAGCGGTGCTGGCGAAATTGATCGAGGCTGCCCAGCGCAACTTCGCCGCCAAGCTGCGGGCATAGGGAGCAACAAGATGACCTTAACAAAGGCGGAACTCGCCGACTTGCTGTTCGAGAAGGTGGGGCTGAACAAGCGCGAAGCCAAGGATATGGTGGAAGGTTTCTTCGAGGAGATCCGTACTGCCCTGGAAAACGGCGAGAGTGTCAAGCTTTCCGGGTTCGGCAACTTCCAATTGCGCGACAAGCCCCAGCGCCCCGGGCGCAACCCGAAAACCGGTGAAGAGATCCCCATCACCGCCCGCCGCGTCGTGACCTTTCATGCCAGCCAGAAACTGAAGGCAGCCGTCGAAAAGGTGGGCCATGGCAACGCCAACCAAGGATGAGCTTCCGCCGATCCCGGCGAAGCGTTATTTCACCATCGGCGAAGTGAGCGAGCTGTGCGGCGTGAAGCCGCACGTGCTGCGCTACTGGGAGCAGGAATTCACCCAGCTCAAGCCGGTCAAGCGCCGCGGCAACCGGCGCTATTACCAGCACCACGAGGTACTGCTGGTGCGGCGCATCCGCGAGCTGCTGTACCACGAAGGCTTCACCATCAGCGGCGCGCGCAACCGCCTGGAGGAAGGCCACGGCAAGGATCACGGCAGCGCACAGCACGCGCCCGCCATCGAGCCCAGGAGCCTGCGCGCCGAGATCGCGGATGTCATCCATCTGCTGCGGGTGTGATTGCGCACGGAACTTTTCCCCTTCGCGCGCAGTATCGCCAAACAATTCTGATATAATTCCAGCCGTTCGGGGCGTAGCGCAGCCTGGTAGCGTACCTGCATGGGGTGCAGGTGGTCGGAGGTTCAAATCCTCTCGCCCCGACCATTCGAATTCTTTCGTGGGTTCTTTCTTCCGCCCGCGCGCAGCGCGTGCCCGTCCGACACCATGCGCATCCTGCTGAGCAACGACGACGGCTACTTTGCGCCTGGTATCGAAATCCTCGCCCGAGCCCTGTCCGACCTCGCCGATGTCACTGTTGTGGCGCCTGAGCGCGACCGCAGCGGCGCCAGCAATTCCCTCACCCTCGATCGCCCCCTGTCCCTGAAGCGCGCCCACAACGGCTTCTATTTCGTCAATGGCACGCCGACGGACTGCGTCCACCTGGCGGTGACCGGCATGTTGGACGAACTGCCGGACATGGTAATCTCGGGCATCAACCACGGCGCAAACATGGGGGACGATACGATCTACTCGGGGACGGTGGCGGCGGCGACCGAGGGCTACCTGCTCGGCGTTCCGTCCTTTGCCATTTCCCTGACCAGCCACAAGGGCGCCCACTATGAGACGGGTGCGGCGGTGGCGCGGGAGCTGGTGCAGCGCTTCCAGCGCCAGGCGATACGGGAACCGGTGCTGCTCAACGTCAATGTGCCCGACATCCCCCTCCCGGAGGTGAAGGGCGTGCGCGTCACCCGGCTGGGCAAGCGCCACAAGGCCGAGCCGGTGATCAAGATACTGAGCCCGCGCAATGAGCCCATGTACTGGGTCGGCCCCGCCGGGGAAGCGCAGGACGCGGGCGAGGGCACCGACTTCCATGCGGTGGCGAACGGCTATGTCTCCATCACCCCCCTGCAGATCGATCTGACCCACGGCGCCCATATTCCCCTGGTGCAAAGCTGGCTGGATACATGAACAACCGCGTGCAGGGCATCGGGATGACCTCCCAGCGCACCCGCGCGCGCATGGTGGAGCGGCTGCGCGAAAAGGGCATACGGGACGAGCGGGTGCTGGCGGCGATGGGCACGGTGCCGCGCCATCTGTTCGTCGAGGAAGCACTGGCGAGCCGCGCCTACGAGGATACCGCCCTGCCTCTGGGCTTCCAGCAGACCATCTCCCAGCCCTTCGTCGTGGCGCGCATGATCGAGCTGGCCCGTGCCGGCCGCGAACTGGGCCGCACCCTGGAGGTCGGCGCCGGCTGCGGCTACCAGGCGGCGGTGCTGGCGCAGCTGGCCAAAGAGGTCTATGCGGTGGAGCGCATCGCCCCCCTCCTGGCGCGGGCGCGCAGCAATCTGCGCCATCTGCGGCTGCCCAACGTCCGCCTGAAACATGCCGACGGCAATCTTGGTCTACCGGAAGCGGCGCCGTTCGATACCATCATCGTGGCGGCGGCGGCGCCGCGGGTGCCCCAGGTGCTGATGGGGCAGCTGGCGGTGGGCGGGCGCATGGTATTGCCGGTGGGTCAGTCCGAGCAGACCCTGTGGGTGATCGAGCGCACTTCCCAGGGCTATAGCGAGACGCGCCTCGATGCGGTACGCTTTGTACCGTTGGTGCCTGGAGTGGAATGACAATGACTTGGAGGGGGGACTGGAGAGTGCTTCGGCTCGCAGCCCTGGCGGCGCTGGCCTTCATGGCCGGCTGCGCCACCAAGTCGCCCGCGCCGGTGGTGGAGCGCACGGTCGCACCGGCGAAAGGAGTCGCCGCCGTTCCCGGCGGCGCGGTTTATCACACCGTGAAGAAGGGCGAGACGCTCTACAGCATCGCCCTGGAATACGGCCACGACTACCGCGAAGTGGCCGCCTGGAACAATCTGGAAAATCCGGCGGCGATCAAGGTCGGGCAGCAGTTGCGGGTATCTCCGCCCGCCGCGGCGGCCCCTTCGCCCCAGACCCCGGCCGTGGAAGTCAAGCCGATCGCCGGTCCGGCCGTGGTCGAGGCGCGTCCCTTGGGAGAGGCGGCGCCGCCGGTGCAGAGCGAAAATTTCAAGCGCGAACCCAAGGGAGGCAAGCTGCCCTATTCGGACCAGGCGCTGGCTCAGGTACAAAAGGGCGAGGCGCCGGTTCAGGCCGCCCTGGCCAAGCCTGAGGCCAAGCCCGAGACCAAGCCGGAATCCCGTTCGGCGGAAGCTGTGACCAACGAGGAAGACGGCGTCGAATGGGCCTGGCCTTACACCGGGCGGCTGCTGGCGGCATTCTCCGAGGGCGCCAACAAGGGCCTGGACATCGCCGGCAAGGAAGGGGACCCGGTGCTGGCGGCGGCAAGCGGCAAGGTGTTGTACGTGGGCAACAACGTGCGCGGCTACGGCAACCTGGTCATCGTCAAGCACAACAACACGTACCTGTCCGCCTACGCCCATAACAGCAGGATCCTGGTGAAGGAAAACCAGACCGTCGCCCGGGGGCAGAAGATAGCCGAGCTGGGCGCCAGTGACACCGATCAGCCCAAGCTGCATTTCGAGATCCGGCGCCAGGGCAAGCCGGTCGATCCTCTGAAGTACCTGCCGCAACGCTAGCCAGGATAGGAGAACCATGCGGGACGACATCCTTTCTGAAGACGGCGAACCCTTGGAACAGCCGGTGCCGGCGGAGCCCGCCCTGGCCGAGCCGCCGCCGGAAACCGAGTTCTTCAACGACGTCACCCAGCTCTACCTCAACGAGATCGGCGCCAACCCGCTGCTGACCGCCGAAGAGGAACTGGCGTTGTCGCGCCGCGCCAAGCTGGGGGACGAGGAAGCGCGCCAGAAGATGATCGAGCACAACCTGCGGCTGGTGGTGAATATCGCCAAGCACTACCTGAACCGCGGCATGCCCCTGCTCGATCTGGTGGAGGAAGGAAACCTGGGGTTGATCCATGCCCTGGAAAAGTTCGATCCCGAGCGCGGCTTCCGCTTTTCGACCTACGCCACCTGGTGGATCCGACAGAACATCGAGCGGGCCATCATGAACCAGTCGCGCACCATACGTCTGCCGGTTCATGTGGTGAAGGAGCTGAACTCGGTGCTGCGCGCCATGCGCCATCTGGAGGCGTCGAGTGCGCGCGAGACCACGGCCGAGGAGATCGCCCAGCTGCTCGACAAGCCGGTGGAGGAAGTGCGCCAGGTGCTCGCCCTCAACGAGCACGTGGCGTCCTTGGATGCACCCCTGGAAATCGATCCCAACCTGTCCATAGGCGAGTCCCTGGCGGACGAGCAGGCCGAGAGTCCCGAGGTGCAGATCCACCACGCCGAGGTGGAGGGCCTGGTGAACGAATGGATCGGCCTGCTCAACGAGAAGCAGCGCCAGGTGATCGAGTTCCGCTACGGCATCAACGGCTGTGAGACAGCCACCCTGGAAGAGCTGGCGGCCAGACTGGGCCTGACGCGCGAGCGGGTGCGCCAGATCCAGCTCGAAGCCCTGGCCCAGCTGCGGCGCATTCTCAAGCGCCGCGGCGTGTCCAAAGACGTCCTGTTCTAGCGTTCCGCTCCAGCGTTATTTCCCGCCAGCTCGTGGGTCTGGCGTACCGCCCGCAGCTCGCGGGCGAGCTCGTACACTGCCATGGCGTAGAAGCTGCTGCGGTTGTAGCGGGTGATGACGTAGAAATTGTTCAGGCCGAGCCAGTACTCGGTGGGCCGGTTGGGCGTGACCAGATCAATCACCGCACACAGAGCGTCGATGGGCAGGGGTTCTGCGGGATAGACGCCGTAGGCGGACAGCTCGGGCAGGCTGAAGCGCGGCCTGACGTCGCCATCCACCACCGTCCCATGGCGCTCGTCAGCGATATTCGCCGGCACCGCCACGATGCCGTCCTTCTCCCAGCCGTGCTCCTTGAGAAAGCGGGCGACACTGCCGATGGCGTCATCCGGGCTGGCACGAAGATCGATGCGCTTGTCCCCGTCGAAGTCCACGGCATAACGACGGATGCTGCTGGGCAGGAACTGGGGCAGGCCCATGGCTCCCGCGTAGGAGCCGCGCGCTTGCCGGGGATCGGCACCCGTTTCCCGGGCAAGCAGCAGGAAGGCTTCCAGTTCGCGCCGGAACAGCTCTGCCCGCGGCGGGTAGTCGAAGGCCAGGGTGGTGAGGGTGTCCAGCACCGGGAAGCGGCCCATGTGCCTGCCGTAGATGGTTTCGACGCCGATGATGGCGACGATGATTTCCTCCGGCACCCCATACTCCCGCTGCGCCGCCTCCAGGGCGGCGCGATGCTCCTGCCAGAAGCCCAGGCCCCACTCGATGCGCCTGGGCTCGACATAGCGCGAGCGGTAAGCGTGCCAGGAGCGCACGCCCGGGTCCTTGGGGGGCATGATGGCCTTGATGGCTGCCGCCTGCGGTTTCACCCGGGCGAACAGGTGCAGCAGCGGGGCGGGCTCGAAGCCGTGGCGCTGGTGCATTTCGGCTACGAACTGGCGCACCTCGTCCCGATCCACATAGCGCGGTTCGGCCGCTGCGCCGGCGGCGAGCGGGAGAAGGCACAGCAGCAGCCAGCGGCGCGGGCGGTCGAGTGCGGGCGAGTCGGTCATGGGTCTCATCGGATGGTGAAGCGGGCTACTCGGGTGGTCAGTTCATCGAGTGCCTGGGCATTATCGCCCGATCCGTAGCGCAAGCCAATGTACAGGGAGGCGATGACCTCTATCTCGGCGGCGGCGGCGGGCAGGGCGGCGGCGACGCGACGCGCGTAGTCGCGCGGGCCCTCCCAGGGGCGGCGCGCCAGGCCGCGGCGCGCCAGCTTGCTGCTGAGGCGGTCCCAGGCGCGCAGCGCCCTGTCGGTGCGCCGCCGCTGGTACAGGGCCCAGGGCAGCATGGCCAGGACGAAAACCCCGCACAGCAGCGCCAGCACGGCGGTCATGTTCTGCCAGTCGGGCGCACCCAGTCCCAAGCGCGACAACACTTCGCGCTGACGCTGGGGGTTGTAGCCCAGCACCCACTGGTTCCAGCCGTTGGACAGGGCTTCCCATTGCAGGCGCAGCTGACGCAGCCAGGTCAGGTCGGCACGCACCATGAAGGGCAGGGGTTCGCCGGCGCCCATGGCGGACGCAATGCCCGCTTCGATGCGGTTCGGGGCGATGGCCGCCGTGGGGTCCACCCGGACCCAGCCTTGTCCCGCGAGCCACACCTCGGCCCAGGCGTGGGCATCCGACTGGCGCACGGTGAGATAGCCGTCCGCCTGGTTGATCTCGCCACCCTGGTAGCCGGTGACGACGCGGGAGGGGATGCCGGCGGCGCGCATGGCGAAGACGAAGGCGCCGGCGTAATGCTCGCAGAAGCCGCGCCGGGTGGAGAACAAGAACTGGTCGATGCCGTCCTGGCCCAGGGGCGGCGGCTGCAGGGTATAGACGAACGCCTGGTCGCGGAACAGGCCCAGCATGCGCCGGGCGATCGCTTCGTCATCGGCCAGCTCGCGGCGCCATTGGGCGGCGAGCGCCCGGGCATGCGGGTTGCCTTGGGGCGGCAGTTGCAGGTTGGCCTGGAGCAGGGAAGGCCTTTCCTGTTCCCCCGGCCGCGCCGTGGTCGCCGAGCTCAGCTCGTAGCGCACGCGCTGCCGTACCGGCGTGCGCGACAGTAGCAGGTAATCGCTGCTCTGGGCGCTGTCCGGCGGCAGGCGCAGCGGCAGCTCCAATGCGAACAGCCAGCGCTGGTTGTGGGGTTCCAGGGTTACGCTGTAGTCGTAGAGGGGACCGGCGGCGGCCGCAGGGGCCGACTGCAGGGGTTGGTCCCGGTGCACGCTGCGCCAGGTATGGCCGTCGAAGTGATCCAGCACCGGGCCGCGCCAATAGAGCTGGGAGCGCGGCGGAACGGTGTCGGCGAACTTGGCGCGAAAAGCGATCTCATCCGACAGGATGAGCCGGCTGATGGAGCCGGGGCTCATAGTGTCCGACAGGCCGGAGCGGGCAGCCGCGGCATCGACTGGCAGGCCCCACAGGGGCCCCTGGACCCGGGGGAACAGCACGAACATGACGAGCATGAAGGGCAGGGCCTGGACCAGCATCTGCCCGGCCAGGCGCAGGTGGTCCGCCGGCGGTCGCCGCCCGGGGCCCAGGCTCGCCAGGGCGGCGGTGATGACCAGCACCACGGCGAGGGCTGCCGCTGCCGCCAGAGGCGCCTGGGAGTGGAAGAACAGGCTAAACACCAGGAAGTAGCACAGGAAGGTCAATACCCGTGCATCGCGCACGCCGCGCATCTCGAACATCTTGAGGGCGAGAAATACCATCAACAGGGCCACACCCGGTTCGCGGCCAAAGATGGTCTTGTAGTGGCCGAGCACGGCTCCAGTGCCCGCCGCCGCCAGCAGGATGATCAGCCCGCGTCCGGGCAGGGGGCGGCGCTGCCACCAGGTTTCGGCCCGCCACAGGAGCAACAGCAGGGCCAGCGCGGACAGCCAATAAGGCATGTGGAGCCCGTGCAGGCCCAAGGTCGGCAGCGCGGCGCACCAGAGCCAGGCTTCCTGGTCCCGGGTGAGGGGGGCTGCCTGCAGCCTAGGCTTCGCCATGCCGGGCCAGGGCCTCCAGGCAGGCGCGGAGATGAGCCTCCCCGTGGCCTGCCGGCAACTCGCGGCCGGGCAGGCGCAAGGCGTAGTCCAGGCCTTGCTGCTGGGCGTCGAGCACCCAGCAGGTGAGGCGCGACAGGCGTGCCTCCGTGTCGAGGGCCGGTGGCAGCCCGTGCCAGTCGAGCACGACTTGGGCAGAGGCGCCGCCGCTGAACTGCTTGGTGAGCAGGGGCGCCTCCCGAGCCACGGCTTTCCAGGCGATGTGCCGCGGCGAATCGGCCGGCTGGTGGCCGCGCAGGCCGGTGAAATCCTCGCTACCCAAGCGGTTCGACCGGGCGCCGCCGCCCTGGGTGCCGGACAGGGGCAGGGGCGGCGGCGACGGCTCCGGGCGGGGGTAGACCAGGCAGGCGACGTTCGGCTGCACATGGCTCCAGGCACGCACCAGGCCAAGGGGGTGGCGCGTTTCCACCCGCACCCGCCCCAGGCGCAGGCGGCCGCGCCGGGCCGTGGCCACGGCCAGGGTCACCCGTGCGCTGTCGGCCGCGGCGATGTCGGCGACGGCCGGCGAGGCGCCGGCGAGCAGGAACATCAGCCCATGGCGTCCCTCGGCACGACGATTGGTCAGCTCCAGCGCGAACAAGGCGCGTTCGCCGGCGAACACCGGCTCGCAGCGCAGGGGAGCGATCTCCAGCAGCGCCAGATTGCGGAAGGTGTGGAGGATATGGACGATGCCCAGTCCCGCCAGCAGGAAGGTCAGGGCGAAGCCCAGGCCCAGGTTGTAATTGATGGAACCGGCCAGCATGAGCAGGAGGCACAGGGCGAACACCAGCCCGGCGCGGGTGGGCAGCACGAACACGCGGCGCTGGACCAGGACGATGGGCGCGGCTTCCGGTCCGCCGCCCAGGCGGAACAGCCAGGTTTTCAGTGCCGCGACAGTCACGGGGCGAACCGCTGCCTGGGGCTCACGGAATGGGCACGGCGCGCACCAGGGCGGTCGCCAGGTCTTCCGCCGATGCCGCTCGGGTGTCGTCGCGCAGGCGCAACCGGTGGGCCGCCACTCCGGGCAGAACCGCCTGGACGTCCTCCGGCAGCACCAGTTCCCGGTCGTCGAGGAAGGCCCAGGCACGCGCTGCCGCCAGCAGGGACAGGGCCGCGCGCGGGCTCAAGCCGGTGTGGAACTCGGGCGAGCGCCGGGTGTGCTCGATCAGCGCCTGCACATAATCGATCAGGGCATCGGCGGCGCGCACTTCCGACACGGCGCTTTGCAGCTCGACGATTTCCGCAGGCTCGAGGCAGGGCTCCAGGGAGGCGATCATGTCACGCCGGTCGGCCCCCTTGAGCAGGTCGCGCTCGGCCTTGCGATCGGGATAGCCTAGTTCGATGCGCATGAGAAAGCGGTCGAGCTGGGACTCCGGCAGGGGAAAGGTGCCCACCTGATAGGACGGGTTCTGGGTAGCGATGACGAAGAAGGGCTCGGGCAGGCGCCGGGTCTCGCCTTCCGCCGTCACCTGGTGCTCTTCCATCGCCTCCAGCAGGGCGCTCTGGGTCTTGGGGGTGGCGCGGTTGATCTCGTCGGCCAGGATCAACTGGGCGAAGATCGGCCCCGGGTGGAACTGGAAACTGCCGCTGGCGCGATCGAAGATCGACACGCCGATGATGTCCGCCGGCAGCATATCGCTGGTGAACTGGATGCGATGGAAGTTCAGCCCCAGCAGCCGCGCCAGGACGTGGGCCAGGGTGGTCTTGCCCACCCCTGGCAAGTCCTCGATGAGCAGGTGACCGCGGGCCAGCAGGCAGGCCAGGGCGAGCCGGATTTGCTTCTCCTTGCCGAGGACCACCTGGCCGGCGCGGCGGATGACCTGATGCAGGGGGGAGTCAGTCATTGGCTTGTGAGGATGCGGGCTGTGGCGCGATAATTGCGAGGACCGATCGATTTTATTGCATTTCGCGGCACTCGACGCCCTCAAGCATTCCCGAGGCGACCGACGGCGAAGCGAGAGTATCAGGCATAATGACAACTGCATTTATCACGCACCGCGACTGCTGGCTGCACGACATGGGGGCCCATCATCCCGAGTGCCCCGAGCGCCTCTCGGCGATCCAGGACCGGCTGATCGCCGCCGGGCTCGATCTCTACCTATCGTTCTATGAAGCGCCCCAGGCAAGCTTCGAGCAGCTCGCCCGGGTGCATCCGCCGGAATACATCGAGTCCCTGGCCAATACGGCGCCGGAGCGCGGCATCGTGCACCTGGACCCGGATACGGCCATGAGCCCCGGCACCTGGCAGGCGGCCCTGCGTGCCGCCGGCGCCGGCGTCATGGCCACCGACCTGGTGATGGCGGGCGAGGTGGAGAATGCCTTCTGCGGCGTGCGCCCGCCCGGGCATCATGCCGAGCGGGCCAAGGCGATGGGCTTTTGTTTCTTCAACAACATCGCGGTGGCCGCCGCCCATGCCCTGGAGGAGTACGGCCTGGCGCGCGTGGCCATCGTAGACTTCGATGTGCACCATGGCAACGGCACGGAGGAGATTTTCCGCAACGATCCGCGCGTGCTGATGGTGAGCACTTTCCAGCATCCCTTCTATCCCTATTGCGGCACGGAACACCGGGCGCCCAACATGATCAACGTCCCGGTGCCGGCGGGAACCCGCGGCGACGGTTTCCGCCAGGTGGTGAGCGACATCTGGATGCCCGCCCTGATGGAGTTCGAGCCCGAAGCCGTCTTCATTTCCGCCGGCTTCGACGCCCACTACGAGGACGACATGGCGTCCCTCGGGCTGGTGGAAGCGGACTACGCCTGGGTCACGGAGAGGATCAAGTACGTGGCGGCAGCCTACGCCCAGGGGCGCATCGTCTCCATGCTGGAGGGCGGATACGCTCTGTCCGCCCTGGGCCGCAGCGTCGCCGCCCACATCAAGGTGCTGGCGGACCTGTAAGGCGGGGAACCGACCGGGGCATGCGCGATCCATAAGCGCATGAAAGGAGGTTCGCGCCATGAATAGCAGGAAATTGCCCTTCGCAATCACCGTGCTGGTGCTGGCGCTGCTTGCCATGGCCGGTATCGGCCTGCGCGGAGGGCTGGACTGGCCCGGGTCCCACGCCAATGCGGCACAGCTGCCGCCCGCTGCCGGCACGGTGGCAGGGCTGCCCGATTTCACCTCGCTGGTGGAGCGCTACGGTCCGGCGGTGGTGAACATCAATACCCTGCAGAAGCTGCCCGAGACCGGGGAGTTCCCGGGCGCGATGGAGGGCGATCCCATCTACGAGTTCTTCAAGCGCTTCGGCATTCCCCTGCCCGACAGCCGGGCCGTCCCCCGGCAAGGGGTGGGGTCGGGATTCATCGTCAGCCCCGATGGCTATGTCCTCACCAATGGGCATGTGGTGGCGGATGCGTCGGAAGTGATCGTGAAGCTGGTGGACAAGCGCGAGTTCAAGGCCAAGGTCATCGGAGCCGACCGGCGTACCGACGTGGCGCTGCTGAAAATCGACGCCACCGGACTGCCCGCCGTCAAGATAGGCGATCCCCAGAAGGTGCGCGTGGGCGAATGGGTGGCCGCCATCGGCTCGCCCTTCGGCTTCGACAACTCGGTGACGGCGGGAATCGTCAGCGCCAAGGCGCGCTGGATCCCCGACGGCGCCAGCTACGTTCCCTTCATCCAGACCGATGTGGCGGTCAACCCGGGCAATTCCGGCGGGCCGCTGTTCAACATGAACGGCGAGGTGATCGGCATCAATTCGGCCATCTATAGCCGCACCGGCGGCTACATGGGCGTGTCCTTCGCCATCCCGATCGACGTGGCCATGAAGGTGAAGGAGGACCTGCAGAAGCACGGCAAGGTGAGCCGGGGCAAGCTGGGCGTCACGATCCAGCCCGTCAGCCGCGAGCTGGCCCGCTCCTTCGGGCTGGACAGGCCGGTCGGCGCCCTGGTCAATGCCGTGGAACCGGGCGGCCCGGCGGACAAGGCGGGGCTGATGCCGGGCGATATCATCCTCTCGGTGGACGGCCAGGCGGTGATTGAGTCCCACGACCTGCCGCGCCTGATCGGGGAGCGCAGCCCGGGCCAGACGGTGCGGCTGGAGCTGTGGCGCAAGGGGGCGCGCACCCAGGTGCAGGCGCGGCTGGCGGAATTCGCGGATGTCCAGGCGGCGCGCGAGCCCTCGCCGCAAGGGGCGCCCCAGGGCAAGCTGGGCCTGGCGGTGCGGCCCCTGTCCGAGCAGGAACGGCGCCGGCTGGGCAGCGACGGTGTCCTGGTGGAAAACGTGAGCGGCCCCGCGGCGCGGGCAGGCGTGCGCCCCGGGGACATCATCCTGGCACTGAACAACCAAAGCGTGGCGAGCCCGGAACAGCTGCAGGACATGGCCGAGCGCAGCCGCGGACCGGTGGCGCTGCTGATCCAGCGGGGGGATGCCCGGGTGTACGTGGCGGTCGAGCCGCAGTGACGCGGGGGCGTCATGCGGCCGGCACCGGGGGCGACCCGGACCTTGCGGGCGCGCCCGCGGCTATTCTCCCGAAGCTCGGATTGTTCAAGTAAAATCAACCTTTTTCCTTCACGGCCATATCAATGATCAAGGGCTCCATCGTCGCCATCGTCACCCCCATGCGGAACGATGGCGCGCTCGACTTCGAGCGCTTCAAGAATCTGATCGATTTTCATGTGCGCGAAGGCACCGACGGCATCGTCGTGGTCGGCACCTCCGGTGAATCGCCGACGGTCGATTTCGACGAACATTGCGAGCTCATCCGCGTGGCCGTGAGCCACAGCGCCGGCCGCATTCCCATCATCGCCGGCACGGGGGCCAATTCCACCAGCGAAGCCATCGAGCTGACCGCCTTTGCCAAGAAGGCGGGCGCCGACGCCTCCCTGTCGGTGGTGCCCTACTACAACAAGCCCACCCAGGAAGGCCTCTACCGCCATTTCCGGGCCATCGCCGAGGCGGTCGATATCCCGATCATCCTCTACAACGTGCCCGGCCGCACCGTGGCGGACATGGTCAACGACACCGTGCTGCGGCTGGCCCAGATCCCCAACATCGTGGGCATCAAGGACGCCACCGGCAACATCGAGCGCGGCGCCGACCTGATCCGGCGCGCCCCGCGCGACTTCGCCATCTACAGCGGCGACGACGCCACGGCCCTGGCGCTCATGCTGCTGGGCGGACACGGTGACATCTCGGTCACCGCCAACGTGGCGCCGCGCCTCATGCACGAGATGTGCGCCGCGGCGCTGGCCGGCGATATCGCCAGGGCGCGCGAGCTCAACAATCGGCTGCTGGGACTGCATCGCAACCTGTTCCTGGAGGCCAATCCGATTCCGGCGAAATGGGCAGTACAGCAGCTGGGCCTGATCGAAGGCGGCATACGTCTGCCGCTCACGCCCCTGTCCAGCGAATACCACGAACCCGTGCGGCAGGCCATGCGCCAGGCGGGCTTAGGGGTTTAAGGGGCACACGAGGTAAGGAAGCGATGACGAACGCAAAGCTGTGGGGGGTGGTCCTGGGATGCGCCCTGGTACTGGGAGGGTGTTCGGGCTCGCTGCTCGAATCCAAGAAGATCGATTACAAGTCCGCTGGCAAGCTGCCGCCCCTGGAAGTGCCGCCGGATCTCACCAACCCGGGCCGCGACGAGCGCTATGTCGTTCCGGACTTCAATGCGCGCGGCTCGGCCACTTACTCCGCTTACAGCACCGAGCGCGCCAATAAGCCGGCCAACGTGAATGACGTGCTGCCGCAAGTGGACAAGATGCGCATCGAGCGCGCCGGCACCCAGCGCTGGCTGGTGGTGGCGGAAACCCCGGATAAGGTGTGGCCCACGGTCAAGGAATTCTGGCAGGAGATCGGCTTCATTGTGAGCCTGGAACAGCCCGATGCCGGCATCATGGAAACCGACTGGGCGGAAAACCGCGCCAAGATTCCTCAGGACGCCATCCGCAGCGTCCTGGGTAAGGTGCTGGACCAGCTCTACTCCACCGGCGAGCGCGACAAGTTCCGCACGCGCCTGGAGCCGGGCAGGGAGCCGGGCACGACGGAGATCTACATCAGCCACCGGGGCATGGTGGAGGTGTACGACAGCGCCGCCAAGGACAGGACGGTGTGGCAGCCGCGGCCGGCGGACCCGGAGCTGGAAGCCGAGATGCTGCGCCGCCTGATGGTGCGCATGGGGGTCGAGGAAACCAAGGCGCAGACGCTCCTCGCCCAGGGCGCCCAGGAGCAGCGCGCCAAGTTGCAGCGTGCGCCCGACGGCAGCGGTTCGCTGCAGCTGCAGGAGAGTTTCGACCGGGCCTGGCGCCGGGTCGGCCTCGCTCTGGACCGGGTCGGCTTCACCGTGGAGGATCGCGACCGCTCGAAGGGTCTCTACTACGTGCGCTATGTGGATCCGGAGACGGACGGCCAGAAGAAGGACGACAAGGGCATGCTGGCCAAGCTCATGTTCTGGCGCAGCGACTCCCCCGGCACTGCGGCCAGCCAGCAGTACCGCATCTACGTGGCGGCGGAGGGCGACGCCAGCAAGGTGCAGGTATTGAGCCGCGAGGGCGGCGCAGACACCTCGGATACCGCCAAGAAGATCCTCGGCCTGCTGTTCGAGCAGTTGAAGTGATGCGCTTCGCCTCCCTCGGCAGCGGCAGCCGGGGCAACGGCTTGCTGGTCGAGGCGGGCGCGACGCGCATCCTGGTCGATTGCGGCTTCCCTTTGCGAGACGCCGTCGCCCGCCTGGCGCGGCTCGGGCTTGCGCCAGGCGATGTCAGCGCCCTCGTCGTCACTCACGAGCACAGCGATCACATCGGCGGCGTCTTTCGCCTGGCTTCCCGCCATGCCATTCCGGTGTGGATGACCCACGGCACCCGGAGCGCCGTTGCCGGGCGCACTGACCTCTTGCGGGTCGAAGTATTCGACAGCCATACACCGTTTCACATCGGCGACCTGCAGGTGTTGCCTTTCCCCGTGCCCCACGATGCCCGGGAGCCGGTCCAGTTCGTTTTCAGCGACGGCTGCACGCGCCTGGGCGTGCTGACCGACATCGGCGAGACGACGCCCCATGTGGAGGCCATGCTCAGCGGCTGCCAGGGCTTGGTGCTGGAATGCAACCACGATGCGCAGCTGCTGCGCGACGGGGACTATCCGCCGGCGCTGAAACGGCGTATCGCCGGCCGTTACGGCCACCTGGAGAACCAGGCGGCGGCGCGGCTGCTGGCGCGGCTCGACACCCGCCGCCTGCAGCACGTCATCGCCGCTCATCTCAGCCAGCACAACAACACGGCGGATCGGGCACGCGCCGCCTTGGCGGCGGTGCTGGGATGCGCGGCGGAATGGATAGGAGTTGCAGACCAGGACTACGGGCTTGACTGGCGCTCGCTGGCCTAGACCCGGTAAACAAAAAAAGCCGGCCTGCAGCCGGCTTTTTGCGGAGAAGAAATGATTACTTCTTCTCTTCTTCTTTCTTCTGCTCGGCGGGAGCGGCGGCCGGGGCAGCCTGGTCGGCAGGCTTCTGCTCGCCGGCGGCAGGAGCGGCTTGTTCGGCAGGCTTCTGCTCGGCGGGGGCAGCGGCAGGAGCGGGAGCGGCCGCGGGGGCGGGAGCGGCGGCAGGAGCCGCTTCTTCTTTCTTACCGCAAGCGGTCAGGGCAACGGCGACGAGAGCTGCAACGAGGAGAGAGTTTTTCATTTGTTGAGTCCTTTATCGATAAAAGGTGACAGAACGACTTGTTTCAGACCTTGGCCGGAAGTTCCGGCCAAGCGGCTAGTTTACCAAATTTGCTCCCTATGAATCCATCGTTCGGGCGGGAAAAGGCAAGGTCATAATCCCAGGCGGGTGGCAGCGACGCTCGGCACGGAAACGTCCCACAGTTCGGCGAAGCGCTGCTGCCACGGCCGGACGTCCTCAGGCTTGGCGAGCAGCAGCTTGCCGCGGAAGTGATCCGCATGAAAGCGAATCACTGCCTTGTCGTCGTCGGCGAGCAGGAAGCAGTCTGCCAGCAGTCGCAGATCGTCCGGCGTCCGGCGAATGGCGAAGCGATGGCCGTAGCGGGTGAACAGCGACATGAGGCGCGGGCAGTAGCGCAGCAGGTGTTCGGGATCGTGAAGCACCAGTTGCATTTGGCCGCACCCGTGGCCGAGAAAGCCGGCGAGCGCTGCCGCCCGCGCGGCCGACTCGAAGCCGGTGTTCTTCAGATCAGGATCAAAGACGCGCAGCGAAGCGACGGTCGAACGAAGTAGAGTGTCGATGGCCTGGGAGTAGTCGGCGCGGGTATCGAAGCGGATTTCCTGAGGGGTGATGAGCATGGGCGGGTGTGCCTGGCAGGATCCTCGAAACATCCTAGACCGTTTGCGCAGCCCTGTCATGGACAATCGGCTAACCGGCGGCGGCTGAAGCTACATTGCAATTGCCCCGCGAGCGACTAGAATTGCGCCTCTGCCGGAACTACCTATGCCCCAAGCAATTATCGAATCCCTGGACCACGAAGGCCGCGGCGTGACGCATGTGGCCGGCAAGACCGTGTTCGTGGACGGCGCGTTGCCGGGCGAGACGGTGGAGTACTCCAGCTACCGCCGCAAACCGAGCTATGAGCTGGCGGTGGCGACGCGCATCGTTTCCGCCAGCGCGGCACGGGAGGTGCCCGCGTGCCGCTATTTCGGCGTGTGCGGCGGCTGCAGCATGCAGCATCTGGAGGCGGGCGCCCAGGCGGCGGTGAAGCAGCGCGTGCTCGAGGACGCCCTGTGGCACATCGGACGACTGCGTCCGGAAATGGTGTATCCGGCCATCCGCGGACCGTCCTGGGGCTATCGCTTTCGCGCCCGCCTGTCGGTGCGCCTGGTGCCGAAGAAAGGCGGCGTGCTGGTGGGGTTCCATGAGAAGCGCAGCAGCTACATCGCCGACATGCTGAGCTGCGAGGTGCTGCCGCGCCGCGTGTCCGACATGCTGCCGCAGTTGCGCGCGCTGATCGCCGCGTTGTCCATACCGGACCGCATTCCCCAGATAGAGGTGGCCGTGGCGGAGGAGGCGCTGGCGCTGGTGTTTCGTATCCTGGCGCCGCTCACGGCAGCCGACGAGTCACGCCTGCGCGAGTTTGCCGAGCACCACGGGATTCAGCTGTTTCTGCAGACGGGCGGCCCCGATACGGCGATCCTGTTTCATCCGCCGTCGGCGCCGCCGCTCAGCTACACGCTGCCGGACTTCGGTGTGCGCCTGCAGTTCCGGCCGACGGATTTCACCCAGGTCAATCATGGCATCAACCGCATGCTGGTGCGGCGCGCCATGAGCCTGCTCGACCCGCAGCCCGGCGAGCGCATCGCCGACCTGTTTTGCGGCCTGGGCAATTTCACCTTGCCGATTGCCCGCCTGGGGGCGAAGGTGGTGGGTGTGGAGGGCAGCCTGGCCCTGGTGGAGCGGGCGCGCGCCAATGCGCTGCTGAACGGGCTAGGGGAGCGCACCGAGTTCCGGGTGGCCAACCTGTTCGAAGCGACGCCGGAAAGCCTGGAAGAGCTGGGTCCCCTGGACAAGCTGCTGATCGACCCGCCGCGCGAGGGCGCGATCGCTATGGTGAAAGCCCTGGGAGCGCAGACACCGCCGCGTCGTATCGTCTACGTATCCTGCAACCCGGCCACCCTGGCGCGGGACGCGGCGGTGCTGGTGCACGAGAAGGGCTACCGCCTGTGCGGCGCCGGCATCGGCAACATGTTTCCCCACACCTCCCACGTCGAATCCATCGCCCTGTTCGAGCGTTGATCCGCCCAAAGGGGCGAAAAGAAAAAAGCGGCCGACGGGCCGCCTTTTCCTTATGGCTCGGGAATGATCAGTCGCGCTCGCCGGAGAAGGCCAGCAGCAGGTTGAGCAGATGGACAAACACGTTGTAGATGTCCAGATAGACCGCAAGGGTGGCGACTATATAATTGGTCTCGCCGCCGCTGACGATCCGGCCGATGTCATAGAGAATGTAGGCGGAGAACATCAGCACCGCGATGGCGGAAATGGTCAGGGCCATCGCCGGGATCTGCAGGAAGACGTTCGCCAGCATCGCGACCAGCAGCAGGATCAGGCCGACGAACAGGAATTTTCCCAGGCCGATGAAGTCGCGCCGGGTCACGGTGGCCACGCCCGCCAGGGTGAAGAAGATGGCGCCGGTGCCGCCCGCCGCCAGGGCGATCAGCGATCCGCCGTTGGCGAAGCCCAGGGCGTACTGCAGGATGCGCGAAAGCATCAGGCCCATGAAGAAGGTGAAGCCCAACAGCAGCGCTACGCCGGCGCCGCTGTTCTTGGTCTTCTCGATGCCCCACATGAAGCCGAAAGCGATGCCGAGAAACAGCAGAAAGGAGATCAGGGGGTTGCCGGCAAAGAAGGAAAAGCCCATGCGGACACCGGCCCAGGCCCCGAGCACCGTCGGCACCATGGACAGGGCGAGCAGCAGGTAGGTATTGCGAAGCACGCGGTTCTGCTGCAGGGCAAGACCCCGCGCGCGATCTGCGGCCACCTGGAATTGGGGTTGCATCAGCTCCTCCGTAAGATGGAATGAAAGATCCTCGGCGCGTAAGACTAGCCAATGGAGCCGAAAGTTGCAATCACGGCGGGCAAGGCGGCAGTGAGATAAAATGCGGTCCCTCGGATGGGTGGCAGAGCGGTTGATTGCACCGGTCTTGACAAGAACCCGCCGGGGCGGGCTTCTTGCGGCGCAGGCTAACTTGCGCAGCAAGTTAAGCCCGAAGGGCGGGCCGGAGCCGAAACCGGCAGCAACGATGGATGGGTGGCAGAGCGGTTGATTGCACCGGTCTTGACAAGAAGCCCGCCGGGGCGGGCTTCTTGCGGCGCAGGCTAACTTGCGCAGCAAGTTAAGCCCGAAGGGCGGCCGGAGCCAAA